>CAYZMR010000178.1:0-7480 GCA_964479515.1 uncultured Hyphomicrobiales bacterium | reverse complement strand
CGGCGACCGTCGGATCGATCTTCCATTCCAGATATTGCAGGATCGCGATCGGCAGCGTCGTGCGCCCCGCGCCGACCAGAAACAGGCTCATTTCGAGATTACCAAACGACATCACGAAGCCGAACAGCGCACCCGCCACGATTCCCGGCCAGATCGCCGGAACAGTCACGCGGCGGAACGCCGTCCACGGCCCGGCACCGAGGTTCTTGGCGGCCTCCTCGATCGCCGGATCGAAGCCCGCAAGGCTTGCGGTGACGAGCCGCGCGACCCATGGGATCACGATCAAAGCATGCGCCGCGATCAGCCCGGTGGTCGAGCCGAGCAGCGGCAATCCGGTCGCGATCTCGGTCTCGATCTGGAACACGTAGATCGACGTCCCGAGCACGACGCCGGGGACGATCAGCGGCATCAGCAACAGCGCGTTGACGAGGCCGCGACCGTTGAACTTGCGCCGCGCAACCGCAAGGCTCGCCGGTACCGCGAGCGCGAGCCCGATCAAGGTGGAGGCGACCGCGACCTGGACGCTGAGAATAAATCCGCCGACGAAGCTCTTGTTGTCGAGCACCGCGCCGAACCATCGCAGCGAGTAGCCCTCGGGCGGGAACGAGGGAATCTCCTGGCGAAAGAACGCGAGCCATGTGACCAGGGCGAGCGGCAGCAGGATGAAGCCGAGCGAAACGCCCGCCGCGCCGTTGAGCAGCCAGCGTCCGATCGACACGCGCCGGCGCGGAGTGTTCGCGAGCGCCGCAGGTCGATCGTATGCGGCGGCCGACGACATTTCAGTTCAACTTGTTCTTGTGGAATTTGCCGCCCTTCATGATGGCGGCGAGGTGCTTGCCCTGCTCCTGGAACAGGCCGAGGTTCTTTAAGGGATCGCCATCGATCAGCAGCAGGTCCGCATAGGCGCCGGCCTTCAGCGTGCCGATCTTGCCTTCCTGCCGCACGATCCGCGCGCCGATCGTGGTCGCCTGACGGATGATCTCGATCGGCGATAGCACTTCCGAGCGCAGGATGAACTCGCGGCTCTCTTCCATCTGAAGCGCACCGAGGAGGTCGGTGCCGTAGCCGACCGGCACGCCGGCGCGCTTGCAGATTTCGAGTGACTTCAGGCCGCCGTCGATGACGAGGTCGTTCTTGTAGAGACTGTCCGACGACATGCCGAACTCGGCGGCGCGTTCCCGCATCGCGTAGTAGGTGACGAGGTTCGCCACCATGAACATGCCCTTCTCGGCCATCAGCTTGGCGGTCGGCTCGTCGATCAGGTTGCCGTGCTCGATCACGCGCACGCCGTTGTTCGCCGCGCGGGTCATTGTTTCCGGTGTGTAGGCGTGGGCGCAGACGTAGCGCCCGAAGGCGGTCGCCTCCTGCACGGCCGCCTTCACCTCCTCGGGCGAAAACTGCAGGCTGTCGAGAGGATCGTAAGGAGAGGCGACGCCGCCCGACATCATGATCTTGATGTGGTCCGCGCCTTGCCGCATCTGCTCACGCACCGATTTCAGCACTTCCGGCACGCCATCGGACTGGCGCATGCCGAAACGCATGGCATCACAACAATGACAGCGCGCGAAAAGATCGGTTCGGCGGCGCGGATCGCTGTGGCCGCCGGTTGGCCCGATCGCGGCGCCCGCGATGAACAGGCGCGGCCCGGCGATGTCGCCTTGCTCCACCGCGGTCTTCAGCCCCCAATCGGCGCCGCCGGTGTCCCGCACGCTGGTGAAGCCGCGGTTGAGCATGCCGAGCATCAGCCGCGCGGCGCGCGCCGTCATCAAGGTCAGCGGCACGGATTCGAGATAGCGGAAATTGACCTCACTCAGGATGACGTGGACGTGGCTGTCGATCAGCCCGGGCATGAGCGTTCGCCCGCCGCAGTCGATGACGTCGGCGCTATCCGCCTTGATCGGCTTGTCCGAGACCTCGCGTACCGTCTCGCCTTCGACGAGGAGCTCAACCCCACCTTGAAGCTCGCCGACTTCCGGTTCCAGGAGTTGGAAATTTCGGAATAACAAAGCGGTCATCGCGATCCCCTGTTCGAACGTCATAGGACAACGTCGGGGAAGCCGGCACAAGACCCGCCTGGCACAATGGTGGGTGCTGCGGGATCGAACTTGGCGCAATCGCCGGGCTTCGCCGGACCGCCGACGCGGCTTACATTGAGCCATGGCCGATTCAGCCAGGATCGTGATCTGCGGGGCGGGCATCGCGGGCGTCGCCGCCGCGTACAATCTCGCGGTCGCGCACGGCTTTAATGACGTGACGATCGTCGACCCGGGCAACCCGCTCTCGCTGACGTCGGACAAATCGACCGAGGCCTACCGCAACTGGTGGCCCGGCCCGGACTGGGCCATGACCGCCTTCATGAACCGCAGCATCGATCTGATCGAAGAGATCGCGCGGGGGACCGATAACCGCATCAATCTCAATCGCCGCGGCTATCTGTTCGCGACCGCCGACGCGACCAAGATCCCGTTCCTGCAGACGATGGCGCGCACCGCCGAGTCGCGCGGCGCAGGACCCGCGCGCTTTCACGAGAGGGCGTCCAGCGCCTACGAGCCCTCGCCCGAGCGCGGGTTCGCGTTTCCGCTCACCGGCGCGGATGTCATCACCGATGCGGGCTTGATCCGCCGGCACTTTCCGTATCTTTCGCCGCAGACCGTGGCGGTGGCGCATGCGCGCCGCGCCGGCTGGCTCAGCGCGCAGCAACTCGGAATGGTGATGCTGGAAGCCGCCCGCGCGCGGGGCGTGAAGCTTCTGCGCGGAAAGGTCGTGGGTATCGAGGCGGGCGAACGCGTTCGCGCGGTTCAGGTCGAACGCAAGGGCGAAATCCAGTCGCTCGAGGCGACGCACATCGTGCTGGCCGCTGGGCCGATGCAGAAGGACATGGCGCGGATGCTCGGCGTCGATCTGCCGATCGTCGCCGAACGCCACTTCAAGATCAGTCTCGCCGACACGCTCGGCGCCCTGCCGCGCACCGCGCCGATGATGATCTGGCTCGACGAGCAGTATCTGCCGTGGAGCGACGACGAGCGCGCCGTGCTTGAAGAGAACGAGGAGACGCGATGGCTCCTCGAGAAGTTCCCCGCCGGCGTTCACGGGCGGCCCGACGGGGCCGCCGCGCTGGTCGCGCTGTTCAACCATCACGGCGGCGCGGCCGATGTCGTGTTCCCGCTGCCCGAGGAGGCGCACTACGCCGAGATCGTGCTGCGCGGCATGTCGACGATGGTGCCGGCGCTCAAGGCCTATATCGGGGCCGGGGCGCGGCCCTATGTCGACGGCGGCTACTACATCAAGACCAAGGAAAATCGGCCGCTGATCGGCCCGTTGCCGGTCGAGGGCGCATATATTTCCGGGGCGTATTCGGGCTTCGGCGTGATGGCGTCGTGCGCGGGCGGAGAACTCGTCGCGCGCCATATCGCGGGTGGGGCGCTGCCCGACTACGCGCCGGCCTTCCTGCTCTCCCGCTATCAGGACTCGGGGTACCGCGCTTTGCTGGATAAGTGGGGCGACGGTGGGCAGCTCTGACAAGGGCCACGGCCCACGAGGACGACCGCTCCATTGCCAATCGGCTTCTGCCGCCGCAACATGGAGGGACCGCGGCGAAAAGACCGCGCCGATCAATCCAGGGGGGCGGGCAATGGCTGAGGGCAGGACGATCGACGTCGACCGCCTGGTCGACGACCAGCAGGTCACGGGCTTCAACTGGATGCTCGTGTTCTCCTGCTTCATCATCACGCTGATCGACGGCTACGACATCTCGGCTGCTCCCGCCGCCGGGCCGTTCTTCGTGCGCGAATGGCATCTCGCCTCGCCGGCCGCGCTCACATTTGCCTTCAGCGCCACGAATTTCGGCGTGCTGTTCGGCGCGCCGCTGTTCGGCTGGATCGGCGACCGTTACGGCCGCAAGCCGGCGATCAACCTGTCGCTCGTAAGCTTCGGCCTGTTCACCCTCATCATCGCCTTCGTGGACTCGCCGGAGCACCTCACCTGGGCGCGTTTCCTCACCGGCTTCGGCATCGGCGGCGTGATCGCGAACACGGTCGCGCTCAACGCCGAGATGGCGCCGGCGCGCATGCGCGCGACCTTGATCATCCTGATGTTCACCGGCACCACGCTCGGCGGCATTTTCCCCCCGATCGTCGCCAACACGCTGGCGCCGGGCTACGGCTGGCAGATCATCTTCTGGATCGGCGGCATCCTGCCGTTCATCATCGCGGCGCTCTGCTGGCTGGTGGTGCCGGAATCGATCAAGTTCCTCGCGCTGGTGCCGGCGCGCCGCGCCGAGGCGATCGCGGTCGCGCAGAAGATGCAGCCCGGCTTTACGATGGGGCCGGACGATCGCTTCGTGTCGGCGAGCCAGAATGCCGCGAAGGCGCGCTTCGTCGACCTGTTCGCCGGCAAGCTCGCGATCATCACGCCGATGTTGTGGCTCCTGTTCGCCGTCAACCTCATGGTGTTCTACTTCGTGAATATCTGGCTGCAGACGATCATCACGCCCGCGATCGTGAAAGCCGGCGGCAGCGCCGCGACGGCGCAGAACGCGAACCTGATGTTCCAGCTCGGCGGCTCGATCTGCGCGCTGGTGATCTGCCGCTTCGTCGACCGGATGGGCCTGCGTCCGGTCATCCTCTTGATCCTGCTCGGCATCCCGGCGACGGCCGCGATCGGTTACGTGGCGACCTCGCCCTGGCTGGTGTGGGTCACGTTCGCGGCCGGATTCTGCCTGCTGGGCATCCAGTTCGGCCTCAACGCGACCGCCGGCATCGTCTACCCGACGCATGTGCGCTCGCTCGGCGTCGGCTACGCGTTTGGCATCGGCCGCTTCGGCGCATTCGGCGGCCCCGCGCTCGGCGGCATGCTGATCGGCATGAACCTGCCGCTGCAGAATCTCTACATGATCGCCGCGACACCGCTGGTGATCTCGCTGATCGTGTGCCTGATCATGATCAGGCTGCACGATACGGCGACGACGGACACGAAGGTGGCCGCGCCGGCGCTCGGGCATTGAAGGGTTACACCCTGAGCGCCTCGCGCAGCTTGTAGCGGATGATCTTGCCCGAGCCGGTGCGCGGGATTTCGGCCACCACGTGCACCGCGTGCGGCACCTTGTAGGCGGAGAGCTGCGCGCGGCAGTGGATGAGCAGCGCGTCAGCCTCGATCGCGCGGCCGGCGCGCGCCACCACGAACAGCGCCGGCACTTCGCCGAGATGCGCGTGCGGCACGCCCACGACCGCGCAGTCGAGCACCGCTTCGAAGGTGTTCACCACCTCCTCGATCTCGGCCGGCGCGATGTTCTGCCCGCCGCGGATGATGAGCTCTTTCAGCCGCCCCGTGATGGTGAGGAAGCCGTTCTCGTCGCTGCGGGCGAGATCGCCGGTGTGGTACCAGCCGTCGCGCAACGCGCGTTCGGTCTCCTCGGGCTTGTTGTGATAGCCCGGCATGACGTTCGGCCCGCGCACGATCAATTCGCCTTCCGTCCCGCGCTCGACGTCCCGGCCGCTCGCCGGATCGATGATGCGAACGCTCAAGCCCGGCACCGGAAAGCCGCAGGAGCCGAGGACACGCGCGCCGCTCGGCCAGTTCATCGTCACCATGGTGGAGGTTTCGGTGATGCCGTAACCGTCGAGCAGCGGCACGCCGAAGCGATCTTCGAATTCGCGGTTGAGGGTCGCCGGCATGATGGCGCCGGCCGAGACGCAAAGCCGTAGGTTCGGGAACGTCAGTCCGGGCGTGTCGCGCGTCGCCTGCAGCAGGTAATGGAACATGGTCGGCACGCCGGGGAAGCAGGTGAACTCGCCGGTCTGCAGCAGCCGCACGGCCTCGCTCGTGGAGAACCGCTCCATGATGGTTTCGCTCGCGCCGGTTGCGAGTACGCCGAGCACCGACAGGTTGAGCGCGTAGGAATGGAACAGCGGCAGCGGCGAGAGCACGGTGTCGCGCTCGCTCAAGCCCGTGATCGGCGCCCAGCACGCGGCGACGATCCACAGCATGCCGTGCAGGGTGAGCAGCACGCCCTTGGCGCGGCCGGTGGTGCCTGAGGTGTAGAGGATGAAGGCCGGCTCATGCAGCGTGTCGGGATCGCGCGGCGCGGATGTCGGCGGCGTCGCCATCAGGTCGGTGTAGCGCAGAGCCGCGACGCCGCTCGTGCCGCGGTCGGTGACGATCACGATCGCGAGATTCGGCGCGCCGCGTTGCAGCTTCGCCATGAGGTCGCCGCGCTCGCCGGTCGTTACGATCGCGCGGCAGTTCGCATCGGCCAGGCGGTAGGCGATCTCGGGCTCGGTCGCCTCGTAGGGGATCGGCACACTGATCGCGCCCGCCCGCGCGATCGCGAAACACGTCTCGATCCACTCGACCGAGTTGGGCAGAAGCATCGCGACGGTGTCGCCTGGTCCGATCCCGAGATCGGCCAGATGGCCGGCGAGCCGCGCGGTGCGCTCGTTCAGCGCCGCGTAGGTGACTGAACGATGCGCGTCGCGATACGCGACCTTGGCGCCGCGCGCGGCGGCGTGCCGCGCGAGCAACACGTGGATCGGCGCAATGAGGTCAGCGTGCAGCATCGTCACACCATGCTGTAGCCGCCGCTGATGCTCAACGTCTGCCCGGTGATCCAGCCCGAGCGCGGCGAAGCGAGCAGCGCGACGGTCGGCGCGACGTCGTCGGGCAGGCCGAGCCGGCGTAGTGGATAGAGTCGAACGAGTTTTTCGCGATTTTCTTCGACCCAGGCGCGGTCATGCGCGGTCTCCACCATCCCGAGCGAAACCGTGTTCGCGGTGGTGCCGGAGCGGCCGAGCTCGCGCGCGAGCGACTTCATCAGCGCGACGACGCCGGCGCGCGCCGCCGCGACGATCGACAGGCTGGATTCGCCGACGCGTGAAGAATCGCCGATCACCGCGACGATGCGGCCGTTCTTGGCGCTCTCCAAATGCGGCGCGGCGGCGTGGCAGCAATGGATCGCGCCATAGAGGCAGATGTCGATCTGCTTCTTCCAATCGTCCGGCGTGGTGTCGACGAAGCGCTGGCGCTTGGCGAGGCCGGCATTGTTGACCAGGATGTTCAAGCCGCCGAAATCCTTCGCAACCGCGTCGACCATGGCTTTGACCGCTGCGAAGTCCGCAACGTCCGCCTTGTAGGCCTTGGCCTTGCCGCCTTTCTGCTTGATCTCGGCGACGACCGCCTCCGCGGCGTCGGCGGATGAGAGGTAGTTGACGGCGACGGCCGCGCCTTCGGCGGCGAGCGTGATCGCAATCTCGCCGCCGACATCGCGCGCCGCGCCGGTCACGAGCGCGACCTTGCCTGTGAGCCCCAAGTCCATCGTTCCTCCTTCAGTCCTTGTTCTTTGCCGCCTCGATCAGCCGATACAGCCGTTCCGGCGTCACCGGCAGTTCGTCGATCTCGATGCCGAGCGGCGAGAGCGCATCCGCGATTGCGTTGGCGATCGCCGCCGGCGCCCCGATGGTGCCGCCTTCGCCCATGCCGCGGAAGC
>CAYZMR010000177.1:0-7557 GCA_964479515.1 uncultured Hyphomicrobiales bacterium | reverse complement strand
GCGCCAAGGAGATGCGCGCGCACATCGCCGAGATCGCGCGCATCGCCGACACGCTCGTCTGCGCCTATCCGAACGCCGGTCTGCCGAACGAATTCGGGCTCTACGACGAGAGCCCGGAATTCATGGCCGAGCTGCTCGAAGAGTTCGCGAGCGCGGGCCTCGTCAATATCGTCGGCGGTTGCTGCGGTACGACGCCGGACCATATCCGCGCGATCGCCGAGGCCGTGCGCGGCAAGCCGCCGCGCCCGATCCCTGAGATCGAGCCGCTTCTCAGGCTCTCCGGGCTCGAGCCGTTCACGCTCACGTCCGACATTCCGTTCGTGAATGTGGGCGAGCGCACCAACGTCACGGGTTCGGCCAAATTCCGCAAGCTCATCACGGCCGGCGACTACACGGCGGCGCTTGGCGTCGCGCGCGAGCAGGTCGAGAACGGCGCGCAGATCATCGACGTCAACATGGACGAGGGCCTGCTCGACTCGCAAGCCGCGATGGTGACGTTTCTCAATCTGGTCGCCGCCGAGCCCGACATCGCGCGCGTGCCGGTCATGATCGATTCGTCGAAGTTCGCCGTGATCGAGGCGGGCTTGAAGTGCGTGCAAGGCAAGGCGGTGGTCAACTCGATCTCGATGAAGGAGGGCGAAGCCGAATTCATCAAGCACGCGAAGGTCGTGCGCCGCCACGGCGCCGCCGTCGTCGTGATGGCGTTCGACGAGAAGGGCCAGGCCGACACGTTCGAGCGCAAGACCGCGATCTGCGCCCGCGCCTACGACATCCTGGTCAATCAGGTCGGCTTTCCGCCGCAGGACATCATCTTCGATCCGAACATCTTCGCGGTCGCGACCGGGATCGAGGAGCACAACGGCTACGGCGTCGCCTTCATCGAGGGCGCGCGGTGGATCAGGCAGAACCTGCCGCACGCGCATGTGTCGGGCGGCGTGTCGAACCTGTCGTTCGCGTTCCGCGGCAATGAGCGCGTGCGCGAGGCGATGCACTCCGTGTTCCTCTATCACGCGATCAAAGCCGGCATGGACATGGGCATCGTCAATGCCGGCCAGATCGCGGTCTATGACGCGCTCGATCCGGAATTGCGCGAGGCGTGCGAGGACGTCGTGCTCAACCGCGCCCCCTCCCAACCCTCCCCCGCAAGCGGGGGAGGGAAAGGGAGGGCGGACGCGGCCGAGCGGCTGCTCGCAATCGCACAGCGCTTCGCCGGGCAGGGCAAGGAGGCGAGAGAGGTCGACCTTGCCTGGCGCGAATGGCCGGTCGGCCAGCGGCTCTCCCATGCGCTCGTGCACGGCATCACGGATTTCATCGCGGACGACACCGAAGAGGCGCGGCGCTCATCGACGCGCGCGCTCGACGTGATCGAGGGCCCGCTGATGGCCGGCATGAACGTGGTCGGCGACCTGTTCGGCTCCGGCAAGATGTTCCTCCCGCAGGTCGTCAAGTCCGCGCGCGTGATGAAGCAGGCGGTCGCCTATCTGCTGCCGTTCATGGAGGAAGAAAAGAAGGCGAGCGGCCAGGCCGCGCAGAGATCCGCCGGCAAGGTCGTGATGGCGACCGTGAAGGGCGACGTGCACGACATCGGCAAGAACATCGTCGGCGTCGTGCTCCAGTGCAACAATTACGAGGTGATCGATCTCGGCGTCATGGTGCCGGCGACGAAGATCTTGGAGACCGCGAGGGCCGAGGGTGCCGACATCATCGGGCTGTCAGGCCTGATCACGCCCTCGCTCGACGAGATGTGCCACGTCGCCGCCGAGATGGAGCGCGAGGGCTTCGCGCTGCCGTTGCTGATCGGCGGCGCGACGACGAGCCGCGTGCATACGGCGGTGAAGATCCACCCGAACTACCGGCGCGGACAGACGATCTACGTGACCGACGCAAGCCGGGCGGTCGGCGTCGTGTCGCAGTTGATGTCGCAGCAGCTGCGCGGCGCTTACGTGTCGGAGGTGCGCGAGGAATATGTAAAGATCGCTGCTGCCCATGCGCGCGGCGAGGAGAACAAGCGGCGCCTTGCGTTGAAGGATGCGCGGAAGAATGCGCTGGTGCTTGATTGGGCGAATTATGTGCCGCCGAAGCCGTCGTTCCTCGGCACCCGCGTGTTCGAGCATTATTCGATCGCGGAGCTGATCGACTATATCGACTGGTCGCCGTTCTTCTCGACCTGGGAGCTGACCGGAAAGTTTCCCGCGATCCTCGACGACGACAAGTTCGGCGCTGCCGCGCGTTCGCTCTATGACGACGCGCGCGCGATGCTGCGCCAGATCGTCGAGGAGAACTGGTTCCGCGCCGCCGCGGTCGTCGGCTTCTGGCCGGCGAATGCCGAGGGCGACGACATCGCGGTCTATGCCGACGATGCGCGGGGGAAGCCTGCGCAGATGCTGCATACGCTGCGCCAGCAGCTTGCGCGGCGCGAGGGTCGCGCCAACGTGGCGCTTTCGGACTTCATCGCGCCGCAAGGCGTCGACGACTATATCGGCGCATTCGTCGTCACCGCCGGCATCGGCGAGGACGTGATCGCCGACCGCTTCAAGCACGCGAACGACGATTATTCGTCGATCATGGTCAAGGCACTGGCCGACCGGCTCGCCGAAGCCTTCGCGGAGCGCATGCATCAGCGTGTGCGTCGGGAATTCTGGGGCTATGCGGCCGACGAGACGCTGTCGACGCGCGAACTCGTCGAGGAGAAATATCGCGGCATCCGGCCCGCGCCCGGTTATCCGGCGCAACCCGATCACACCGAGAAGGCGACGCTGTTCGAACTTGTCGACGGCGAGCGCATCGGCGTGCAGCTCACCGAGAGCTACGCGATGTGGCCGGGCGCGTCTGTGTGCGGGCTCTATTTCGGCCACCCGGAGGCGCACTACTTCGGCGTCGGCAAGATCGAGCGCGACCAGGTGGAGGATTACGCCGCGCGCAAGGGCTGGAGCGTCGCGGAGGCCGAGCGCTGGCTTGCGCCGGTGCTCAATTATGATCCGCTGAGTTACGCGCGCGAGGCGGCGGAATAAAACGTCGCGGTGTCCCGGGCGCACTGCGGCGCGTAGTGCCGCTGTGCAGACCCGGGACCCCGGTTGTTATTTTCAAGCAACCGGGGTCCCGCATCTGCGATGCATCACTGCGTGCTGCATCGCGTGCGGGACACGAGGCTAATCCGGCAGCGCATCGACGCTCGCCACGATCGTCGCGAAACGGTCGTTCAACGCCGCGAGCGCGTTGCGCTGGACTTCGGCCGCCGTCACGGTCGCGCCGGTGAGCGGATCGGGCAGGTCGCGCGTCGCGGTCGCGCTCGCGACCACGGTGGCCTTCAGGCCGAAATCGATCGCGGCGCGCGCGGTCGCTTCGACGCACATATGCGTCATGAAGCCCACCAGGATCACGTTCGGCTTCTTCAGCGCGGCCAGCCGGCTTGCGAGGTCGGTTGAGGCGAATGCGTTGGGCAGCGCCTTGTGCACCACGGCTTCGCCGGGCGCGGGCGCCGCAGGCGCGGCGATCTCGAAGCCCGCCGTGTCCGGCCCGAAGGCGCCGCCGGGACGGCCCTGATGCTGGATGTGGATCACCGGCGCCTGCAGCGCGCGAGCGCGTTTCAACAGCTCGCCGATCTCCTTGAGCGCCGCCGCGACGCCAACAAGCGGCAGCTTGCCGTCGACATATTCGTGCTGCGCGTCGATGATGACGACGGCGGCCTGCGACAGCGGCGGCGGCGCGGGCGTGACGCCAGCGAGTTCCAACAGGGTCTTCGGTTTCATGCGGCCTCCAGCTTCGAGAGCGACCATGTCCCAAAACGCCGGACACCGGGAAGGCGTGCCCTCCCGGTGTCCGAAACTTTGCCGTCAGACTTACGCGACGGCCGTGGCGGTTGGCTTTTTCGTTAGACTGATCCCTCGAACTCAGAACGCGCCGAGAACGATCGCACCGATGAAGGCCATCGCGGCGAGCATCGCCAGCACGTTCAGCCTCAAGGCAAGGTCCACGGAAGGCCTCCCTCGCTGTTGCGCTGGCAGGTAGTCTACCAAAGTTTGGGGGCGGACCGAAGCGGTTAACGTGCTGCGCTGCCGAAGGGCCGACTGGCTTGGCCCTATATCATTGAAAAAATTGATATTCTTCCACATCCCGCGCAGGGGACGGCATCTTGGCGCATCAGGCCTAACGGTATCTCGCGGCCCTAAGACCGCCGCGCGACCACGCGCTCGGTGAATAGCGCGGCCTCGAGCGCGGCGCGGTCGCGGCCGAAGCGGCCGACGATCTGCACGCCGAGCGGCATTCCGGCGGCGTCGGCAAGTCCAGGCACGTTGACGCAGGGCGGGCCCATCAGGGTCCAGAGCCAGTTGAAGCTCGCAACGCCGGTGGCCCCGATTCCGTGCGGCGCGGCGCCCGGCGCCGAGGGCGTGAGGATCACGTCGAAGTCGCCCATCAGGTCGGCGAGCGCCAGGCGGGCGCGCTTGGCGATGCGGCGCGCGTCGTCATAGGCATCGACGGTGACGGCCGCGGCTTCGTCCAGCATCGCGACGGTCTTCGGTCCGAGCAGGCCGCGCTTGTGATCGTATTCGAACGCGTAGGAGCGTGCCGCCTCGTAGAGAATGATCGTCTTGTGCGCGCGCCATGCGTCTTCGAGGACGGGTGGCAGAGCAACATCCTTCACGCTTGCGCCCGCGGCCTCGAGCGCAGCCGCGGCCGAGCCGATCGCGTTCTGCATGTCGGCGCTCGCGTCCGCCCAGATGTGCGTGCGCACCAGCGCAACGCGGGGCGCTGATGGTGCCGCGCGATCGACGCGCAGGTCGCGGCCGGACATCGCGGCCGTCGCGAACGCAACGTCGGCGACGCCCGCGCCGTACAGCCCGACAGTGTCGAGCGACCACGCGTAGCACTTCACTCCGACGGTCGGCAGGAGCTTGTAGGACGGCTTGAACGCGGCAACGCCGCAATACGAACCCGGCCGGATCACCGAACCGGCGGTCTGCGATCCGGTCGCGATCGGCACGAAGCCGGCCGCGACCGCCGCGGCCGATCCGGACGACGAGCCGCCGGGCGTGTGTTCGAGATTGTGCGGATTGCGCGTCTTGCCGGTCTGCTGATGCGCGAATTCGGTCGTCACGGTCTTGCCGAGCACGATGCCGCCGGCGCGGCGCAACATGCTCACGGGCGCGGCGTCGCTCGCGGGCCGGTGCCCTTTGTAGGCGGCCGAGCCGTATTCGGTCGGCATGTCGTAGGTGTCGTAAATGTCTTTCAGGCCGATCGGCAGTCCGCGCAGCGGCGTCGTGCTCAGGCGCGCGGCGTCCGCGCGCGCGAGCTTCCGCGCACCATCGATGTCGAGATGGATGAACGCGCCGACCTCGTCTTCGCGCGCCGCGATCGCCTGGGCGCAGAGATCGATCACACCTTCGGGCGACAACTCGCCCGCCTCGACCTTGCGGGCGAGATCGAGCGCGGAGAGCATCGTGCGGGCGGGGCGGTCGAGCATGCGGGGTTCCTTTGGCGGTTACTGTAGCCCGCAGGGAGCCAAGCGCAATGCGCGGGCGATCGACGGCTGAACCGTTCAGGGTCCAATGCGTTGGAGCAGGCACCGCCGGGTGGCAACCGGCCGCAACGGGGAAGACGGACGCAGTTGATTTTGCCGGTTTCTGACTGCGGCATCAACGCATCGGTACGCGTGGCGTCTAACCCGTTCCCGGCGCGTGCGCTCTCTTCCGCCAGAAAACCGTAGAGTGGGCATCGGCGAACGTGCCGATGCCCACTCCATGATCTTCGAAGGCTGGTGCGCCGGGCGTCGCTCCTCAGTGGGAGTGGGTGCTCGACATCGTGCCGTTCATCGTGATGGTGCCGCCGGAATAGCCCGAGGTCTGCGCCTGCGCGTAGCCGGGGCCGTTCGATGTGGTCCCGGCATTGGATGTCGTGATCGAGGTGGTGATGCCGTTACCCTTGAACGCGTTCATACTGCCGAGCGCGTTGACCGTGGCCGCCGCACCGGACGCGCTGTTGCTGAACGCGTTGGCCAAGCCGTAGGAGTTCGACGTTCCCTGGGCACTCGACCAGATGTTGGTGAGGCCGGTCCCGTTGAAATATTGATCCGCCATGGCGGGGGCCGAGACCAGAACCCCGGCCATGGCGACGATGCAGCAAAGCCTCTTCATGTGATGTCCTTCCGTATCACGAGCCGGGATTGGCCCGTCCCGAAGCCCGCGCCGGCCCGCAGCCTTGCGCGCGCTTGAGGCCGGGTCAGTTCGAGGCCCGTTCCATCCACACCTGCTCGGCGTGGCTGACGGGAGGGTCGTCGCGGCTGATGGGAGGTTCGGCGGAGGTCAGGGCGGCCCGTCGCTGCATCATCGGAGCGAACGCCACGACTGGACAGGGAGACCCCGAAGCTTCCATCGCGGTTGCCACGCGCTCGTCCTGGCACATGAGTGCGAGAGCTGCCTTCTGCATGCCGAAGGCGAAGAGCTGGCGCGCGAGCAGGCGGATGGTACAGCCATCGTCGACCTGGGTGCGGCCAAACGTCAGGCCGCCGCCCATGAGGGACAAGCCAGCGGATGTCGAGCCGAGGCAGGTCTCGACGCCCGCCGCGGTCAGGCCCGGCGCCGCGATCGTCGGCGGCGTGATGAGCCGGTTCGTCGAGGTCGTAGCGGCGGGGTTGGCGATGTTGATCGACGACGTCGCGCCAGACGTCGTCCCGATTTGCTGCGCGTATACTGGTGTTGCGATCATAAGCATGGCAAACGCCACAGACAAACGCATGACAAGCGACTCCGAGATTTGATTTATACGTTGCGTCGGCTCAGCTGAATTACGTTTTATTAAGATATAGAATTCGCAAATTAGTTCAATTTGTAATATTACTTAAATCCATCCCGATAATTACCTACCTGCTAGTTATACATTAACTGTATTATAGTTAACGCTGATCTATTGTCACTAACCTTGGAAAAAGAGGCACCGCGCCCTTCATTCGGGCAGAATTGAATGCGGGCGGCCTTGGATTTGCGGGACGCCATCCACTGCTGAGGTGCATCGTCCGCGGGCGACCGCGCTCGTTAAAACGTTCCTTAAAGAAATACCTCGCATTCTCGGGTCATGGCGCGTGGAGTGGCCCGGTATCTCGTCGGCTCCCTCGTCGTTTTCGGTCTTGCGGCGTGCGGGCATTCGTGGCTCGCGGAGCGCGAGCCGTGGCGGCATGAGGCGGAGGTCGCGTGCCTGAAATCGGGCGCCGTCAAGGAAGGCCCGATGGTCGTGCGCATCGAGCCGATTACGGGCCCCGGCGTCTGCGGCGCCGACTTTCCCTTCAAGGTCTCGGCGTTCGGCGACCCTGCGACGCTCGGCTATTCGGATGAGTTGCGTCCGCCCGGTGCCGTGCCGGGCCGCTTTCCGCTTGCCGATCCGCCGCCCGGCGTCGATCCGACGCAACCTCATGTCGAGCCTTATACGCCGGCACCGCCGCGCGCTTATCCGGCGCGGCCGGTTGCGAATGGTCCGATATCGATCAATCCGCCCGGCATCGAACGACCCGACGTCGACGATGAGGGCGAGTATCAGTTCGGCGCGCCGGATCGCGCGCAGTTCGGC
>CAYZMR010000176.1:0-7588 GCA_964479515.1 uncultured Hyphomicrobiales bacterium | reverse complement strand
TCGCGCGCGAGCCCCTGCTCCAGCGTCGCGAGCCAGCCGCGCATCGCCTCGACCGACGGGTTGCTCGGCTTCGCCGCCACGATGCCGGTGATACCGATTTCGACGATCGGCTCGTTGCGGGCGAACAGGATCTCGTGCAGCCGCTCGCCCGGGCGGATGCCGGTATAGGTGATCGCGATGTCGCGTCCGGGCTCGAGCCCGGAAAGCTGGATCATGCGCTCGGCGAGTTCGGCGATCTTCACGGGCTGGCCCATGTTGAGGACATAGACCGAAACGTCGGCGCGATCGGGTCCGAGCGCATGGCTTGCGGCCGTGACCACGAGATCGCAGGCTTCCCGGATGGTCATGAAGTAGCGGACCATGTCCTTGTGCGTCACCGTCACGGGGCCGCCGGCCTCGATCTGGGCCTTGAATTTCGGCACCACCGAGCCGTTCGAGGCGAGCACATTGCCGAAGCGCACCGCGATCAGCCGCATGCGGCGCGCCTGCGCGCGGCGCGCGAAATCGGCATCGAGCGCCTGGCAGTACATCTCGGCGAACCGCTTGGTGGCGCCCAGCACCGACACCGGCTCGATCGCCTTGTCGGTGGAGATCATCACCATGGCGACGGCGCCGGCCGCGACGGCTGCGTCCGCGACGTTGAT
Organism: uncultured Hyphomicrobiales bacterium; assembly: GCA_964479515.1. Lineage (GTDB taxonomy): Bacteria > Pseudomonadota > Alphaproteobacteria > Rhizobiales > Xanthobacteraceae > PALSA-894. Next base: position 6,944 of record CAYZMR010000176.1, on the reverse strand, counting down.
CGACCCGAACACGTTGGTCTTCACGCCCTCGCCCCAGTCGCGTTCGAGCATCGGCACGTGCTTCAGCGCCGCGGCGTGGAACACGATGTCCGGCTTGAAGTCGGCGAACACGCGCGCGATGCGCTCGCGGTCGCGCACGTCGGCGATCTTGCCCTCGATGTGCGCCTGCGAGCCCTTGGCGTTGAGAGTCTCGGTCACGATGTAGAGCGCGACCTCGGAATGCTCCACGACCAGGAGCCTGGTCGCGCCGAACGTGATCACACGGTCGCAGATCTCGGCGCCGATCGAACCGCCGCCGCCGGTGACGATGACGGACTTGCCGTGGATGAACTGCTCCAGGCGGTGATAGTCGATCGTCACGCTCGGCCGCAGCAGCAGGTCTTCGACCGCGATCGGCGCGAGCTGCAACGCCTCCCCGCCTTCCGCGAGGCTCGGCAGGCGGCTCGTCTGCAACCCGAGCCGGCGCGCCTGCATCAGGGTCGTCTCCGGCGTCACTTCGGGGACAAGCGCGGACGGCGTGAAGATCAGCCGCATGACGCGCATGCCGCGCGCTTCGGCATCGCGCACGACCTGTTCGAGATCCTCAAGGTTTCCGATCACCGGGATGCCGCGGATGCTCTGCCCGCGATCCGCGAACGACGGCGACAGGATGCCGATCGGCCGGACCTTGCTGACCGCGCCGCTTTCGATCGCGCGCAGCAGCACCTCGGCGTCGGCCGCGCGCCCGAGCACCAGAGTCGTAACGGTTTGGCCTTCGCGCGCGTGCTGCTGTGCGCGGACGTAGCGGAAATGGCGATAGGCGACGCGCGATCCGGCCAGGAACGCGATCTGCAGGAACCAGTAGAGCAGGATCGTGATCTTGCCGAAGAAATAGGTGCCGTAGAGCTGCGGGGCGACCAGGATGTAGTCGAGCGCGAGCAGCGAGATCGCGAGCACGGTCGCGGCGCGCACGATGTTGCCGAGATCGGGCAGCGAGGTGAAGCGCCATTTCGCCTCGTGCAGGCCGAACAGGAAATACACGATCCCCGCATAGATCACGAAGCCGGGCAGGATCGGCAGAAGCCCGTCGAGGCGCGAGGCAAGCCCGGCGAGCTCGAACCGCATGAAGAAGCTCACGACGATCGCCGCGACGGTCGCGGCAAGGTCGTGCGCCACGATCAGCCACTGGCGCGGTGTCAAAGAAAGCCTGTTCATGGCGAGGGCGAACGCTCACTCATGCCGTCTCAATAGCGGTGTTCAGGCGTGCGCGCCACTGGCCCGCGTCGTGGCGCGCGCGAGCGCCTGATCGGTGGCGGCGAGCACCTGGGCCGCCGAAAGCTCGTCGAGGCACTGGCTGCGGCTCTCGCGATGGCGGTCGCAGCCCTCCTGCTGGCACGGCAGGCACGGCAGCGGATTCTGCACCAGGACGACGTTGCCGCGACGCTGGATCGTGCCTGCGGCGCTCCAGGGATCGGCAAGGCCGCCGACCGGCCATGGGCCGAACAGGCGCGGGTCGGTCGGGCCGTAAAGCGCAACCGTCGGCACCCCGGTCGCCGCCGCGAGATGGGTCACCGAGGTGTCGGGGCCGATATAAACCTCGGCGCCGGCGATCAGGTCCGCAAGCTCCGGCCACGTCGGCACGCCGTCGAGCCGGCGCACGTCGGTCGGCGCGGTCCAGACGCTGTCGAGGTAGTCCCGGTCCGCCTGCGACGGGCCGCCGGTCGCGACGACCGCAAGTCCGCGGTTGCCAAGTCCCGCGGCGAGCGCACGCCAGCCGGCCGCGGTCCAGCGCTTGTAGCGAAACATCGGGACGGCGTGGATGACCGCGTAAGGACGGTCGGGGCGGATGCCGGGACGCGTCGCGCCCGCGGGCGGCACGAGCGTTTCGGCTTGCGCAATGTCGAGCGCGTCGGCGATCCGCAGCAGATCGGCCACCCGATGCAGCTCGTGATCGGTCACGACCCATTGCTTGAGCATGCGCCGTTTGAGGCGGGCCGTGCCGCCTTCGGCTTCCACCATGCCGATGCGCCTGCGGCCCGCGCCCCAGGCAAAGGCGGTCGGCCGGTCGCCGGTCTGCGTCGAGATCGCCAGATGATAGCGCCGCCACAGCCGGCGCATGAGCGCGAGGCTTTGGCGCAGCGTCGGCCGCGCCGGCATCACGATCGTGCCGGCAAGATCGGGATTGCCGGCGAGAATTCCTTCGGTCCCGGCGAACACGAGCGCCTCGATCGCGGCATCCGGATAGGCCTGCTTGAGGCTGCGGATCAGCGGGGTCGTGAGCAACACGTCGCCGAGCCGGCGCAGCGCGACGACCAAGATACGAGGGTTGGCGGGGAGCTCGATCGTCATCGCGCCTCAAGCGTTGCACTTCCCGACGGCACGACCCTGCGCAATGCCATCCCGCCGAGCACGCCGACCCCGAACACGTAGAACCACCCGTGGAAGAAATCGAACAGATGCGAGTTGAACAGCGATGAGATGACGTTCTGCAGCACGATCACGAGGCCGAACCAGGCGACCAGGCCGGGCCCACGAAACAGCGCCAGATGGGCGATCCACATGGCGATCAGGATGGCGAGGCCCACGACGCCGAGCTCAATCGCGACGGCGAAATACTGGTTGTGCGGATTGACCGAAGCGACCGCGGCCGGGCCTGTTGCGGTGGCAGCCGCGTCGCGGAATAGGTTCGGCATGGTGCCGGTGCCGTGGCCGATGACCGGCGCTTCGGAGATGAAGGTGAGCGATTGCTTCCAGAACGCAAGCCGCAATGACGCGGAGCTGACCGTGTTGTCGCTGCGATAGCTGATGACATCGTCGATGCTGTCCAGCACGCGGTCGCGCAGCATCGGCGACGAGGCCCACGCGGCCGCGATCAGGATCGCTCCGGCGGCGCATGCGCCAATCGTGCCTTTCCAGCCGAATTCGCGGAAGCCCAGGATCGCAAGCAGGATCGGTATCACGACCAGCGCGGTCCGTCCGGCCGACACATAGAAGATGTTGGCGAGGAACAGAAGCGCCAGCAGCACAAGTCCCGCCGCAAACGCGACGTGCCGCGCGCGCATGCGTTCGAATGCGATCGCGAGCAGCGCGAAGGCGCACACCAGGAACTCGGTGCTTTGCGCGATATAGTCTTTGACCGGCACGCCAGGGAGCTTGCCCTGCACGTAGAGTTCCTTTTCCGGGACGATGATCCAGAGGATCTGCAGCAGCCACGACACGATCAGCAGCAAGACGCAAGAGGCGAGGAAACCGTACAGCACCAGCAAGGCGCGCTCGGAACGCCGGAATTGCGTCAACAGCAGGGGAATGATGACCAGCTTGTTGTAGCCGCCGACGCCGGCGAGACGCTCCGCAAAGCTCACCTGCCCCCAAGCCAGCCCAATGATCGCGAGGGCCCACAGGAGCACCGGCAGTCCGCCGGCAAAGCTCCAGGCCTCGCGCCGCACCGAGGCGACACTGAGGGTCGGGATCAGCGCAAGCACCCACAGGACGAGGCACACCCAGGTCGCCGATGTCGACCACGGCAGCGTGACCGCAACCGCGACCACGAGCCAATCGGCCAAACGCTCCAGGCGCCCGCGCTCGAAGGCGCGGCCGAACAGATTGGCGTTCACGGCGTCTGCCATACCGGTCTCGTCGTTTGCTTGAACATGGTCTTATCCGAAAACTGGGTCGCTGTTCGGGATCGGGATCATGTTCTATCGCGCCGGAACGCGACATTCTGGCGGCTGCGCGCGAACTCAGTGTAGCCGCGCTGCCGTAGCAATGCGAACACGTCGGTGCGCCATTGGCCGCGCGTATCCTCGATCAGCACGAGGTCCGGCAGGAGGTGCTGTGCCGCCGCCTGCAGAAACGGCGCGAGCGCCAGATCCTCCGCGCCCTCCACGTCGATCTTCAGCGCGTCGACGCCTGAGATGCCGGCGTCTGCGAGGATCGCGGTCAAGGGCCGGCACGGCACCGGCACTGTTTCGCTTCGGGGCGAGGCTGCATCCTTGTCGATGCGCGTACCGCCGCTGTCGCGCGGATCGATCAGAAGGTCGACCGTGCCGTCATGGTCCGCGACCGCGATTGCCAGCACGTCGATCGGAGCGCCCGGATTTGCCGCCAGATTGAAGCGCAGCCGCTCGAGGATTCCGGGCTGCGGCTCGATCGCGAGGATGCGCGCGTTGTTCCCGGCGCGCGCCGCGACGAACAGCGAATAGAGTCCGACATTGGCGCCGATGTCGACGAAGGTGAAGGTCTTGCCTTCGGCACGGCGCCGCTCGATCGCCTGCGCGAGCACGTCGCGCTCGAACACGTCGAACATCTGCGGCGTGAACAGGGCGTTCTTTTCGCAGCCATTGCGGCGCGGATAGAGCCGCAGCCGCATGCCCCACAGCATTGTGTCGAGGCCGCCTTGGCCGAGCCGTCGCATGGTGACGCGGCGGAACACCATCGCGAGCCGCAGGCCCAGCCAGTTGTCCGGCATCGCGCGCGTCGCGGCGAGCACCGCGCGATCGAGCCGGCCGGGAATACGGCCCCCGAACGGCGAGCGATCGACGACGGCCGCCTCAACCATGGACGGACTCCGGCGCGAGCGCGGACAGGCCGCGCAACGCGCGCACGCGATCGCTTGCAATCACGACATCGAGCTGCGCCTGGTTGGCGGACAAGCGGGTGCGATCGTCCGCCTTGTGCCAGAGATGAATGACGCCGGTCGCGAAGCGGCCGTCCTTGCGCCGGACGCCGGCGTGCATCAGGCGGATCGCGAGATCGGAGTCTTCGAGACCCCACCCCGAAAAGCTCGCATCCAAGCCGTCGACGCGGTCAAGATCGGCGCGCGCCACCGCGAGGTTGCAGGTGCGCACGCCTTCCCAGCGCTGCGCGCCGGCACGGCGCAATCCGCCCAGCGGCAGATGCAGCGCGGGTGCGAGCCGATTGACGCCGACCGGCCAGCGGACCAGCAACGACGGGAATCTCCACCGCTCCGGTTCGAGATTGTGCGCCAGCACCTGCGTGGTCAGTTCGGGCGACAGCAGGATGCGGTTTCCCGCCACGAACCAGCCGGGCTCCGCGAGCCGGCGATGCTGCGCGACGAAGTCCGGCCGCGGGATGCAGTCGCCATCGAGGAAGATGCAGTAGCGGCCCTGGCTCGCCAGAATCGCGCGATTGCGGATCTCGGCGGCGCGAAAGCCATCATGCTCGTGGCGGACATGATTCAGCGGCACGCCGAGCGTCGCCTTGCGCTGTTCGATCAGCGCGGTCGTCGCGGGTCCCGAGCCATCATCCGCGATCACGACCTCGAACTGCCTGTCGCTCTGGCGCGACAAGCCGCGCAGTACGGCCGCGAGTGCGTCGGGCCGGTCATAGGTCGAGACCACGATCGAGATCAGCTCATTCACGGCGGCGGTCCGCCGGCAGGGCCGCGGCTCGCGAGCCAGGCTTTGACGTAGCGGTAATAGGTGCCCTCGGCATTGGCGACCGCGAGCAGGAAGCCGGCCGCGCCGTCGAGGAACCCGAGGCGCAGCACATAGGTGCGCAGAAACGAGAGCATCCCATGAGCAACGCCGCTCAAGATCGAGACGCGGCGGCCGGACGCGACGAATTTCTGCGCGCCCAGCGTCGAATAGGTGTCCATGCGCCGGATCGCGTCCTCGAGCCGATGCACCGCGTAATGCGTCAGCGGCGTCTTGAGGCGGGCGACCTTGCCGTCGCAGATGACGCGCTCGTGCACGACATCGTCGGAGAAGCGCGCCCTGCCGCGCCGGAACAGCCGCAGCACGTAGTCCGGATACCAGCCCGCGTGGCGCATCACGTGCCCGCAGAAGCTCGACTTGCGGGGAATGTTGTAGCCGTCGATCTTGTCGTTTCCGATCGCCGCGAGGATCGCCGCTTGCAGCTCCGGCGTCACGCGTTCGTCGGCGTCGATCGACAGCACCCAGTCGCCATGCGCGAGCGAAAGCGCATAGTTCTTCTGCGCGCCGAAGCCCTGCCAATCGTGGAAGGCGATGCGCGCGCCCTTCTCCTTGGCGATCAGGACGGTGCCGTCGCCGCTGCCGCAGTCGACCACGATGCGCTCATCGCAGAACGCGACGCTGTCGAGGCAATCGCCGATGTTGGCCGCCTCGTCCTTGGTGATGATGATCGCGCTCAACCGCGGCACGGGAATCCTCTGGCCGGCAAGGCCGGGTTCAACCGGATCATGACGACACCGGATGAGAAGCGCCGCCGGCGCGGCCCGTGCGCCAGCGTCGCAGCAGATCGCGCTTGCGATCCCGCATCATGCGGATGGGCTGCCCGAGGTAATACTTGCGGGCGAGTTGCCATGACCCCCAGCCGAGCCGCGGCGCCGCGCTATCGGGCACATACCAGCCGTTCAGGCCGGTACGCCGGATCAACCGGTAGCCGGCATGCGTCAGATGCCGATGCGTCGCGAGGCTCTTCAGATGGTCCTCGATCAGGATCAGCCGCGGACGCCAGCGAGCAAGCGCGAACCCGCGCAGCACCGAGACTTCGTGACCTTCGACATCGATCGACACGAAATCGATCGCGCCCGGGGCATTTGCTTCCTCGAGGATGTTATCCAGCGTCCGCGCCGGCACGTCGACCGCGTCGTATGGCACGGCTCCGGGCGCCGCGAGCTTGCTGTCGAGCGAGGAATGTGGACCCGAAAGGTAGAGCCGCATCATGCCGCCCGCATGCTCCGGCGACGAGCACGCCGCCGCGATGACGCGCGCCCCGCGCTCATGCCGAAGCCGATCCGCGAGATCAGGCTGGGGTTCGATCAGGATCCCGTTCCAGCCGCTTTGCTCAAAAGCCCAGGTCTGCGAGCCGCGCTGCGGATCGTTCGCGCCGACTTCCACGAAGAACCCGTCGCGCTGGCCGCCGAAGAACTCAGCCTTGAGCTGATCCTCGGTGTGATCCGGAAAGACGGTGCGCATGGCATCTCAGGGCTTTCGGGATCGCGACTGCGCAACGATATTCGT
>CAYZMR010000175.1:0-7630 GCA_964479515.1 uncultured Hyphomicrobiales bacterium | reverse complement strand
TCCGCGTCAAGGCGCCGGTCTCGCGCGGCTATGTCGAGACGCAGAAGATCGTGCGAGCGAACGGCCTGCACACCGTGTGCGAGGAAGCCGGCTGCCCGAACATCGGCGAGTGCTGGGACAAGAAGCACGCGACCTTCATGATCATGGGCGACACGTGCACGCGCGCCTGCGCGTTCTGCAACGTGAAGACCGGACTGCCGGGCGCGCTCGATCCGCACGAGCCGACGCATGTGGCCGAGGCCGTGGCCAAGCTCGGCCTCAATCACGTCGTCATCACGTCGGTCGACCGCGATGATCTCGCGGACGGTGGCGCGGAGCATTTCGCCCAAGTGATCCGCGCGATCCGCGCCGCGACACCAGCGACCACCATCGAGGTGCTGACGCCCGATTTCCTGCGCAAGGACGGCGCGGCCGCGACCGTCGTCGCGGCGCGGCCGGACGTGTTCAACCACAATCTCGAGACCGTGCCGTCGAAGTATCTGACCGTACGGCCGGGCGCGCGCTATTTCGTCTCGCTGCGGCTGTTGCAGGAGGTGAAGGAACGCGACGCGGCGATGTTCACCAAGTCCGGCATCATGGTGGGGCTCGGCGAGGAGCGCAACGAAGTGCTCCAATTGATGGACGATCTGCGCGCGGCCGACGTGGATTTCCTCACCATCGGGCAGTATCTGCAGCCGACCCGCAAGCACCACGAAGTCGTGCGCTTCGTCACGCCGGACGAATTCAAGGCCTACGAGACCATCGCCTATGCCAAGGGCTTCCTCATGGTCTCGGCCTCGCCCTTGACGCGCTCCTCGCATCACGCGGGCGAGGACTTCGCGCGGCTCAAGGCGGCGCGGGCCGCGACCCAGCCCCGCTGATGCGGGAATTCCGCACCACGCGCCGCGTGCGCCACGCGGCGGGCGAGATGTTCGACCTCGTCGCCGACGTGGAGCGTTATCCGCAGTTCGTGCCGCTGTGCCAGTCCTTGCGCGTGCGCAAGCGGACCGAGAACCCGGACGGGACGGTGACGCTCGTCGCCGACATGACGGTCGCCTACAAAGTGATGCGCGAGACCTTTTTGAGCCGCGTCACGCTCGACCGGGCGAACCAGACGATCCGGGTCGAATATCTCGACGGCCCGTTCAGCCATCTCGACAACCGCTGGACTTTCGTGCCGCTCACCGAGCAGACCTGCGACGTGACGTTCTTCATCGCCTATGAGTTCAGAAGCCGCATGCTCGGTCTCGTCATGGGGGCGATGTTCGACGCCGCGTTCCGCCGTTTCGCCGAGGCCTTCGAGCGGCGGGCGGATGCGGTCTATATGCAGGTAAGCAGCCCTTAAGGTCGTCCCGCTATCGTCCGCGCTTTCTGGCGGAACCCCATGGCCCTGCACGATCAGACCGTTCCGGCACGCGATAGCGCGTATCTGCGCCTCGCGCCCGCGCTGTTCGCCGCGACCTTGTTTTCCTCCGCGCTGCTGCTGTTCGCCGTGCAGCCGATGTTCACCAAGATGGTGCTGCCGAGGCTCGGCGGCGCGCCGTCGGTGTGGTCGGTCGCGATGGTGTTCTTCCAGGCCGCATTGCTGGTCGGCTACGCCTACGCGCACCTGCTGGCGCGCACGCTCACCGTGGCGCAATCCGCGCTGGTGCATCTCGGCGTGCTCGCCGCCGCCGCGCTGACGCTCCCGATCGGCATTGCGCAGGGCTTTGCGGCGCCGCCCTCGACCGGCGTCGGCCTGTGGCTGGTCGCGCTGTTTGCCGCCTCGATCGGGCTGCCGTTCGCCGCGCTGTCGGCGAGCGCGCCGCTCCTGCAAAGCTGGTTCGCGGCGAGCGGGCATCCGCAGGCGCGCAACCCCTATGTGCTCTATGCCGCCTCCAACCTCGGCTCGTTCACGGCCTTGCTGGCCTATCCGCTCCTGCTTGAATCGATGCTGACGCTGCGCGCGCAAGCCTGGGCGTGGTCGGTCGGCTTCGCCGGACTGGCCGTGCTGGTCGCGATCGCCGGGACGGTCGCGGCGCGGGGAGGCGACGCGCGCCCCGATGCCGCGCCGGTCGCGGCGGCGGCGGCTCCCACCTGGATGGACCGCGTCTCCTGGATCGCACTTGCGGCGATCCCGGCTGGTCTCGTCATCGCGGTGACGGCCTATATCTCGACCGACGTGGCGGCCGCGCCGCTCCTCTGGGTGCTGCCGCTCGCGCTCTATCTCCTGACATTCGTCGCGGTGTTCCGCGAGCGGCCGTGGTTCAGCCAGCCGATCGTCGCCCGCATCGTGCCGTTTCTCGTCGCCCCGCTCGCGATCACGCTGCTCGGTGGCGACCGCGAATATTGGCTCGCCACCATGGCGGTCAACCTGCTGGCGCTGTTCGTGCTCGCGCTTTGCTGCCACGGCGAGCTCTACGCGCGGCGCCCGGCGCCGTCGCGGCTGACCGAGTTCTATCTCTGGACCTCGGTCGGCGGCGTGATCGGCGGCGTCTTCGCCGGACTGCTCGCACCCTATCTGTTCAACCGCACCTACGAATACCCGATCCTGGTGGTGGCGGCGCTGTTCGCGCTGCCGGGCGCGTTCGTCGGGACGCCGTTGCAATATGTCAAACGCATCTGGCCGGCGCTCGTCGTCGCGGCGGTCGCGATCGTGCAGCCCCATCTGTTCGACGTGCGGCTCGGCACGGACGCGATGCTGCCGTTCCAGATCATGCTCGTCGCGCTGGTCGGCTGGATGCTGCTGCAGCGAAACGACCCCGTGCGGCTCGCGGCGCTCGCGGTCGCGGGGTTCATCATCACCGGGGTGTGGCAGCCCGGCCTCAACGTGATCGAGACCGCGCGCAGCTTTTTCGGCGTGCATCGCGTGGTCGAGACCAGCGACGGCACTCACCGGCTGCTGCATCACGGCACCACGATCCACGGCGCCGAGCGCGTGCGCGATGCCGACGGCGCGCGCGTCACCGGCCGGCCGGAGCCGTTGACCTATTACTACTTCGGCGGACCGATCTCGGAGAGCATCGCGGCCGCGCGCGCCGCGCAAGGCGGCCTCAACAGCGTCGCAGTCGTTGGCCTCGGGGCAGGAAGCCTCGCCTGCCACAGCAAGCCCGGCGAAGCCTGGACCTTCTTCGAGATCGACCCGGAAGTCGTGCGGATCGCGCGCGACCCGAAAATGTTCCGGTTTCTCTCAAGCTGCGCGCCGGACGCGAAAATCGTGCTCGGCGATGCGCGGCTCACGCTCGCGGCCTCGGCGCAGCAATACGACCTGATCGTGCTCGACGCGTTTTCCTCCGACGCGATCCCGACGCACCTGCTCACGCGCGAGGCGCTGCGCGCCTACCTGGCGCGGCTTACACCGCGCGGAATCATCGTGTTCCACATCTCCAACCGCCACATGGAGCTTGCGAAAGTGGTCGCGGCGGTCGGCGCCGCCGAAGGACTGACGACCTTGGTCAAGGCCGACGACAAGGCGAACCAGTTCGTCACCGACTTCCACGCCGCCGCGCTCGTCGCGGTGCTGGCGCGCGATGCCGCGGATTTCGGAAGCTTGGCACAGACGCCAGGATGGCATGCGGAAGCCGCCGGCTCCGTCGTCGCCTGGACCGACGACTATTCCGACATCGTCGGCGCCATCCTGCGCAAGAAGCTGGGGTGGTGAACGCACCGCGCGTGCGTTGTAGCCCGGCTTGAGCGAAGCGAAAGCCGGGGTGCGCTCATACGCGGAGGGAGTCGCCCCCGGGTTTCGCTTCGCTCAACCCAGGCTACCAGAGACGTCAGTTCTGCTTCTGCAGCGCCGCGGTCTGCTTGGCGAGCTGTACGTCGAAGTCCTTCTCCAGCGTTGCGATGTAGGTCGCAAGCTCGCCCGGATTGACGAACGGGTTTGGCGCGCCGTCCTTCATCTGAGCGCGCTTGTCCTGCATGCCGTACACTTCCGGGTGCGGGCCGAGCAAGACGTCGACCTTCATCACTTTCGCCTTGGCGAACGTGCTCCGGTAGTCCTCGACGATGCCCGGGTGGGTCGGATGGCCGACCAGCCGGTTGAGCGCGACGCTGCCACTGCAGAAGAACAGGACGGTACGCTCAGTATTGCCGTCCTGCACCTTCATCTCCCAACTGGTGCAGCCGGGCGAATGCCCGGGCATCGCATGCGCGATCAGCGTCGTGTCGCCGAGCGTGACCTTGTCGCCCTCGTTCACGGTGCGATCGACCTTCACCGGCGGGAAGGCGAGATCGGCATCCTTCTCTTCGCCCGGATAATACCCGCCCTCGACCAGCGGCTTGTCGCGCTCGCCAAGGACGAGTTGCGCGCCGGTATCGCGTTTCATCTCGGCAAAGCCGCCGGTGTGGTCGAAATGCGCGTGGGTGTTGAGGATGTACTTGATGTCGGCGAGCTTGAAGCCGAGCTTGGCGATGTTGTCTTTGATCATCCCGGTCGACTGCGGCATCGCCGTATCCATCAGGATCAGGCCCTGCGAGGTCTTGATGATGTAGACCGCGATGCCGTCGGTGCCGACATAATAGATGTTGCCGATGAGATGGAATGGCTCGAACGGCGTGGTCCACTTCTTGGTGACCAGCGCGAGAAAATCCTTCACCGTCTGCGCCTGAGCGCTCGAACCGAGCGCCACGCAGGCGCACAGCGCGATCATGAGCTTCCTCATGACGTCCTCCCCGATTGTTGTTGTCGCCGCTTGTCCGCGGCGCGTTATCCCGTGAGCGTCAGCAGCATATCAAGTGCTTCGAGAACGGAAAGCCGTCTCACTTCGCTGCGTCCGATATCGCCGTAGCGCTTCTCGCGCTGGATCACGCGGCCGTCTCTTGCGGCCGCCGCGAAATGGACCAGTCCGACCGGCTTGTCCGTCGAGCCGCCGCCCGGACCCGCGATGCCCGTGATCGCGACCGCGGCATCGACGCTCGAGCGCGTGAGCACGCCTTTCGCCATCGCCTCGGCGGTCGGCCGGCTGACCGCGCCGTATTCGGCGAGCGTCGCCTCGGGCACGCCAAGCATCTCGGCCTTCGCCTCGTTCGAATAGGTGATGAAGCCACGGTCGACCACGTCGGAGGAGCCAGCGATCTCGGTCAGCGCACCCGCCACGAGGCCGCCGGTGCAGGACTCCGCCGTCGCGAGCGTCCATTCGCGCGCCCGATAGGCGTCGAGCACGCGAACGGCGAGCGCACGGGTCTCGGCGTCGATCACGGCGCGGTCCACGGCAGGCGGATCGTCGCGGTCGCGTAGGCGGCGATCCCTTGTCCGCTGCCGATCGCGCCGAGCTTCTCGTTCGTGGTCGCGGTCACGCCGACGCGGTCGATGGTCAGTCCCGCGATCTCGGCGATGCGCGCGCGTATCGCGTCGCGGACCGGATTGACCTTAGGCGCCTCGGCGACGATCGCGACGTCGAGATGGCCAATCATGCCGCCGCGCTCGCGCACGCGCTCGACCGCGAATTTGAGGAACTTGTCCGAGGAGGCCTCGCGCCATTTTTCGTCGGTCGGCGGAAAATGCACGCCGATGTCGCCGTCGGCCAATGCGCCGAGGATCGCGTCGACCAGCGCATGCAGCGCGACGTCGGCGTCGGAATGGCCGGAGAGCTTACGGGCATGCGGGATCTTGATGCCGCCGAGCCAGACGTGGTCGCCACCATCCTCGAAAGCGTGGATGTCGTAGCCGATGCCGGTGCGGATGTCGGAGAGCGACGCCGCAAGCTCAGCTTCGGCGCGCTTGAAGTCTTCCGCCGTCGTCATCTTCACGTTGCCTTTCTCGCCTTCGAACACCGCAACCTTGAGGCCGGCCCATTCGGCAAGCGCGCCATCGTCGGAGAAATCATCGCGTCCCGCGGCGGCGGCGCGGCGGTGCGCGTCGAGCAGCGCCGGGAACGCAAACGCTTGCGGTGTCTGCACGGTGCGCAGATGCGCGCGGTCGAGCGTCGCGGTCACGAGCCCTTGCGCGTCCACCAGCTTGACCGTGTCGGTGACCGGCAGTCCCGGGATCGCGGCGCCATGCGCCTGCGCCGACGCAATCGCGCGGCTCACCAACGCGTCGGAGACGAACGGCCGTGCGGCGTCATGCACCAGCACGATCGCGGGCGCGCTCGCCGCGAGCGCCTCGAGGCCGGCACGCACGGAACTCTGCCGCGTCGCGCCACCGGACACGGGCGTCGCAACACCGAGCCCGGCGGCTGCGGCCGTAAAACGTGCCGCGTCGTCGGGGTGGATCACCGGCTGCACCAGATCCACTTCCGGGTGCAAAGCAAACAGGCGCAGGCTGTCCCGCACCAGCGGAGCGCCCTTGAGCGTACGGTATTGCTTCGGGTACGGCATGCCGGTTCGGGTTCCGCGCCCGGCCGCAACCACAACCGCCGCCACCCGGATCGTCATCATCGTCCTCGATTTCGCCGTCAGGCTATGGCTTTAGCGCCTCCGTTCACCATCGCAACTTGATTCTCTTTTTTCAGAAGGAAATGCTGCACTGCGAAGCTTGCGCCGGCCTTCAAAATGGCTAAACTCTGTGCAAATCATCTCCAGCCTAATTTGTGTGCAACCGCCCGTGAAGCCTCACGCGACTCCGCATAGCCAAGACCGGCCGCTCGCCGTCGGCGGCATCGCGCTACCGAACCGCGTGTTTCTCGCGCCGATGTCGGGCGTGACCGACACGCCGTTCCGGCGTCTCGCGGCGCGGCTCGGAGCGGGCGTCGTCATTTCCGAGATGGTCGCGAGCGAGTACCTCGCCGAAGGCAAGCGCGACGCCTGTCTGCGCGCCGATGGCGCGGGACTGAAGCTGCATGTCGTGCAGATCGCCGGCTGCGAAGCGCGCTGGATGGCGGAGGGCGCGCGCATCGCAGAGAGCAACGGCGCCGACATCATCGACATCAACATGGGCTGCCCGGCGAAACACGTGACCGGCGGACAATCCGGCTCGGCGCTGATGCGCGACCTCGATCGTGCGGTCGAATTGATCGACGCGACCGTGGGCGCGGTCAGCGTGCCGGTCACGTTGAAGATGCGGCTCGGCTGGGACGATCGCTCGCGCAACGCCGCGGAGCTTGCGCGCCGGGCCGAAAACGCCGGCGTCGCCCTCATCACCGTGCATGGACGCACGCGCTGCCAGTTCTACACCGGCAAGGCGGATTGGGCCGCGGTGCGTGCCGTGAAGGCCGCCGTGACGATCCCGGTCGTGGTGAATGGTGACGTGACGAGTTGCGAAGCGGCCGCCACGGCGCTGAACGAATCCGGCGCCGACGCCGTCATGGTCGGACGCGGTGCGCAGGGCAGGCCGTGGTTTCCGGGCGCGCTCGCGCGCTATCTGGAAACCGGCGAACGGCCGGCCACGCCCGCGCTTGACGAGCAGCTCGTGCTCGCCGTGACGCTCTACGAGGACATGCTGACGCATCATGGCGTCCGCATCGGCATCCGCCATGCGCGCAAGCACCTCGGCTGGGCGCTCGACGCTGCGGCGGAAAGCACTGGCGCTTCGGCGGAACATCTCAAGCAGGCACGCGCGAGCGTGCTGACCGCCGAAGATCCGGCCGAGGCGAAACGGCGCCTCGCCGCGGCTTATGACGCGTTTGCCTGGAGGGCGGCCGCATGAACCGGGCCGAGCAGCGCTTCACGTCGTTCCCGACCGAGACCGCCGACACAGTGCTCAACGCGCTGCCGCATCCGGTCCTGATGG
>CAYZMR010000174.1:0-7740 GCA_964479515.1 uncultured Hyphomicrobiales bacterium | reverse complement strand
CCTCGATCCCCTCGCTTTATCTCCTGCTCATCATCTCGGCGGTGCTGACGCCCGGATTCTTCGTCCTGCTCGGAATCCTGCTGTTGTTCTCCTGGGTGTCGCTGGTCGGGCTGGTGCGCGCGGAATTCCTGCGCGGCCGCAATTTCGAATACATCATGGCGGCGCGCGCGCTCGGCGTCTCGAATCGCACGATCATGTTCCGCCACCTTCTGCCGAACGCCATGGTGGCGACCATGACGTACCTGCCCTTCATCCTGTCAGGGTCCGTGATGACGTTGACCGCACTCGACTTCCTCGGCTTCGGCCTGCCGCCCGGATCGCCGTCGCTCGGCGAACTGCTGTCGCAGGGCAAGGCCAACATCCAGGCGCCGTGGCTCGGCTTTTCCGGCTTCTTCTCGGTCGCGATCATGCTGTCGCTGCTCATTTTCATCGGCGAGGCCGTGCGCGACGCGTTCGACCCGCGCAAGGCGTTCGGGTGACGCGATGGCCGTGACCGCAGCGCCGCTCCTTTCCATCCGCGATCTCTCGGTGTCGTTCCGCCACGGCACGCGCGAGACACTCGCGGTCGACCACATCTCGTTCGACATCCGCAAGGGCGAGACGCTCGCGCTGGTCGGCGAGTCGGGCTCGGGCAAGTCGGTGACGGCGCTGTCGGTCCTCAAGCTGCTGCCGTATCCGGCCGCGCGCCACCCCTCCGGCTCGATCCGCTTCAAGGGCCAGGAGTTCCTGAGCCTGCGCGAGCACGAGATGCGCCACGTGCGCGGCAACGACATCACGATCATCTTCCAGGAGCCGATGACGTCGCTCAATCCGCTCCATACGATCGAGAAGCAGATCGCCGAGATCCTGCTGCTGCACGGCGGCCTCAGCGGCGCGCCCGCGCGCGCCCGCATCGTCGACCTGCTCAACCAGGTCGGAATTCCGGACCCCGCAAGCCGCCTCGCGAGCTATCCACACCAGCTCTCCGGCGGACAGCGCCAGCGCGTGATGATCGCGATGGCGCTTGCCAACGAGCCGGATCTGCTGATCGCCGATGAGCCGACGACCGCGCTCGACGTCACCGTGCAGGCGCAGATCCTCAAGCTGTTGAAGGACCTGCAGTCCCGGCTCGGCATGGCGATGCTGTTCATCACGCACGACCTCGGCATCGTGCGCAAAGTCGCCGACGCCGTCTGCGTGATGAAGGACGGCAAGATCGTCGAGCACGGGCCGGTCGCCGACGTCTTCGCGGCTCCGCAGCACCCTTATACCCGGGCGCTGCTCGCAGCCGAGCCGAAGCCCGATCCGGCGCCGCCACAGCCGCAAGCGCCGATCGTCCTGGAGACCACGGACCTCAAGGTCTGGTTTCCGATCAAGCGCGGCGTGATGCGCAAGGTCGTCGGCCACATCAAGGCGGTCGACGGCGTAACCATCGCGGTGCGCAAGGGCGAAACGCTCGGGATCGTCGGCGAGTCGGGCTCCGGCAAGACGACGCTCGGCCTCGCGATCCTGCGCCTGATCGCCTCGGACGGACGAATCGTGTTCATGGGGAACGCGCTCGCGGGCCTCAAGTTCAAGGCGATGCGGCCGTTCCGGCGCGACATGCAGATCGTCTTCCAGGACCCTTACGGCTCGCTCTCGCCGCGCATGTCGGTGTCCGACATCGTGGAGGAAGGCTTGTGGGTGCATCACCCCAAGATGGAGGAAGACGAGCGCGAGCGGCGCGTGATCGCGGCGCTCAAGGACGTCGGTCTCGACCCCGAGACGCGCTTCCGCTACCCGCACGAATTCTCCGGCGGCCAGCGCCAGCGCATCGCGGTCGCGCGCGCGATCGCGCTCGAGCCGACTTTCGTGGTGCTCGACGAGCCGACCAGCGCGCTCGACATGCTGATCCAATCGCAGATCGTCGATCTGTTGCGCGACCTGCAGCGCCGCCGCAACCTCACCTACCTGTTCATCTCGCACGACCTGCGCGTGGTGGCGGCGCTCGCGAGCCGGCTCATCGTCATGCGCAACGGCAAGGTGGTCGAGGAAGGCGCCGCCGCCGAGATATTCGCGCGTCCGCAGAGCGGCTACACGCGTGCGCTGTTCGCTGCCGCCTTCAACCTGGAGACCGCGGCCGAGGGCGCGGTGAGCCAGTGACCAAGGGCGCGCTGGCGCTGCTGATCACCGGCGGGACCGAGAACTGGGCGCCGCAGCGTTGGCGCGAGCGTTTTCTGCGGGTATGTCCCGATCGCCCGGTGGCGCTGATCCCCGACGATGCGATCAATCCGGCGGCCGTGCGCTATGCGGCGGTGTGGAAGCCGAAGCCCGGCGCGCTCGGCGCATTCCCGAATCTGTCCGTGATCTTCAACCTCGGGGCCGGTGTCGATGCCGTGGTGGCGGACGCGAGCCTCCCCGACGTTCCCCTGGTGCGCGTCGCGGTCGACGACCTCACCCGGCGCATGACTGAATATGTTGTGATGCACGTGCTGATGCATCACCGGCGGCAGAGCTTTTACGCGCAGTCGCAGCGCGACCGTCTCTGGGCGCCGAAGCTGCAATGGGCCGCAGGCGCCCTGCGCGTCGGCATCATGGGGCTCGGCGTGCTCGGCCGCGACGCCGCCGAGGTGCTCGCGCGCATCGGCTTTGATGTCGCGGGCTGGAGCAGCACGCCGAAGTTGATCCCCGGCGTGACGTGCTTTGCGGGCGACGCCGGATTTGCCGCGTTCCTTGCGCGCACCGACGTGCTGGTCTGTCTGCTGCCGCTCACGCCGGCGACGCGCGGCATCCTCAACCGGCGAACATTCGCCGGGCTTGCGCGCGACGGCGTGCTCGGCGGTCCCGTCATCATCAATGCGGGACGCGGCGGGTTGCAGGTCGAGGACGACATCCTGGCGGCGCTCGACGACGGCACGCTGCTCGCCGCCACGCTCGACGTGTTCGCGACCGAGCCGCTGCCGGCCTCGAGCCCGTTCTGGTCGCATCCAAAGGTGACGCTGTCGCCGCACAATGCCGCCGACACCGACCCGGATGCGATCTCGCTCTATGTCGCCGAGCAGATCGCGGCGTTCGAGCGCGGCGAAGCGCTGGCGAATGTGGTGGATCGCCGCGTCGGATATTAGAGCCGTCTCACGCTCGTCACGTCGCTGCCGGACGCGCGGATGCGCGCAAGCGCCGCCGTAATCGGCTCGATCGTCACCGCCATGGCAAACGCGTTGGCGTGCAGCAGCGTCGATGCATCGTGCACGATCGCCACATGGCCCCTCCAGAACACGAGATCGCCGCGCTCGAGCGTGGACAGGCTTGTGACCAGCGCGCCGACCGCGCGCTCCTGCATGTCGCTGTCGCGCGGGCAGGCGATACCGCAGGCGTTGAGCGCAACTTGGACGAGGGCGGAGCAGTCGAGACCGAGATTCGTCTTGCCGCCCCACAGATATGGCGTGCCGAGAAACCGCTCGGCGACGGCGACGAAATCGGTCTCGGCGCGGTCGCGCGGCGCGAGATGACCGGCCGGCACGTATCCGATGGTCGCGACCGCGAACCGCTCCTGCTCGCGCAGCACGCTCAGCCGAGCGCCGAGCGGCGGTGTGGCGACCGGCGGCAGCTTGATCGACGGCCCCGGGAACGCGAGCGTACGCAGCGCCGCCACGCGGTGCGTCGGCGCGGCGCGCGGCGCGATCAGCGCGCTTGCCGGCATGTAGCCCACATAGCCGTCGGCTTCGAGCTGACCCCAGGCCCAGCCCTCGTCGTCGAGCTCGTAGACCGTGACGCGCTCGCCCATCAGCGCTTCGGTCATCTGCTCGGCATCGGGTCTCGGCGCACGCCGCACGGGCGCCTGCGCGTCGATCACCTCGCGCTCCTGCCCCTCCACGAAGCGCGCGGCCGCGACCTTGCCCTCAAGGTGCTTCGCGGCGAGATCGGGCCGCGCCGGCGTTATGCGTGGGTCAAAGGTCAATTCAGCTCCCTCGCCTCAACCATCCGGCCGAAACGAAAATAAATCGTGAGCGGCGCGGCGGACAGGCTCAGCCGCCGTACCGCTCCTTGAGCAGGGCGTAGAGCGCGCGCGCGGCCTGGCATTCGCCGCCCTCGGGCCGCGCGGGCTTGGCGGCGGGCGTCCAGCCAAACACGTCAAAGTGCGCCCAGGACTTCGCCTTCTCGACGAAGCGGTTGAGGAACAGCGCCGCCGTGATCGAGCCCGCAAAGGCGCCGCTCGACACGTTGTTGATGTCGGCCACCTTGGAGTCGAGCAGCGAATCGTAAGGCCCCCACAACGGCATGCGCCACAGCGGATCGCGCTCGGCGTTTGCATGGCGCGCAAGGTCGGCGGCCAGCATGTCGTCATGCGTATAAAACGGCGGCAGGTCCGGCCCGAGCGCGACGCGCGCGGCGCCCGTCAATGTCGCCATGTCGGCGATCAACTCCGGCGCCTGCTCGTCGGCGAGCGCGAGCGCATCGGCGAGCACCAGGCGGCCTTCGGCGTCGGTGTTGCCGATCTCGACGGTCAGGCCCTTGCGCGAGCGGTAGACGTCGAGCGGGCGGAACGCCGCGCCCGAGACCGAATTTTCGACCGCCGGGATCAGGACCCGTAGCCGCACCTTCAGCTTGGCGTCCATGATCATGTGCGCGGCGGCGAGCACGCAGGCAGCGCCGCCCATGTCCTTCTTCATGATCAGCATGCCGCCCGACGGCTTGAGATCGAGCCCGCCGGTGTCGAAGCACACGCCCTTGCCGACCAGCGTGATCTTCGGCGCAGCCGGGTCGCCCCAGGTGAAATCGACGAGCCGCGGCGCGCGCGGGGACGCGCGCCCGACCGCGTGAATCAGCGGAAAATTGCGCGCGAGCAGGTCGTCGCCCACGATCGATTGCGCCGCCGCGCCGTGCCGCGCCGCGAGCGCCTTCGCGGCATCCTCCAGCTCGGCCGGCCCGAGATCATTCGCCGGCGTGTTGATGAGGTCGCGCGCGAGGCTCACACCGTCGGCGATACGCGCGATCTCCGTGCCATCGACGCCGTCGGGTAGCACGAGCTTCACGGCGCTCGCCTCCCCTTTGCGATAGCGTGTGAAACGGTAAGAGCCGAGCGCGAAGGCAAGCACGGCGAGCCGCGTATCGCGCGGCGCGTTGGCGAAGCGATAGGCGCCCGCCGGCAGCAGGAGCGGCAAGCGGCCAGGCAAAAAGCGGTCCTGGGCCTTGTCGGTGGCCTCCAGGCCGAACAGCACGCCGCCAAGCGCGCCGCCCTCGCCGGGCAGGAGCAGAAGCTGCCCGGGCTTCGGCTCGAACTTCGCACTCGCCGCGAAGGCGCGCGCCGCCGGGGCGAGGGCGGCGCGGACCTGCGCATAAGTGTCGGTCGTGACGAACCAGATCGGAAGCGGCGTATCGGCGTTGGCCGTAAAGGCGGAATGCATTGGCTCGCTCCTCGCGAGGGGGTTCGCTACCACGCGCTACCGCGGCGCGGAAGACCGGGTTAACCGCCTGTTAGCCTTAACGATCTATTGCTTCAGCGGAGCCGCGTGGGCGTGGGGGCCGCGCGGCCGAGTAGGGTCATGATGTCGCGTCAGCATCCTCGCCACCTGTCGCTTCTGTCCACCGTCGCGGCCGTGGCGCTTGCCGCGACCGCGCTTGCCGGCTGCAAGACGCTCGGCAACACCGATACCACCGGCTCGATCACATCGCCCAGCGCACCGCGCGGCGAAGAGGAGTGGCGGCGCGAAGCCGATGCCCTCGGCGAGCGATTCCGCGCCGATCCGCGCGATCCCGATACCGCGATCCGCTATGCGCGCGCGCTGCGGGCGACCGGCCAGCGCACCCAGGCCGCCGCCGTGCTCGAACAGGCGACGATCACCAATCCCAACAACAAGCAGTTGCTCGGCGCCTACGGCCGCGCGCTCGCCGACGCCGGCAGCTACACCCAGGCGCTCGACGTGCTGACGCGCGCGCATACGCCGGACCAGCCGGATTGGCATATCCTCTCGGTGCAAGGCACCGTCCTCGACCAGATGGGCCGCCATGACGAAGCGCAACGCTATTATGCGAGCGCGCTCAAGATCATGCCGGACGAGCCCTCGGTGCTATCAAACCTCGGGCTCTCCTACGCGCTCTCCAAGGACCTGAAGCGCGCCGAGGAGACGCTGCGCCGCGCCTCCGCGGTTGCGGGCGCCGACAAGCGCGTGCGGCAGAATCTCGCGCTGGTGGTCGGGCTGCAAGGCCGCTTCGGCGAGGCCGAAACCATCGCGCGCGCCGATCTGCCAACCGACGAGGCGGCGGCCAACGTCGCCACCTTGCGCCGGATGCTCGCCCAGCAACGCAGCAAGGCCAAGAAGATCATCGGTCCGCAGGGCCTCGATCCGATCGAGGATCCGAACGGGACGTGAGGATCGGTGTCGGCGGAGCCCGCCTCCGGCCGCGCCTTTCTGTCATCACTTATCTTCCGATTTGCAGACCACGACGCAGAGCGCGTAGGCGGCCGGATTGAAGATCGGATAACCAAAGATGATGTCGATGCTTTCGAGGACGCAGCCGCCGAAGCAACCGCCCTTCGAAACACACTTGCCTTCCGCCGGATCGTAGATCTCGAAAGCCCCGCACGTGGGCTCGGCGATCCGCCGCGCGCGCGTCGCCGTGATTCTTGTTTCCGCCTCCACCATGGCCGCCGCTTCATTCACCGGCGGGAGACGGCCGACGATGATGGGATGTCCCTTGCGCGCTTTGTCGGGAATGCCGCCGGCCCAGCCGACGACGCTGCCGTTCGGCTGCCCCACGATCACCGGGCCGCCCAAAGGACAGGTGTCGCTATAGCGCGTGACCGCGAGTTGATCGAGACGATCGCCTGTGGCGTAGCGGATGCTCTTATCCGTGTCGTCAGCCCACACGAGCTCGAAGCGTCCGTCCGTGACAGCCATCGACGGCGGTCCGAAGCTCGCGGCCGATTGAACGTTGACCGGACTGAACGTGGTGCCTCCGTTCTCCGACACGAACACCTGCACTGCCCGCTCGCCGGTGCCGTCCGGATTGCCGCCGCACAGCGCATAGAGCTTGCCCGATGACCAGGCCAATGTCGGCCGTGACGACAGGGTCGTGCCGGTCTGGACCTCCGCAAGGTTCATGAAGTCGCCATCGAAGATCGCGAGCCGCAGAAGACTGTTGGATCCGTCGCGCCAGGCCACATAGACGCGGCGATCGGCGACCAGTATCGATGGCCCGCCGCTTGTTCCGGGAACCGAAACGCCCATCGCGTAGCCGAACCCATCACGCGTGCTCGCCACGCGCACGGTGCCGGAAAGATCGGTCCACGCGACGTAAACGTTCTCAAGCTCGAACGACACCGCGATCGCAGGAGCCTCTGCGGTGGTCCAGTTCGGATTGAGCGGTTGCGGAACGTAAGGCGGCTTCGACCTGTCATTCGCGATCGCCAGCTTGCCACCTTCATCGGACCAGGCCGCCATGGTGCCGAGCAACGGATAACCGCCTAACGCCGGCGGCGCGTTGGTCACGTCGGGAAGCAATTGTTGATTCGGCAGGGGACCCGCGCCGTTCGCCATTTGAACCGTCCTTTGGATGACCGCGACGCGATCGTGTCCGCGACAGGAATATCGACCTTAGAAACGACAGTCTTAGGTTGCAAGGTGATTTTACGACAAATTACAGCCACTGCGCGACGACAGCGCGTAGCGCAATTCCGAAGCCAATGAAAAAAAGCGCCGTGGCGGCTCAACGTGCCGGACGGCTCTTACTGGATCGCCATCACGCGGATCGCGGCGGGCCCGAGAATGACCACGAACAGCA
>CAYZMR010000173.1:0-7838 GCA_964479515.1 uncultured Hyphomicrobiales bacterium | reverse complement strand
CTACTTCCGCATCCCCTCCAACACCCTTGCCAATTGCTCGGCGAACTTCGCGGACGGCACCGGCAAATTGCGCCCGCGCAATTGTCCGAGCACGAGATCGGCACGCGGCACGTCGCGGTTGTCGATCTGGCGCACCACCAGGCCCTGGCCCTCCACGGCGCCGATCTCGATCTGGAACGTGATCGCATTGTCGCGCAGTGCCATGCCGCGCAGGAACTCGAACGAGTTCGATTCCGCCACGATGTCGAAGCGCAGGTTCGAGCGCGCCAGCACCTCGACCAAAAGCTGTCGTCCGCCGAGGCTGCGCTCGGCGAGCGCGACCGGATAGCCGACGCAGTCGCTCAGCCGGATCGCCTTGTGGCGGCTGAGCGGATGATCCGCCCGCATCAGCGCGACGAGGCGCTGCTGCAGGCTCATCAGCGGCTGGAAGTTCGCCAGAAATGGCGGACGGAACACCAGCACCAGATCGACCTCGTAGGCTGCGAGCGTCGCCATCGCGCGCTCGTGGTCAAACACCTGCACGTCGAACTGCACCAGCGGGAATTGCCGGCGGTATGCCGCGATCTCGCGCGGCAGGAAATCGAGCGCGAGCGCCTGGCTGCACGCGATGCGCACCGTGCCGCGGCGCAGCCCCTTCAGGTCTTCGATCTGCGACTTCATGCGCTCGACGTCGCCGGTCTGCTCGCGGATGTAGCGCACGAACAGCTCCCCCGCCGCCGTCAGCCGCACGCCGCGCGCGCGCCGCTCGAACAGCGGCGCGTCGAGCTCTTCCTCCAGGTCCATGATACGGCGGTTCACCGCGGACGCCGTGACGTGGAGTTGTTCGGCCGCCTTGCGGATCGATCCGGCGCGCGCGACCTCGTCGACGTAGCGCAGAAACCTCAAATGTCTCATGGACATGGCAGTCGCCTGTCTGGCGTGTACTTTTCGGCAACAGTCTAGCAAGAAATCAGCGGCGGATCGCAACACTCAATTCCGCTAGCGTTGGCGACAGCAGACAGATCGAACCGCCGGCATGCGGCTTGCTCGCGTGGCGGTAACCCGATCGGCCAACAGGAGTGACCTTATGACCTTCACACGACGTTCTTCGCTTCTCGCGCTTGCCGCGGTGATTGGACTGAGCGCTCCGTTTGCCACGCCTGCGAGCGCGCAGACCAAGCTCAAGCTGGTGCTGAACTGGAAATACCAGGGCCCGCAGGGCTGGTTCTTCCTCGCCGACGACAGGGGCTACTTCAAAGCCGAAGGCCTGGAGGTGACGATCGACCAGGGCGATGGCTCGGCGACGCCGATCCCGAAGGTCGCGAGCGGCACCTATGACATCGGCTTCGGCGACATCAACGCGCTGATCGAGTTCGCCGCGAAGAAGCCCGATGAAGCGCCGATCGCCGTCTACGTCCTCTACAACCGTCCGCCGTTCACGATCGCCGTGAAGTCCGGCAGCCCGATCAAGACGCCGAAGGACCTTGAAGGCAAGACGCTGGGCGGCGCGGCCAATGACGGCGCGTTGAAGCTTTTCCCGGCGTTCGTGAAGCTGACTGGCATCGACGCGAGCAAGATCACGATCACGAACTTCGCGCCGAACCTGCGCGAGCAGATGCTGATGCGCGGGCAGGCCGACGGCGTGTTCGGCTACGTCAACACGATCCGCTTTTCGGCCAAGCTCTCCGGCATCGACCCCGACAAGGAGATCCGCTGGATCAATTACGGCGATTACGGCATGGACCTTTACTCCAACGCGATCATCTTCTCGAAGAAGTTCGTGAAGGAGAATCCGAAAGCCGTGGCGGGCTTCCTGCGCGCCCTCAACAAGGGCATCGTCGACGCGCTGAAGGACCCCAAGGCCGCGGTGGCGGCCGTCGCCAAGCGCGAGCCGCTGATCAAGCTCGATGTCGAGCTCGAGCGCTTCGACGCCACCGTCAAGGACGAGATGAACCATCCGGAGGTCGCCACGATCGGACTCGGCGACGTCGACGACGCGCGGCTGAAGAAGTCGATCGACATCCTGGTCGACGCCAATCAGCTCCCGCGCACGCCGGCGATCAGCGAGATCTTCACGCGTGAGTTCCTGCCGCCGAAGGCGGACCGCCCGACCAAGCTGATCGACGTGAAGACGAACTGATCTCTTTCTTCACCTCCCCTGCTTGCGGGGAGGTCGCCGCGCGAAGCGCGGCGGGAGGGGGCTTCGTGCGCGCAAGCGCCCCCTCCCCAGCCCTCCCCCGCAAGCGGGGGAGGGAGACGAGGGCCAGCGCGCGAAACTGCCGGGACACTCTCATGGACTTGGGACTGAAAGGCCGCGTCGCGGTGATCACCGGACCGGCGAAGGGGATGGGCGCGGCGGTGAGCAAGGCGTTCGCGCAGGAAGGTTGCCGGCTCGCGCTGATCGGGCGCGACACAAGCGCAATCGAGCCGGTCGCCGCCGAGATCCGCGATGAAGGCCACGAGGCGATCGTGGTGCCGTGCGACGTGACCGACACCGGCGCCTGCGACAGCGCCGCCGCGGCGACGAAGGACGCGTTCGGCGGCCGGATCGACATCCTGGTCAATGTCGCGGGCGGCTCCGGGCCGATCGGCAAGACCGGCGCACAGACGACCGCCGACGAGTTCGACGAGATCGTGACGCTCAACATGGGTGGCTGCTTCAACACGATGCATGCGGTGCTGCCCGCCATGATGGCGCAGCGCTACGGCAAGATCGTCAATGTCGGCGGCACCTTCGGCATGCGCGGGCGCGCCGGCCGCATGGCCTATTCGGCCTCGAAATGGGGCCTGCGCGGCATTACCAAGAGCTTCGCGCTCGAGGTCGGCCAGTACAACATCAACGTCAATTACGTCGCGCCCGGCATGGTCGACGGGCCGCGCTTCCGCGACAAGGTCTGCGCCGACATGGCAAAGAAGCTTGGGATCACGGTCGAGGAAGCGGCGGCGCGGCATGCGGCCGAATATGCGCTCCGCCGTGTGACGACCGACGCCGACGTCGCCAATGCGTGCCTGTTCTTCGCGAGCGACGTGTCGCGCCAGATCACCGGCGCGGACGTTCCGGTCGACGGCGGCTGGGCCGCGCTGTGAGCGTCATCGCCGATCTCATCCTCGCCGGCGGCAAGGTCGTCTCCCCCGACGCCGTGATCGACGCGAGTGTCGCGATCAAGGACGGGAAAATCCTCAGCGTCGGTGCCGCCGACGCGATGCCGGCGGCGCGCGAGACGGTCGATGTCTCCGGCCTGCATGTGCTGCCGGGCGCGATCGACGTGCATGTGCACTTCCGCGATCCCGGCTATCCGCACAAGGAGGATTTCGAAAGCGGCACGGCGGCGGCGGCGTTCGGCGGCGTGACGACGGTGTTCGACATGCCGAATACCGTTCCGACGGTCGGCAACGCGGAAGCTCTCGCCGCCAAGCACAAGATGGCGGCCGAGAAGGCGCACGTCGATTACGGGCTCTATGCGGTGCTCGGCGAGGATTCGATCGAGCACGTGCCGGCGCTGATCGAGGTCGGCGTGATCGGCTTCAAGCTCTACATGGGCAACACGTTTGGCAAGATTCCCTCGCCCTCGACCGGTGCCATGCTCGAAGCCTTCGAGGTCGTGGCGCCGACGGGCAAGCGCGTTTCGCTGCACGCGGAGACCAATTCGATCATGGAGCGGCGCGAGATGCGGCTGCGCCAAGCCGGACGCACCGACCCTCTTGCACATCTGGCGTCCAGGCCGGCGGTGGTCGCGATCGAGGCGGTCAGCCGCGCCGCGATCCTCGCCGAATGGACCGGCGCGCGCATCCACATCCTGCATATCTCGTCCGCCGACGAACTGCGCCCCTTGCGCGAGGCCAAGGCGCGCGGCGTCGACATCACCGGCGAGACCTGCCCGCATTACCTGATGCTGTCGGCCGACGACTACGCGCGTTTCGCCGGTGTCATTCGTGTGAACCCGCCGGTGCGCGAGAAGCGCAACCAGGAGCCGCTGTGGGCCGCGCTCGCCGACGGCACCGTGGACATCATCGCGACCGACCACGCGCCGCATTCGCCCGAGGAGAAGACCCGCAACGACATGTTCGACGTCGACTGTGGCTTTCCCGGCGTCGAGACGCAGATGCCGCTGATGCTCACGGCGGTGAACGCCGGCCGCATGACGATCATGGATTACGTCGCGATGTCGGCGGCAAAGCCCGCCAAGACCTTCGGCCTCTATCCGCGCAAGGGCGTCATCGCGCCGGGCGCCGAAGCCGACATCGCGGTGGTCGACCTTGCACGCGCGTGGACGCTCGACGATGCGAAGCTGCAATCGAGGTCGAAGGTCACGCCGTTCCACGGCATGAAAGTGAAGGGCCTGCCGATCCACACGCTGGTGCGCGGGCGCTTCGTGATGCGCGACCGCGCGCTTGTCGAAGGCACGCGCGGCCACGGCCGCTCGGTGCACACGATCCAACAGATGCCGGCGCCAGCGCCGCGCAACACCGAACACAGCATGGAAGTCATCACCCGCGTGCCGGCGCGGCAACAGGAGAGTGCCGCATGAGCGAGGACGATTTCGTCAAGCTGGAAAACGTCGCAGTCACCTACGGACGAAGCGCGGAGAGCTCGGTCACCGCGCTGGACGAGACCAATCTGCGCATCGGCCAGGGCGATTTCATCGCGCTGGTCGGCCCCTCGGGTTGCGGCAAGTCGACCATCCTCAAGCTGGTCGGCGGGCTCATCACGGCCTCGCGCGGCTACGTCTATGTGGCGGGCCGCGAGCTCGGCGCCGAACCGGTTCGCGTCGGGATCGCGTTCCAGAACCCGACCATGCTGCCGTGGCTGAAAATCCGCGACAATGTGATGATGCCGCTGAAGATCGTGCCGCCGTTCCGCGGCGAGTATCACGCCAAGAAGAACACCGAGTTCAGGGACCGCGCCGAGGCGTTGCTGGCGCAAGTCGGCCTGCGCGGCTTCGGCGACAAATATCCCTGGCAGCTTTCGGGCGGCATGTTGCAGCGCGCCTCGCTCTGCCGCGCGCTGGTGCACGATCCGCAACTGCTCCTGCTCGACGAGCCGTTCGGCGCGCTCGACCAGTTCACCCGCGAGGAATTGTGGGCGATCATGCAGGAGCTGTGGATATCGCGGAAACCGACCGTCATCCTCGTCACGCACGATCTGCGCGAGGCCGGCTATCTGGCGAACCGCATCGCCGTGATGCGCGCGCGCCCCGGCCGCATCATCGACGACAGCGTGGTGCAATTCCCGCGCCCACGCACGATGGACATGATCTACGATCCGGCGTTCGTCACGATGACGCAGCGCCTGCGCGAATTCATCGTGGAAGCGCGCGGCGACAACGTCCCGCAGGCGCGTCCCGTGACGGAGGCCGCGGCATGAACTCCGAAATCGGACGCAAGCTCGCCTCGGCGGCTTTCATCATCGGCCTGTTCGTGCTGTGGGAAGCGATCTGCATTCTCTTCCACGTCAGCGACGTGATCCTGCCGCGCCCGAGCCAGGTGTTCTACACCATGTGGGAGAAAGCGCCGGCGCTCTGGCCGCACACGCTGCAGACGCTTTACACCACGATGGTCGGCTTTGTGTTCGGCGTCGCGATCGGTGTCCTCATCGGCGTGATCGTCGGCTGGTCAAGGCTCGCCTATGACGTCGCCTATCCGCTGCTGGTCGGCTTCTCGTCGGTGCCGAAGGTCGCCGTGGTGCCGATCCTGGTGCTCTACCTCGGCTCCGGCACCGTGCCGGCGATCATCACCGCGCTCATCACCTGCCTGTTTCCCGTAGTGGTGAACGTCGCGACCGGGCTCGCCACCACCGAGCCCGAACTCGAAGACGTCATGAAAGCGCTGAAGGCGACCAAGTTCGACATCCTGTGGAATGTCGGGCTGCCGCGGACGATGCCGTACTTCTTCGCGTCGCTGAAGGTCGCCATCACGCTCGCTTTCGTCGGCTCGGTGATCTCCGAGACCGTTGCATCGAACCGCGGCATCGGCACCATGATGATGATCGCGAGCTCCAACTTCGACGTTCCGTTGGTGTTCGCCGGTGTGTTCATCCTGGCCGTGCTCGGCGTGCTCCTCTACGCGATCTTCTCGCTGATCGAAGGCCGCGTCACCGGCTGGGCTACCCGTAAGGACAACTTCGCAATGGGCACGTAAGCCCGACAGGAGAACCACGATGTTCACGCGTCTCGCGGTGCTCGCCACCGCCCTGCTCCTGTCGCTTGGCGCCGCGCAGGCGCAGGAGAAGATCAAGTTTACGCTCGACTGGAAGCTGCAAGGGCTGCACGCCTGGTTCTACTGGGCGGCCGACAAGGGCTACTTCAAGGCCGAAGGCCTCGACGTGACGATCGATCAGGGCGAGGGCTCGGCCGCGACCGTCGTCCGCATCATGGGCGGCGCCTATGACGCGGGCTTCGGCGACATGAACGCCATCATCCAGAACGCCGCGACGCGCCCCGACGTGCCGGTCATGGTCTACATGATCTACTCGAAGGCGCCGTTCGCGTTGCTCATGAAAGCGGACTCACCGATCAAGACGATCGCCGACATCGCCGGCCACAAGCTCGGCTCGCCCGCCGGCGGCGCCGCCATCAAGCTGTTCCCGCTGCTCGCCAAGAAGAACGGCCTCGATCCCGCGAAGGTCGAGATCGTCAGCATGGCGCCCAACCTGCAGGAGCAGATGCTGATCCGCGGCGACGTCGACATCTCGGCGCTGTTCTCAGCCACGAGCTACATGAATCTCGTGGCGCTCAAGCTCGATCCCGACAAGGGCTTCCGCTGGATCTACTACTCCGACGGCGGCGTCGACCTGTATTCCAACGGCGTGATGGTGTCGCAGAAGCTCGCCAAGGAGAAGCCCGAGGCCGTGAAGGGCCTCGTGCGCGCGATCAACAAGGCGCTGAAGGATTGCATCGCCAATCCGGATGCGGCGATCGAGCTGCTCTCCAAGCAGGAACCGCTTCTCAACAAGGAGATCGAGAAGCGCCGGCTGATCTATACGGTGAAGAACCTGATCGCGACGTCGGAGGCGGCCGAGCTCGGCGTCGGCGACATGAAGGACGCGCGCATGGAGGAATCGATCAAGGTGATCCAGGCGGCCTATGAATTGCCGAAGTCGCCCAAGGCGGAAGACGTGTTCAGCCGCGCCTTCCTGCCGCCGAAGGCGGACCGGATGCTGCCGGCGGGGACGAACTAACAAGGCGCATGCGCGACATCGCCTGCAAGCATGTCCTGACGGCCGCCGACGCGGCGGCCGTCGGCAATCATACGATCCGCCTCGATGGCGAGCGCATTGTCGCCGTCGCACCCGCATCCGGCGCGACGGCGCCGTTGTTCGCGCTTCCGGCACTCGCGAACGCGCACGATCACGCGCGGCCGACGCGGTCGAGCTCGTTCGGCACGGCCGGCAAGCCGCTGGAAATCTGGCTGCATTGGCTCGCGCTGCTGCCCGCGGTCGATCCGTATCTGGCGACCGCGGTGTCGCTCGCGCGCTCCGCGCTCGGCGGCGCGGGCAGCGTCATGGTGCACTACACGCGCGTGCAGGGCCTGACCGATCTTCCGACCGAAGCGGCCGAGGTCGCGCGCGCGGCCCGTGACGTCGGCGTGCGCGTCGGCTTCGCGGTCGCGCTGCGCAACCGCAATCCGCTGGTCTATGGGCCGTCCGAGCCGATTCTCGCCGCGCTCAATCCGCAAGCGCGCGAGGAGATCACACGGCGTTTCGTGCGGGCGCCGATGCCGGTTGCGGACCTCATCGCGCTGACCGACGCGATCGCGGCGTCTGCGAGCCCGACGTTCGACGTGCAATATGGGCCTGCTGCCGTGCAATGGTGCACGGGCGAACTGCTCGAAGCCGTGGCGGACGCGTCCGCCCGCACGGG
>CAYZMR010000172.1:0-7859 GCA_964479515.1 uncultured Hyphomicrobiales bacterium | reverse complement strand
TTGATGATGCGCAGCACCTCGAGGCCGGCGATCTTGCCGGCGTCCTTGGTGGCCTGGCGCTGGGCGTCGTTGAAATAGGCCGGGACCGTGATCACCGCCTGCTCGACCTTCTGGCCGAGATAAGCCTCCGCGGTCTCCTTCATCTTCTGCAGCGTGAAGGCGGAGATCTGCGAGGGCGAATAGGTCTTGCCGTCCGCCTCGAGCCAGGCGTCGCCATTGCCGGCGCGCACGATGCTGTAGGGGACGAGCTTCTTGTCCTTCTCGACCATCGGGTCGTCGTAGCGCCGGCCGATCAGGCGCTTGACCGCGAAGAACGTCTTTTCCGGGTTGGTAACGGCCTGCCGTTTCGCAGGCTGGCCAACGAGACGCTCGCCGTCGTCGGTGAATGCGACGATCGAGGGCGTGGTGCGTGCACCTTCGGCGTTCTCGATGACTTTGGGCGTCGACCCTTCCATTACGGCGACGCAGGAGTTGGTCGTGCCGAGGTCGATTCCGATGACCTTCGCCATGGTTATCCTCTCTCTTTCCGGCAGATCGGCCGGGCCCTTTACGGCACCCGGAAGGAAGGCTGGGACGGGTCTTGAACCCGCGGGACCTTCGCTCCGATCCCCATTTTACTGACTTCGCCGCCCCCCGGGCGGCGTCATGGTTCATATAGGAGGGGCGTTTGCGCCCGCAAGCGGGACGATCACGAAATTGCGAGGAACCACAAGGGCCTCAGGCCGTGGGCCTCACGTCGCCGGCTTGAGACGGTAGGCGACGAAGGCTTGCGGCCCGGTCAGCGGCACCGGTTCGAGCCAGGAGGGCACATCGCCGGCCTGGAGATGGCCCCACAGGCTGGCGGCGAGCGCCTCGTCGGCGAGCCCGGTCGGCGGGCGCGGCCCGCAGGTGAAGACATAGGTCACGCCTTCGCGCTCCAGGATATGGCGCGCCACCTCGGGCGGCGCAACGAACGCCTGGTGCGCCGTGATGATCCCCTTCGACAGGCGATGGTAGGGGGCGGCCAGAACGGAGTGCGGCGTCAGTGCCAGCAGGAACGGCCCGAAGTCGATGTCGGCCGCCACCAGGCCGGCGGGCAGGCGCGCGAGCGGCGCGTAATTCTCGGTGCGCAGGCAGGCCTCGCGCTCCGGGCGGTTGAAATTCTCACGCTCATTGATGCCGGCCGCGTCCGCGATGCTGATCGCCCCGATCGACAGCGCCGCCGGCGTCAGCAGTAGTCCCAGCGCCACGCGCGGCACCAGCGAGCGCACGTGCAGCCAGGCGAACAGATGCAGCGCCAGCGCCGCCACCAGCGGCATGCCGAGCCAGGTCGCGTAGGAATAGGCCTTGATTGCCGCGAGCGTCGTGATGAAGGCCGCCACGAAGGCTCCGATCGCGACCAGGAAGCCGAAATCGCGCCGCAGCTCCGGCTGCCACACCAGCGCAAGCGCGGCGACGAGCGCCGCAACCGGGAAGGCCGCGATCGCGGTCGCGGTCAGCGGGCTCTTCCCAAACAACGGAATGAGCGGCTCCATCTCGCGCACATGCGCGAGCCAGATCGGCCATACCGCCGGGTCCATCATGGCGTAGGGCCCGCCGAGGCAGCGCGGCTCGATCATCAGGAACGGCACCACGGCGGCGACGGCGATCGCGCCGAGACAGGCGAGACGAAACGGCAGACGCTCGGCCGCGAATGTCCCGGCAACCGCGAGCCCGAGACCGCCGATCCCGACCAGCGCGACCCAGTTGATCGCGATCATGTCGCAGGCGCCGCGTCCCCAATGGTCCGGCCCGACGATCACCAGGAAAGCGAGCACCGCGGCGACGGCAAGCGTCAGGCCGTATTCGGCGGCCGCGCGCGCGCCGTTCCGGTGGAGCACATAGCGCAGCGCGAAGGCAGCCGCGCAGACCATCAGATACGGCAGGCATTCGAGCCCGATCGCAAGCGCGAGACCGGTGACGGCGGCCGCCGCGACGGCGGCCCAGCGCACGCGGTCGGACCACACGGTTGCGGCGACAGTCAGCGTGGTGAGCGCGATCTGGACGTTGTGGTGATCGATGCGCCCGGGCCGGAACTGATGAAAGGCCGGCAGCCCCACGACGGCGAGCAGCAATGCGAGCAACGCCGCCTCGCGGCCGGCGATGCGCCATGCGATCGCCGCCGTGCCGGCCATGGTCGGCAACAGCCACAGCATCGGCCACACGGTCCGCATCAGCCGCTCGGCCAGCGCCGGATCGACGAACAGCTTGAAAAACACGAACAAGCCGGCAAGCCCGGCATCGATCAGCCGCGACCAATGCGACGCGTAGCCGAGCGGCGGCTCGACGCGGCGCTGAATCATGTCGTACCAGCCCTGTCCGGCGAGCCAGTCGCGCATCTCGGCAAGCCGCATCGCGTCGTCGGTGTCGAGCAACGTCTGCGCGGTCTCGGCCCAATGCTGCGCGACGAGCTGCAGCATGACCAGCAGCCACGCAATGAGCAGCAGCAGCACGAAGTTCGGCTGGCGCATCTGGTCGCTGGGCATGAACTGGCTCGTACTCGAAAAAAGCGCGTCGCCGCGCCAGAGATGAGCCAACAGCGTTGCGTTTCGCTTAATACGCCCGGCGAAACCGGCGTCGCGAGCGCCATAAGGCAGAGATTAACGAAGTTCCGCCAATGCTTGACACACAGCGTGGCAGGGATGCATCGCTGCAGACAGCGCGGGGACGCAAGGGACCACGTGACGAACCAGCACAGCGACGTCTTCGTGATCGGCGCCGGGCCGGCGGGCCTGACCGCGGCCTATTGCCTGACGAAGGAAACGCCCTCCGTTCTCGTGATCGAGAAGGACCCGGTCTATGTCGGCGGCATCAGCCGCACGGTCAGCTACCACGGCTTCCTGTTCGACATCGGCGGCCACCGCTTCTTCTCCAAGGCCAAAGAGGTGGTCGACCTCTGGCACGAGATCCTGCCCGACGACTTCATCGAGCGTCCGCGCCTGTCGCGCATCTATTACGGCGGAAAATATTACTCCTACCCGCTCAGCGCCTTCGAGGCGCTCGCCAATCTCGGCGTGTTCACCAGCGCGGCCTGCATGGCCTCGTTCGCCTACGCCAAGGCGTTCCCGATCAAGGACCCGGCGAACTTCCACGAATGGGTGCGCAACCAGTTCGGCGAGAAGCTGTTCTCGATCTTCTTCAAGACCTACACCGAGAAGGTGTGGGGCATGTCGTGCGACGAGATCTCCGCCGACTGGGCGGCGCAGCGCATCAAGGGCCTCGATCTCGGCGTCGCGGTGATGACGGCGCTGAAGAAAGCGCTGCTGCCCAAGCGCACGCCGAAAGACGGCGAGCCGGTGGTCAAGACGCTGATCGAAAGCTTCCAGTATCCGCGCAAGGGTCCCGGCATGATGTGGGACGCGGCAGCGGCCAAGATCAGGGCGCGCGGCGGCAGCGTGCTGATGGGACGCGAGCTGGTGAAGCTTAGCTACGATCAGAACCGCAAGCTCTGGCAGATCGATGTCGCGGTGGCCGGCGGCGGCCACGAGACCTATACGGCGAGCCAGGTCGTCAGCTCCGCGCCGGTGCGCGAGCTGGTCGAGAAGATCACGCCAACGCCGATCTCGCTGGGCCAAGCGCGCGCGCTGCGCTACCGCGACTTCCTCACCGTCGCCTTGATGGTCAACAAAGGCGATCTCTTCCCCGACAACTGGATCTACATCCACGATCCGTCGGTGAAGGTCGGGCGGGTGCAGAATTTCCGCTCCTGGTCGCCCGAAATGGTGCGGCCCGGCATGAGCTGCCTCGGGCTTGAATATTTCTGCTTCGAGGGCGACGGCCTGTGGAGCGCGCCTGACGCGGAGCTGATCGCGCTCGCCAAGCGCGAGATCGCCAAGATCGGGCTTATCGCGGAGCAGGACGTCACCGATGCCTGCGTGGTGCGCCAGCCCAAGGCCTATCCGGTGTATGACGAGAGCTATCGCGACAACATGGCGACGATCCGCCGCGATCTCGAAGGCCTCTATCCGAGCCTGCACATGGTCGGCCGCAACGGCATGCACAAATACAACAACCAGGACCACGCGATGATGACCGCCATGCTGACGGCGAAGAACATCCTGGCCGGGCGGCGCGTCTACGACGTCTGGAACGTCAACGAGGACGCCGAGTACCACGAGGCCGGCGCGTCGGGCATCAAGGACGCGCTCGGCAGCGAACGGCTGGTGCCGCAGAGGACGAGATCGGCCGCCTGAGCCGTCCCTTTGGCGCCGCCGACGCCGTCTCGGGAGCACGCACCTTGCGTGAAGGCTATTCCCGGTTTCTAGTGCCGCGGCAATTTCGGATTTCGCGCTTTCGGGGTCGTCTCCGAATGCATCATTCGCGAGAGCAGGCACGTGCCCTGGAAAGAGCCGTTGTGGCTGAAGATTCGTCGACGGCTGCAGACGCCGCTCAGCAAGCTCATTCACCGCAATCGCTATCACGTTGCGCACTATCGCGGAGCGGACTTTCTGCTCGCGCCGCGCAGCATCACGGCGCTTGAGGTCTCGGCGAAGATTTTCGAGTACCCCGAACTGAGCCATCTGATGCAGCGCTGTGCCGACCTGAAGGTCGACACGTTCATCGATGTCGGCGCCAATATCGGCATCTATTCATGCGTCCTGCTCAAGAACACGAGCGTGCCGCGCGCGATGCTGTTCGAGCCGGAACGCATGAACCTCATTCATCTGCGCGCCAACCTGCTCATCAACGGTCTCACCGATCGCGCCGAGGTTTATCCGTTCGCGCTCGGCGACACCAACACGCAATCCCGCATCCTGCCGGGCGCGATCACGCGCAACGACTACGCGCTCGCCGACGGCGGCTTCTCGATGCTGGTCGACGACGATTCCCGCGCCGAGGGCACCTATGAGGTCGACGTCGCGCGCTTCGACGACCGCTTCGCCCTCAGCGGACGCGCGCTCGCGATCAAGATCGACATCGAGCATTACGAGTGCAAGGCGCTCATCGGCATGGAGCGCACGCTGCGGCAGAACCGCTGCATCGTGCAGGTCGAGTCCTACGCGCAGCGCGAACAGGTGATGGCGATCATGGAGGGCTTCGGCTATGCCTTCGTGAAGGACTTCACGCCAAACTTCGTGTTCGAGAATCGCGGGTGATCGATGACGGCGAACCGGGTGGCGCGCCGCGCGGCATCGATTATCTGACCCGCATGACGTTCACCACCATCGCGCCCGGCGTCCGCTTCCACCCGGGCTATCTCGACCGGGGCGCGCAGGAGGCACTGCGCGAGGCCGTCCGCGCCGTCGTGCGATCGGCCCCGTTGTTCGTGCCGCGCATGCCGCGCTCGGGCAAGCCGATGTCGGTCCAGATGAGCAACTGCGGTCCACTCGGCTGGGTGACGGATGAGCGTGGATATCGCTACCAGGCGACCCATCCGGAGACGGGCACGCCCTGGCCGCCGATGCCGGACATCATCTTGAAGGCCTGGCACGACCTCGCCGCCTATCCGTATCCGCCGCAAGCCTGCTTGATCAATTTCTATGCGCCGAGCGCGCGCATGGGATTGCACCAGGACAAGGACGAGCAGGATTTCGCCGCCCCGGTCGTATCGCTCTCGCTCGGCGATACCGCGTTGTTCCGCGTCGGCGGGCTCAAGCGCGGCGATCCGACCAGCTCGGTGCGCCTTGCCTCGGGCGATGCCGTGGTGCTCGGCGGCGAGGGCCGGCTTGCTTTCCACGGCGTCGACCGCATCCTGCCCGGCACCTCGACGCTGCTGCCGCAAGGCGGGCGCATCAACCTGACGCTCCGGCGCGTGACCAAACCGGAGTGACGGTCAGGTGCTGGTGTCAGCCCGCGCCGCCATATCGACCCTCCGCGACCTGAGCAAACACGCTAACATGCCGCGCCGGCATCATCGATGCGGACGTCGCCGACGGCCGCATTGCCGCCCCATGTCGGGACCATTGTGCCCGCGGGAGCGGATCTCAGGGGACCATCTCGATGCGCCATGCCGTGTTCAAGGCAGTCGCCGCCGCGCTCGTCTTTGTCGCGGTCGCAAGCGCTCCCGCGCGCGCCGAGGAACCGATCTTTCCGCTCAGCTCGCGCATCGGGCTCACGCCCCCGCCGGGCTTCGTGCCGACGAACAAATTCCCCGGCTTCGAGAATCCGCAAGCCAATGCGGCGATCGTCGTCATCGACCTGCCGGCCGCGGCCTTTCCAGACATCGAGAAGGGCTTCACCAACGAGGCACTCAAGGCGCGCGGCATGACGGTCGAGACGCGCGAGCCGATCGAGCTGAAGGACGGACGCGGCTTTGTGGTCATCGGCCAGCAGATCACCGGCGCCGTCAAGAAACACGAGATCGTGCTGGCGGCGACCGTGTCCGGCGTCGCCGTACTGGTCTCGGTGCAGATCGCCGAGGAGTCGCGCGACGCCGTCCCGGACGCCGCGGTGCGCGAAGCGCTGAAAACCGTCGTGGTGCGGACGGCGATTCCGGACGAGGAGAAACTCTCGTTGCTGCCTTACAAGATCGGCAATTTGGCCGGATTTCGCGTCGTGCGCGGCGGACCGGACGGCACCGCTGTCCTCACCGAGGGTCCCGAGGACATGGTCGCGGCGGTCGCGCAGCCGTTCGTGCTGATCGGCCTTGCGCTGACCGAGACGCCCAAGCCCGAGGAACGCGACGCGTTCGCCCGTCGGGTGTTCTTATCGGTCCCGGGACTCAAGGAGGTTAAGTTCCTGCGCGCCGAGCCGCTGCGCATCAACGGTCAGGCGGGCTACGAGATCCTCGCCGAAGCCAAGGATGAGAAATCCGGCACCGAGGTCACGACGGTGCAGTGGCTGCGCTTCGGACAAAACGGCTATCTGCAGATCTTCGCGATCGGTCGACGCGACAAATGGGATGAACTGTTCCCGCGCCTGCGCGCGGTGCGCGACGGTGTCGCGCTGCGCTGAGCGATCAGTTGCCGGCGTTGTCGTTTGCCGGAGCCTCGCTCGCAGACGGCTTGGCGCCGCCCTTGGCGATCCCGACGAGCGCCGGCCGCAACACGCGCTCGCCGATCTTGTAGCCGGACTGCACCACCTGCACGACCGTGCCGGCCGGCACCGACGGATCGGGGAGCTCGAACATCGCCTGATGCAGGTTCGGGTCGAATTTCTGCCCCATCGGCTCGATCTTGGCGATGCCGTGCTTCTCCAGCACCTTCAGCAGTTCGCGCTCGGTCAGTTCGACGCCGTCGAGCAACGCCTTGACGCCGGCATCGGCCTTTGACCGGATTTCCGTGTCGAGCGCCTTCAGCGCCCGGTCCATGCTGTCGGCGACGGCCAGGATATCGCGCGCAAAGGCCGTGATGCCGTAGGTGCGCGCGTCGGCGACCTCCTTCTCGGTGCGGCGGCGCAAATTCTCCATCTCGGCAAGTGTACGCAGCACGCGATCCTTCAGCTCCGCAGCCTCCTTGGCGAGCGCGGCCGTCGACTCGACGGCCTCGGCCGGCGCAGCGTCGGCCGGATTCTGGGCATCCGGCGCGCCAGCCTGGTCCATGCGGGCGGTGCTGTCCGTCATCACGATCGATCCTGTGGAGTTCGGTTCGCCCGGGATATCAGGGCTGGTCGGTGAAAAATCAAGTCTTCGTGAACTTGTTCGAAGACGCGCTTTCTGCGGCGAACCGCTTCACACTTCGCCGGAAAACGCTTTTAGCCGGTCAGGACCTTGCTGACCACCTTGGCGGTGTAGTCGACCATCGGGATGATGCGGGCGTAATTGAGCCGCGTCGGCCCGATCACGCCGAGCACCCCGACGATGCGGCCCTGCCCGTCGCGGTAGGGCGCAACGATCGTCGAGGAACCGGACAGCGAGAACAGCTTGTTCTCCGAGCCGATGAAGATGCGCATGCTCTCGGCCT
>CAYZMR010000171.1:0-7866 GCA_964479515.1 uncultured Hyphomicrobiales bacterium | reverse complement strand
CCGGCGATCGTGCTCTCGGGCGGGCCGATGCTCAACGGCTGGTGGAAGGGCGAGCGCTGCGGCTCCGGCATGGCGGTGTGGAAGGCGCGCGAGGAGATGGCGGCGGGCCGCATCAAGGAGCAGGAGTTCGTCGACATCGCGGCGGCCTCCGCCCCCTCGATCGGCCACTGCAACAC
Source organism: uncultured Hyphomicrobiales bacterium (assembly GCA_964479515.1). GTDB lineage: Bacteria > Pseudomonadota > Alphaproteobacteria > Rhizobiales > Xanthobacteraceae > PALSA-894. Next base: position 7,690 of record CAYZMR010000171.1, on the reverse strand, counting down.
CATGGGCACGGCCTCGACCATGAACGCGCTCGCCGAAGCGCTCGGCATGTCGCTGCCGGGCTGTGCCGCGATCCCCGCGCCGTACAAGGAGCGCACGCAGATCGCCTATGAGACCGGCCTGCGCGCCGTCGACATGGTGTGGGAGGACTTGAAGCCCTCCGACATCCTGACGCGCGAGGCGTTCGAGAACACCATTATGGCGAACTCGGCGATCGGCGGCTCGACCAATGCCCCGATCCACATCAACGCGATCGCGCGCCACATCGGCGTGAAGCTGACGATCGAGGACTGGGAGAAGGTCGGCTACGACATCCCGCTGCTCGTCAACATGCAGCCGGCCGGAAAGTATCTCGGCGAGGAATATTACCGCGCGGGTGGGCTGCCGGCGGTGATGAACGAGCTGCGCAAAGCGGGGCGCCTGCACGAAGGCGCGCTCACCGTCAACGGCAAGACGATGGGCGAGAACGTCAAGCGCGCCAAGATCGAGGATGCGGACGTGATCCGCACCTACAAGCAGCCGATGCTGCATCAGGCGGGCTTCAAGGTGCTGTCGGGGAATCTGTTCGACTCGGCGATCATGAAGACCAGCGTGATCTCGGAGGAATTCAGGAACCGCTATCTCATCAACCCGAAGGACCTCAACGCGTTCGAGGGCCGCGCGGTCGTGTTCGACGGGCCGGAGGATTATCACCACCGCATCGACGATCCGGCGCTCAAGATCGACGCCTATACGATGCTGTTCGTGCGCGGCACCGGGCCGATCGGCTATCCGGGCTCGTGCGAGGTCGTGAACATGCAGCCGCCCGCGGCGCTCATCAAACAGGGCATCACGTCGTTGCCGTGCATCGGCGACGGGCGGCAGTCGGGCACGTCGGGCTCGCCCTCGATCCTCAATGCGTCGCCGGAAGCGGCCGTCGGTGGCGGGCTGGCGCTGCTCAAGACGGGTGATCGTGTTCGGATCGATTTGAACAAAGGCACGGCGAATATCCTGATCTCGAAGGCCGAGCTTGCCGAGCGCCGCTCCAAGCTCGCGCAGCACGGCGGCTATCACTATCCGAAGAGCCAGACGCCGTGGCAGGAGATCCAGCGCGGCATGGTCGATCAGCTCTCCGACGGCATGGTGCTCAAGCCGGCGGTGAAATATCAGAAGGTCGCGCAGCTCTCAGGCGTGCCGCGGGATAATCACTAGCCTTTGTCCCGCACGCGATGCGGCGCGCAGCGCTGCTTCGCAGATGCGGGACCGCACAAAGCTCCGGTGGTCTTTGCGGTCCCGGGTCTGCAGCGCACCACTACGCGCTGCGCTGCGCCCGGGACACGTGCTACTGCGTCGGCGGCGCGACCGGGTCCGCAAAACCGCCGCTGTCGAGCGCCTTGCGCACGGTGCCGTCCTGTTTCGCCGCGGTCATGAACTCCATGACGGCCGCGAGTGCGGCGGGCTTGCCCTTGGCGACCGCGATCGCGATGCCGATCTCTTGGAATTGTCCGTCGGTGATGCGCGAACCCGGCACCTGCTTGACGTAAGGCGGCAGCGAGTCGCGCCCGAGCGCGAACGCATCCGCGTTGCCGTCGCGCAGCATCGCGACCGCGTCGCCGACCGAGGTGACGGGCGAAATCGTGGTGTTCTTGAGCGTGCGGGTGGCGGCGCGGATCGTCGTGGTGTTGGCGATGCCGATCACCCGCATGCCGGGCTTATCCACGTCCTGCACGGTCTTCGCGCCCGAGGCGGCGGTGACCATGTAGGTGCTCTCGGCGCGCACATAATCCGGGCCGAACGCGATCCGCTTCTTGCGCTCCTCGTCGACCGGCATGAACGAAACGTCCACCGCGCCGGATTCGACCGCGTCGGTCGCCTGGCCGGAATTCGGATAGAGCACGAACTCGACCGGCACGCCGAATTTCTTCGCGAGGGCCGCTCCGAGGTCGGCGGTCGGGCCGCGCGGCGTGCCGCTCTCGTCCTTCACGACGAAAAACACCGACATCGACGGCGCGAACACGAGGCCGACGCGCAGTTTTCCGTTTGGGGCAAGTTCTTTCATGGCACTCTCATTCGCGGCGGTCGCACTGCCAAGCAGTAGCACCGACAGCACTCCGGCAGCTTGCAGGATTTTCACGCGCCCCTCCAAAACGGGGCGTCTGCTGCCACCCGAGTGGGCGGGGCGCGCCCCTTGCGGCGAATATAGACCGCGGCGCCGTCGTCTCGCCAGACGCTCGGGAAATCGCTAACCTCTACACGCACTGCGCGTGAGATGCTGCGCCATGAAAATCCGGAAATCGGTCCGCGGTTATGAACGCTGGCTGCGCAAGCAGCTCAACGGCGACGTCGTCGAGGCGGACCTGCGCAAGAAGCACGCTTCCATGGCCGAAGGACCGTTCCCGTTCCTGCGCGCGACCTATTGGCGCTGGGCCGAGACGATCCTCGACGTCTGCCCCGAGCTCGCCGATGCACCCGCGGTGCTCGCGGTCGGCGACATCCACATCGAGAACTTCGGAAGCTGGCACGACGCGGAAGGCCGCATGGTCTGGGGCGTGAACGATTTCGACGAGGCGGCCGAGATGCCTTACGTGCTCGATCTCGTGCGCCTCGCGGTCAGCGCGGTGCTCGCCGGGGTGCGCGGCATGGGCGAGCACGCGGTCAGCCACCATGTGCTGAGCGGTTACCGCAAGGGCCTTGCTCGTCCGGCGCCGTTCGTGCTCGACCGGCACCATGAATGGCTGCGCGAGAAGGTCGTCGTGCCGGAGGCCGATCGCGCGAAGTTCTGGGCCAAGCTCGATCCCAACACCAACCGCAAGACGAAGCGCCGCATCACCCGGCCGTACCGCAAGGCGCTGCAGAGCGCGCTGCCGAAGAAATGCGTCGAGGTCAAGTTCTGGCCGCGCACCGCTGGCGTCGGCTCGCTCGGCCGTCCGCGCTGGATCGCCTACGCGACCTGGCACGGCGCGCCGGCGGTACGCGAGGCGAAGGCGGCGTTGTGTTCGGCGTGGGTGCTGAGCCATGGCGGCTCGCGCCGGCTGCGCTGCGAGGAGGTCGCGTTCGGGCGCCATCGCTCGCCCAACCCTCACTACTCCGTTCGGCGCGGGATCGTGGTGCGGCGGCTCTCGCCCAACGATCGCAAGATCGAGCTGCCGTCGCGCATGAATCCGACCGCCGAGAAGGGCTTCGCGCAGCGCCCGGCGCTGGTGAACGCCGAAATGCTGGCCGCGATGGGCGCCGATCTCGCGGCGATCCATCTCGGCGCCGGCAATCATCGCGTCGCGATCACGAGCGATCTGCGCAAGCGGGCGAAGGGATGGCTGCGCCGCGCGGTGGCGGCCGCGGTCAAGCAGGTGCGCCACGAGCAGGCGGAATGGAAGAAGATCCACAAAGCCGGCGGATGAGCCGCGCTGATCCGACCAATCAACAAATTCCGCTGTCGTGCGGCGCGCGGATGAGCGAAACTTCCCGGTAAAGGGGGAGGCACGCCATGACCCGCCCGTCCGTCGCGGACAAGCGCCGCGGTTTCCGCAAGCTGCATGAGGCCGGGTGCTTCGTCATCCCCAATCCGTGGGATGTCGGCTCGGCGCGCTACCTGGAAGGGCTCGGCTTCAAGGCGCTGGCGACGACCTCGTCGGGTTTTGCCTGGTCGCAGGCCCATGCCGACACGGCGGTCGGGCGCGACACCGTGCTCGACCATATCGCCGAGATCGTCGCGGCGACCGACGTGCCGGTGAACGCGGACTTCGAGGGCGGCTATGCGGATGAGCCGCCCGGCGTCGCCGAGAGCGTGCGGCTCTGCGTCGAGACCGGAGTCGCGGGCCTCTCGATCGAGGACTCGACCGGTGACAAGGACAAGCCGCTCTACGATATCGATTTCGCGGTCGAGCGCATGAAGGCGGCGCGCGCCGCGATCGACAAGACCGGCGACGTGATGCTGACCGGCCGCGCCGAGGGCTTCATCGCCGGTAGACCCGATCTCGACGAGATGATCGCGCGGCTGCAGGCGTATTCGTCGGCCGGCGCCGACTGCCTCTACGCGCCGGGCATCCGCTCGCGCGAACAGATCGAGGCGGTGGTCAAGGCGGTCGCGCCGAAGCCGGTGAACTTCCTCAATGGCGCGGCGTTCGGGCATACGGTCTCAGATCTCGCCACGATGGGCGTGCGCCGCATCAGCGTCGGCGGCGCGCTCGCGCGCTCGGCCTGGGGCGGGTTCATGCGTACCGCGAAGCTGATCTGCGAGCAGGGCTCGTTCGAGGGCTTCCGGGATGCGGCGGCCGGCGCCGAGCTCAACGGTTTCTTCGTGAAGGACAGGGCAGCGCGCGCGTGACAATGGACCTGACGAACTGGACGCCGCCGCCGTTTCCTCCACGCAAGCTGCTGGAAGGACGCTACTGCCGTCTCGAGCCGCTCGACGTCGCGCGTCACGGCGCCGACATCTGGGCGGCGTTCGCGGATGCGCCGGATGACCTCTGGGCGTATCTCTCGGCCGACAGGCCGCCAAGCCGCGCCGCCTACGATGCGTTCCTGGCCGAAACCGTGAAGCGCACCGACATCGTGCCGCTGACCGTCGTCGACCGCCACGACGGCAAGGCCAAGGGCCACCTGCACATCATGGAGATCCGCCCGGCGCATGGCGTGTTCGAGATCGGCGCGATCACGTACTCGCCGAGCCTGCAGCGCACGCGCGTCGCGACCGAGGCGACCTATCTCGTCGGCGACTACGGCTTCTCGCTCGGCTATCGGCGCTACGAATGGAAGTGCAACAACCGCAACGAGCCCTCCAAGCGCGCCGCGCTGCGTTTCGGCTTCGCTTATGAGGGCTTGTTCCGCCAGCACATGGTGGTGCGGCGGCAGAACCGCGACACCGCCTGGTTTTCGATCATCGATGGCGAATGGCCCGCCCGCAAAGCCGCATTCGAGCGCTGGCTCGCGCCGGAGAACTTCGATAAAGACGCCCGGCAGAAGATGAAGCTCAGCGCGTTGAACGCGGCGAACTAGGAGACACAAAATTGGCTGGAAGGCTGAAGGGTAAGATCGCGCTGGTGACGGCGGCGGGCCAGGGGATCGGGCGCGCGATCGCGGAGGCCTTCGTGGCGGAAGGAGCCAAGGTCATCGCAACCGACGTCGACGTGAAGAAGCTGAAAGGCCTGAAGCGCGCGACGCTCGCCAAGCTCGACGCGCGCTCGACCGCGGAGGTCAACGCGCTGGTCCAGGAGATGAGTAAAAAGGTCGGCACGATCGACGTGCTGGTGAACGCAGCCGGCTATGTGCATCACGGCACGGTGCTGGATGCCACCGACGCCGAATGGGACTTCGCGTTCGACCTCAATGTCCGCTCGATGGACCGCACCATCAAGGCATGCCTTCCGGCGATGCTGAAGAAGAAGCAGGGCTCGATCGTCAACATCGCGTCGGGCGCGTCCTCGGTGCGCGGCATCCCGTTCCGCTACGTCTATGGGACCACGAAGGCGGCCGTGATCGGGCTGACCAAGTCGGTCGCCGCCGATTACATCCGCGAGGGCATCAGGGCGAACGCGATCTGCCCGGGCACGATCGAGAGCCCCTCGCTCGACGATCGCATCGCGACGCTCGCGAAGCAGACCGGCAAGTCGCAGAAGGTCGTGCGGCAGGCGTTCATCGACCGCCAGCCGATGGGCCGGCTCGGAACGCCGGCCGAGATCGCGGCGCTCGCGGTTTATCTCGCGTCGGATGAGTCGAGCTACACGACGGGACAGATCCATCTGGCCGATGGCGGGTTTGCGTTGTGACCCCGCTGTCATCCCGGCCGAGCGCAGCGAGAGCCGGGACCCATGTTTCAACTCCGCCGTGAACGTGGAGTTTGGGGCGATATGGGTCCCGGATAGCCGCCTTCGGCGGCTTCCGGGATGACAGCCGAATACGAAGGGACGAGACGCATGCACATCCTTATCACCGGCGCGGGCGGCATGGTCGGGCGCAAGCTGACCGAGCGGCTCGTCAAGGACAAAGGCCTCAACGGCAAGCCGATCGACAAGCTCACTTTGGTCGATGTCGTGGCGCCTGCCTCGCCCGCCGGCTTCACCGGCACGGTCGACGCCTACGCGGCCGATGTTTCGGCGCCCGAAACGGCAGGCAAGCTGATCGCAGGCCGGCCCGACGCGATCTTTCATCTGGCGGCGGTCGTGTCCGGCGAAGCCGAGATGGATTTCGAGAAGGGCTACCGCATCAATCTCGACGGCATGCGCTATCTCTTGGAGGCGATCCGCACCGCGCCCGGCTATCACCCGAAGCTCGTGTTCACCTCCTCGATCGCGGTGTTCGGCGCGCCGTTCCCCGACAAGATCCACGACGAATTCTTCCACACCCCGCTCACCTCCTACGGCACGCAGAAGGACGTGTGCGAGCTCCTGCTCGCCGACTACACCCGCAAGGGTTTCCTCGACGGCGTCGGCATTCGCTTGCCGACCATCTGCGTGCGGCCGGGCACGCCGAACAAGGCCGCGTCGGGCTTCTTCTCCAACATCATCCGCGAGCCGCTGGCCGGCAAGGAGGCCGTGCTGCCGGTGCAGGAGAGCGTGATGCACTGGCACGCGAGCCCGCGCTCGGCCGCGGGCTTCCTGGTGCACGCGGCCTCGTTGTCGCGCGATCTGCTGGGTCCGCGCATCAACCTCACGATGCCGGGCGTCGCCTGCACGGTCGGCGAGCAGATCGCGGCGCTGCGCCGCGTCGCCGGCGACAAGGTCGTGGCGCGCATCCGGCGCGAGCCCGATCCGGCGATCATGAAGATCGTCTCGGGCTGGCCGACGCGGTTCGATGCCAAGCGCGCGCTCGCGCTCGACTTCACGGTGGAGCAGACGTTCGAAGAGATCATCCGCGTGCATATCGATGATGAGCTCGGCGGCAGGATCGCGGCCTGAAGGACCAGACGAATGGAAATCATCGACTTCGGCGCGCTGAAGGTGAAATTCCTGCGAAGCAAGGACGATACCGGCGGCAGTCTCGACATGTTCGAGATGACCGTGCTGCCCGAGGGGCGGATGCCGGTGCCGCACTATCATGAGAGCTGGGACGAGACGATCTACGGTCTCACCGGTACGACGACCTGGCATGTCGACGGCAAGGACATCGCGCTCGCGCCGGGGGAAACAGTGTTCATCCGCCGCGGCGTCGTCCACGCGTTCGGGAACAATTCGGGGCAGCCTGCGACTGCCCTGTGCACCCTGACGCCGGGCGCTCTGGGGCCGGCGTATTTCCGCGACATGGCAGCCTTGCTCAGAGGCGGCGCGCCGGACCCGGCCAAGATGAAGGCGATCATGCTGCGTTACGGCCTGGTACCGGCACCTGGCGGCTGAGAGGCGAAAGCCGAGGGTCCGAAACGGGTTGCGTCGTCGGCTCCGATGCTTAAATTGGGCCTGAATCGGACTGTTTCCCCATGAACTACATCGATGCCGCCTATGCGCCGTTGCGCAAGACCGGCCAGATCAAGCTGCATGGCCCGGACGCCTTCGCGGGGATGCGCAAGGCGGGGCGACTTGTTGCCGAATGCCTCGACATGCTCGCCGACGAGGTCAAGCCCGGCGTGCCGACCGACCGCATCGATCGGCTGGTGTTCGACTTCGCCATGGACCATGACGCAAGGCCCGCGACCTTGATGTATCGCGGCTACAACAAGTCGACCTGCACGTCGATCAATCACGTCGTCTGCCACGGCATCCCGAACGAGAAGCCGCTGAAGGA
>CAYZMR010000170.1:0-7901 GCA_964479515.1 uncultured Hyphomicrobiales bacterium | reverse complement strand
CGCGCCAGCACGCCACGCCGGAAATTCTCCACCACGACGTCGCTATGCTCGACGAGACGAAGAAACGCCGCGCGACCGTCCGCATGCTTGAGATCGAGGCTGACGGCCGTCTTGTTGCGGTTGGTGGCGCGGAACAGTGGCGGCATGCCGTCGGGCTCCGCGACCGGGCCGCCGGCCCAGCCGCGGAACGGATCGCGATAGGTCGGTGACTCGACCTTGATGACTTCCGCGCCGAGATCGGCGAGCAGCGCCGAAGTCGCCGCGCCGGCCGTGATGATGCCAAGATCGAGCACGCGACAGCCATCGAGCGGCAATCCGGTCATGACGACGCGCCGAGCGGTTCGCCGTTCCAGAGCACGGGCAGGCGCGGCATCGTCACGGTGCGGCCGCCGACGTCGGCCGAGGCAAGGAAGCCGCGCGCGCGGGTTTGCGGGTCGTCGCGCAGTTCGCCGGGGCTCCAGACCGGCCCGAGCGGGATGCGGCGCGCAAGTGCAAGTGCATGGATTTCGCGCCGCGTCAGTGCCAGAAAGCGCTCCTCTACAATCGCGGCGATCTCGCGCGCACGGCGCATGCGCTCTGGCCGTTCGGCCAGATGCGGCGCGCGCAGCCGCGCGTCGCCGACGATGTCGCACAGCGCCGCCCAGTCCGGCTCCTGGTAGACGAGCGCGACGAAGCCGTCGGCGCAGCGCACCACCTGCCATTCGGCCGTGCCGCCGGTGCGCGTCAGCGCGGGCTGCGCCGGGCGCGACGGCACGCTCTTCCAGTTGAGCCAGATCACGGTGTCGAGCATGCTGACCTGGACGGTCTCGCGCGGAATTTTGCCATCGACACGCGGCCGGCACAGCGCCGCCACGATGCCCGTGTAGGCCGCAAGCCCTGCCGCATAGGCGGCCTGATGGCCGCCTAGCTTGAGCGGCGCGCGCTGCGGATCGCCCACCATGTCGAGCAAGCCGCCGAGCGCCATGACGGTGAATTCGCTCGCAGGGCCGTGTTCCACGTCATGTTTGAACAACGACAGCGATGCGACAACCGGCGGAGAATCTCGCTGCTCGCGCGCCGTCGCAGCGTCGACAATCGCGACATCGGCCGTGGCGAGGTGTTTCGCCGCCTCCTCAGCGGCCATGATGCGCTTGCCGGCATTGAGGAAGGCATCGATCGCGCTGGTCTTTCCGATGAAAGGCGCGATCATGCGTACGGGATCGCCGTCCGCCGGCTCAAGCTTGATCACGCGCGCGCCGCAGTCCGCCGCGATCCGCCCCGCCATCGCGCCCGCAAGCCGGAGCGCCAGATTACAGTCCGGCGTGTAGGCCTCGATGACCGTGATGTCAGCGAGCGGGCGGATCGCCGCCTCCCGATTCCACGAGGCGAACAGCGTGCTGCATGCGGCCGGAGTGCTCGCGATAGACGAACTCGACTTGCGCGCCGATCCAGGAGCCTGTCGGCTCCTCGCCGATCAGGTTCGACACCACGATCGGTCCCTCGGCGATCTGCACGGCGACTGCATTGTAGGGTGGCAGAAAGTCCTCGAAATACTGTCGGTGGAACACCACCCAGGACAGGATCGTGCCGCGTCCGCTCACTTCCTTCCACGCGTAATCCATCGAGAGGCAATGCGGACAGGTCGGGCCGGGGGGATAGCGGAAGCGCCGGCACGAGTCGCATTGCTGCAATTCGAGCCGCCCGCGCGCGATCGAGTCCCACATCGGCTGGTCGTAGAGCGTGATGACGCGCTGCGAGATGCCCATTGCTATCGTCCGTAGATGATGGAGACGGCCTTGCCGGCGACGTCGGAGGAATAATGCACGAAGCGGCAGTCCGGCACTTGGCGGTCGCCGCATTCGCCCCGCACCTGACGCACGGCTTCGACCTGATGGTTCCAGCCCTGCATGTAGCTTTCCGACAGATGCCCGCCGCTCGTGTTCACCGGCAGGCCCTTGGCGAGCGAGATGCCGTGCTCGCGCATGAAGCGCCCGGCCTCGCCGACGCCGCAATAGCCGTAGCCTTCGAGCGCGAGCGGGATGTGCACCGAGAAGCTGTCATAGATCTGCAGCGCGCTCATGTCGCGCGGGCCGATGCCCGCCATCGCGAAGACCTGGGCTGCGGCCTTCTGCTGCGCCGGCAGATAGAAGTCGATCAGCCGCGGCTCCAGGCTGGTCGCGCCCTCGTTGAGGTCGCAGCGCCCGACGCCGTGGATCGTCACGGCGCGCTGCGACATCTTTTTCGCGCGCCCCGCCTCCGCGATGATCAGCGCGACGCCGCCGTCATTGATCAGGCAATAGTCGAACAGGTGCAGCGGCTCGCACACGTAATGCGAGGCGAGATAATCCTCGATCGTGATGCGCTTTTTCATCAGCGCATTGGGATTGAGGCTCGCGGCGAGCCGCTGCGCGACCGCGACCTCGCCGAGTTCCGCCTCGGTCATGCCGCGCATCGCCATGTAGCGGCGGAACATCATGGCGTAGAGCGCGCCCTGCGACGTGAAGCCCCAGGGCGCGTGATAGACATAGGAGAGGAAGGCGGCCGCGCCCTGCGCGTCGGGGCCGCCATAGTTCACGGCCGCCGAGCGCTGGTCGTTGCCGTAGACCAGCGCCACGACCTCGGCGAGCCCGCTCTCGATCGCCATGCAGGCCTCGATCACGGACAGCATGGCGTCGGCCTGCCCGCCCCAGCGCACGTTCAGCCCGAGCACCTCGCCGAGGCGCTCGTAGGACGTGGTCGGCCCGACGATCAGCCCGTCGATGTCGTTCCGCGCAATGCCGGCATCGCAAAGCGCCGCGCGGAATGCCTGCGAGGCGTAGCCATAGGAATCGTGCGGCTTTTCGCCGGCGCGCACGCGCGCGTAGTCGGCCACATAGTCGCTGTGGCCGACGCCGACGACGGCCGCGACCTTGCTCAACTTGCCGCTCGGCATGAACTCACCCGGCTCGCCGCGCCATCCGGGGCGCGCCGTCAAATGACTAACGGCGGATACGTTTCTTGCAAGCAGAAAGAGTCGACACATCGAGGTCCATTCGCTTGACAGGCTCTTTGCCGGCCCCCTAGCATCCCGCGCGGCAAAATCGCGGGATCATCGGGCCTGGACGGCGGGCGACCGGCCAGATGGCAGCCGCGAAAAGCCGACAATCACAAGCGGCCGACAAACGGCCGGCAGACCGCAATCCGAGGACGCCCACGCCATGACCATTCACCGATTTGCCCGCCCGATCGCCGCGCTCCTGCTCGCCGCCGGCGTCCTCGCGGCAAGCGCGCCCGCGCAAGCCTCCGACAAGACGCTGCGCGCCGTGGTGAACGCCGACCTGAAGATCATCGACCCGACCTGGTCGACCGCCTACGTCACGATCCGCCACGGCTATCTGGTCTACGACACGCTGTTCGCGCTCAATTCCAAATACGAGCCGAAGCCGCAGATGGTCGACACCTATGCGGTAAGCCCGGATTCGCTCACCTACACCTTCACGCTGCGCGCCGGGATGAAATGGCACGACGGCGCCCCGGTCACGGCGGCCGACTGCGTCGCCTCGCTCAAGCGCTGGGCGATCCGCAACGCGATGGGCCAGCAGATCACCAAGGCGCTCGACGCCTATGAGATCGTCGATCCGCTCACCTTCCGCATCAAGCTGAAAAGCCCGTTCGGCCTCGTGCTCGAAGCCCTCGCTGGCGCCGAACAGCCGGCCTTCATGATGCCGCAACGCATCGCCGAGACGCCCCCCGACAAGCAGATCACCGATCCGATCGGCTCCGGACCGTTCATCCTGAAGAAGGACGAGTGGAAGCCGGGCAACAAGACCGTCTATGTGCGCAATCCCGACTACATCCCGCGCAAGGAGCCGCCGGATTATCTGTCGGGCGGAAAAATCGCCAAGCTCGACCGCGTCGAGTGGCTCTACATCAATGATGCCAACACGGTGCTCGCCGCGCTGCAGGCCGGCGAGATCGACTATTTCGAGGCGCCGCCGCTCGAATTCGTCGACGTCATGAAGCGCGATCCGAACATCACGGTGCTCAAGATCGACAAGCTCGGCGTCACCATGATGCTGCGGCCGAACTCGCTCTTTCCGCCGTTCAACAACTACAAGGCACGCCAGGCGCTGCTCTATCTGGTCAACCAGGATCAGATCATGCAGGCGGTCGTCGGCAATCCCGACCTTTACCTGAAATTCTGCCCGACCTATTTCATGTGCAATTCGGCGAACGCCACCGAGGCCGGCGCCGACGCGCTCAAGGGCGGTCCCAACTACGACAAGGCGCGCGCGCTCCTGAAGGAGGCGGGCTACAACGGCGAGCCCGTCACCGTGCTCTATCCGACCGACCGGGCGCAATACGCCGCCGCCACCACCGTGATCATCGAGGCGTTGCGCAAGGCTGGCGTGAATGTCGACATCCAGTCGCTCGACTGGGCGACGATCACGGCGCGCCGCACCAAGAAGGATCCTCCCGACAAGGGCGGATGGAACCTGTTCATCACATCGGCCGGCGGCCCGGACGTCGCGGCGCCGCTCTCCAACATCTGGTTCGTGTCGCCCTGCGCACAGGCCAATGTCGGCTGGGCCTGCGACGACGAGCTCACCAAGCTGATCGAGGCCTGGGCGCGCGAGCCGGACCGCGACAAGCGCCACGCCATGATTGACGCAATCCAGACGCGCGGCTTCATCTCGGTGCCGTATGCGCCGCTCGGCCAGTTCTTCCAGCCGATCGCGTTCCGCTCGAACATCAAGGGCGTGCTCTTGTCCGGCGTGCCGGTCTACTGGAACATCGAGAAGCAGTGACTCGGGCGCGCCGGCGCCTGAGAGGCATGAGAGCGTGAGGCGCGGCGAGCGATGATGACGTTTGTCCTGCGCAAGCTCGGGTCCACGATCGTGGTCATGCTTGTGGTGGCCGTCATCGTGTTCCTGCTCATTCACCTGAGCCCGGGCGACCCGGCGGCGATCATCGCCGGCGACCGCGCCAATCTCGACGACATCGCCCAGATCCGGCAGAGCCTCGGGCTCGACCAGCCGCTCGCCTATCAATTCGCGCTCTGGCTCATGCGCCTCCTGCACGGCGATCTCGGCATTTCGCTGTTCACGCGGCTGCCGGTCACGGACCTCGTCGGCCAGCGCATCGAGCCGACGCTGGCGCTCGCCGCGGTGACGATGATCTTCGCGGTCGCGATGGCGCTGCCGCTCGGCATCTTGGCGGCCTGGAAAGTCGGCACGCTCATCGACCGCGCCATCATGGCGCTGGCGATCGTCGCCTTCTCGTTTCCGATCTTCATCATCGGCTATGGCCTGGTCTACGGCTTCGCGCTGACCTGGCGGCTCCTCCCCGTGCAGGGCTACACCGAGCTCGCGCGCGGCTTCTGGCCGTTCCTGCAGCATCTGATTCTGCCAGGACTCACGCTCGGGCTCGTGTTCATGGCGCTGCTCACGCGCATGACGCGCGCCACCATGATCGAGGTGCTGGGCGAGGATTACATACGCACCGCGCGCGCCAAGGGGCTCGGCACGTCTGCCGTGCTCCTGCGCCACGCGCTGAAGAACGCCGCGGTGCCGATCGTGACCACCATCGGCACCGGCATCGCGCTGCTCATCGGCGGTGTCGTGGTGACGGAAAGCGTGTTCGCGATCCCGGGCGTCGGCCGGCTCACCATCGACGCGGTGACGCAGCGCGACTATCCGGTGATCCAGGGCGTGATCCTGCTCTCCTCGTTCGCCTATGTGCTCGTCAACCTGATGATCGACCTGAGCTACGGCCTGTTCGATCCGCGCATCCGGACGACGTGACGATGACCGACGTCAGCCTACGCGCGCCTGGATTGCCGCTCGGCGGAACGGCGCGGCGCACCTGGCGCTTCGCCATGCGGCATCTCACGATCCTGATCGGCGGCACGCTGCTGTTCGTCCTCATTGCGGTCTCGGTCGGCGCGCCATTCATCGCGCATTACGATCCGATCGCCCTCGACGTGCCGCATCGCTTCCGCCCGCCGGGCGCGCAGTTCTGGTTCGGCACCGACAATTACGGCCGCGACGTGTTCAGCCGCACACTTTACGGCGGCCGCGTCTCGCTCATGGTCGCGATTTCGGTGGCGCTGCTCTCCGGCGTGATCGGCACGTTCATCGGGCTGCTCGCCGGCATGTTCCGCTGGCTCGATCCCATTGCGATGCGGATCATGGACGGGCTGATGGCGATCCCGTCGATCCTGCTGGCGGTCGCCATGATGACGCTGTGGCGGCCGGGCGTGCTCTCGGTCATCATCGCCATCACGGTGCCGGAGGTGCCGCGCGTGGTGCGGCTGGTACGCTCCGTCGTGCTGGTGATCCGCGAGCAGCCTTACGTGCAGGCCGCGACCGCGATCGGCACGCGGCTGCCGCGGCTCCTCTGGCGCCACATCCTGCCGAACGCGCTGACCCCGATCATCGTGCAGGCGACTTACATTTGCGCCTCCGCGGTGCTGCTCGAATCGTATCTCGGCTTCCTCGGCGTCGGCATCCCGCCCGAAGTGCCGAGCTGGGGCAACATCATCGCCAACGGCCGCACCTTGGTGCAGATCGCGTTCTGGGTGATCCTGTTTCCGGGAGCATTCCTCGGCGTCATGGTGCTTTCGATCAACATGCTCGGCGATGGCGTGCGCGACCTGCTCGATCCGCGCCTCGCGCGCCGGCTCTGACATGCAGGCCGACATCGTCCTCGACGTCGACGCGCTGACGACGCGTTTCGAGGCGCGCGAAGGCGCAACCGTCGCGGTCGACGCGATGTCGTACGCGGTCGGGCGCAACGAGACGCTCGGCGTGGTCGGCGAGTCCGGCTGCGGCAAGAGCGTGACGGCGCTCTCGGTCATGCGGCTAATCCAGCCGCCGGGCCGCATCGAGAGCGGCCGCGTGCTGCTCGAGGGGCGCGACCTGCTAGCCTTGAGCGAGACCGAGATGCGCCGCGTGCGCGGCAACGCGATCTCGATGATCTTCCAGGACCCGATGACGTCGCTCAACCCGGTGCTTACGATCGGCCAGCAGATCGCCGAGATCGCGATGCTGCACCAGAGGCTCTCGCGCAAGGATGCGCTCGACCGCGCCGCCGAGATGCTGCGCACCGTTCACATCCCGGATCAGCGCCGCAAGCTGGACGACTATCCGCATCAGCTCTCCGGCGGCATGCGCCAGCGCGTGATGATCGCGATGGCGCTGATCTGCGCGCCGAAAGTGCTGATCGCCGACGAGCCGACCACCGCCCTCGACGTGACGATCCAGGCGCAGATCCTCGACCTGCTCGCCGAATTGCAGGAGACGACCGGCACCGCAATCGTGTTGATCACGCACGACCTCGGCGTGGTCTCGCAGATGGCGCGCCGCGTGGTCGTGATGTATGCGGGCCAGAAGGTGGAGGAAGGCACCGCCGACGAATTGTTCGCCGCGCCGCTGCACCCCTATACGTGCGGCCTGATGGCGGCGACGCCCCGCTTCGCCTCCGGCAGGACGGGTCAACATCGCACGCCGCTCGCCGAAATCCCCGGCACCGTGCCGTCGCTGCTCTCCCCGCCGCCCGGCTGCCGCTTCGCGCCGCGCTGCGCGATCGCGATCGAACGCTGCCGGGCCGAGCGGCCGCCGCTCACCGAACACCGCCCCGCGCATTGGGCCGCCTGCTGGCGCGCCGGCGAATTTCGGGCCCGCCATGGCTGAGCCCGCCGTTCCGCTGCTCGCCGTCGAGGGCCTCGCAAAGCATTACGGCACGGGCCGCCCGCTCTTCGGCAAGACCGGCGCGCTGGTACGCGCCGTCGACGGCATCTCGTTCCGCATCGGGCGCGGCGAGACGCTCGGCCTCGTTGGCGAGAGCGGCTGCGGCAAGTCGACGGCCGGCAAGGCGATCCTGCGCCTGATCGAGCCGAGCGCCGGCAGCGTGAAGCTCGACGGCGTGGAGATCACGACGCT
>CAYZMR010000169.1:6139-7933 GCA_964479515.1 uncultured Hyphomicrobiales bacterium | reverse complement strand
GGGGGGCCCAATCGGCAAGGTCCCGCCTTCTCGATCGATCCCGACGAATACGAGCAATGGGTGCGCACCTATTCGTCGATCGACGCGTCGCTGCGCACGCGCCTCACGGCGCAGGTCGCCGAGCTTCCGACGCGGCCGCTCATCTCGGTCATCATGCCGAGCTACAACATCGAGCCGCGCTGGATGAGCGAGGCGATCGCATCGGTGCGCCGGCAGATCTACCCGTATTGGGAGCTCTGCATCGCCGACGACGCCTCGACGCTCCCCGGCGTGCGCGAACTCATCACGCAGGAAGCCGCCGCGGATGCACGTATCCGCGTGACGTTCCGCGCCACGAACGGCCACATCAGCGCGAGCTCTAACAGCGCGCTCGATCTCGCGACCGGGGATTACGTCGCGCTGGTGGATGCCGACGACCGTCTGCCCGCGGACGCGCTCTTCTGCGTCGCGCGCGAGATCGCGAGCCGACCGGATGTCGACCTCATCTTTTCGGACGAAGATAAGATCGATGCCGACGGACGCCGCTTCGATCCGCTGTTCAAGGCCGCGTGGAACCCGGCTTTGATGCTGTCGCAGAACGCGTTCTGCCATCTCGGCGTGTTCCGCCGCGCGCTGGTCGAGAAGGTGGGTCGCTTCCGGGAAGGCTATGAAGGCGCGCAGGACCACGACCTGGTGCTGCGGTGCGCGGAAGCGACGACGTCGGAGCGCATCCGCCACATCCCGCGCGTTCTATATCACTGGCGCGTCCTGCCCAACTCGACCGCGACGGACCTCGAGTCCAAGCCTTATGCGGCGATCGCAGGCGGCGTGGTCGTCGAGGATCATTTGCGTCGGCAAGGCATCAAGGGGCGCGTCGAGCCCGTGTTCGGAAGCTTCTATCAGGTCATCTACGAGGCGCCGGATCCCGCTCCACTGGTCAGCATCATCGTGCCGACGACCCTGCGCGACCAGGTGACCGCGCGCTGCGTGCGCTCGGTGCTCGGCAGCACCCGTTATGCGGACTTCGAGCTGCTTCTGGTCGCCACCGAGCCTGACCTCGCGGCGGCGCGGGCGGACGGCGCGATGGCACCCCTTCTCGCCGACTCACGCGTGCGCACCGTGGAGCACGCGTCCCTGCCCTTCAACTATTCGGAGGTCAACAATCGCGGCGCCGCGGAAGCGCGCGGGCAACTGCTTTGCTTCCTCAACGACGACGTGGCGGTGATCAACAGTGATTGGCTGACGCAGCTCGTCGCGCGCGTCTGCCTCGACGGCGTCGGCGCGGCCGGCCCGCTGCTCTATTATCCGTCGGACCTCGTGCAGCACGCCGGCGTCCTGCTCGGCGTCGGCGACGTCGCCGATCACGCGTTCCGCGGCATGCGGCGCGGTCAGCTTGGCTACTTCGGGCGCGGTGCGCTGGAGCAGGACTATACCTGCCTGACCGCAGCCTGCCTGCTGTTGCGCCGCGATCTGTTCGAGGCGGTGGGCGGCTTCGACGCGATGCTTCCGGCCGCCTTCAACGATGTCGACCTTTGCATCAAGATCCGCCGTACCGGCGCGCGCATCGTCTGGACGCCGACCGCGCGGATGTATCATCATGAGTCGCTTACATTCGGCCCGCACAACGAACCCGGCCGCGCCGAACAGTTCGAACGGGACGTCGCGATCATACGCGACCGCTGGGTCGACGTTATCGACAACGATCCCGTCTACAATCCCAATCTCAGTCTCGATCGCGACCGACAGTTCGAGCTCGCGGCACGGCCGCGCACGCTAACCACGTCGAACGACGGCAAGCCCGGCTCGGCGCGGACG
>CAYZMR010000169.1:3112-6039 GCA_964479515.1 uncultured Hyphomicrobiales bacterium | reverse complement strand
GCGACAAGTTCAACCTCGCGATGACCCTCGTCGTCCAGGCGGTCCATGTGGCCGTCCTGGTGTATGCGGCGCATTGCAGCGGCCTGACCGGCACGCGCGCGAAAATCTGGATCGCCGCGATCGCAACGGCGCTCATGTTCGCCATCAATCAGTACGAGAACTTCAGCAACGGCTTCCAGGTCCAGTTCGTCCTCGTCTTCTTCTTCTCGACGGCGTCGTTGGTCGCTCTGTCGCGCCATGCCGAGACGCGTCGTCCGGTCTGGCTCGCCGCTTCGCTGATCCTGATGCTGTGCGGCATCGGCACGATGGCGAACGGCCTGCTGCTCCCGATCATCTGGATCGCGGCCGCGGTCTGGATGCGGCTGTCGCGGGTAGCGATCATCGCGGGCGCGGCCCTCGGATTGATCGCGATCGGTCTCTATCTTGTGGGATATACGAGGCCTTCGGGCCACGCCGATCCGCTCGCATCGCTGCGGATGATTCACCGCATCGCACGCTACATCATTGATTATCTGGGCGGGCCGGTCGGCCAATCGATCCTCCCGAACGCCAATGCCGGGACGCCGGACTTCTCCACGCGGCTCTGGCTCGCGTTCGTGTCCGGGACGGTGATCGTCGTGATCGTCGCGGCGCTCGCCATCGCGATGCTTCGTGGGCGGACGAACACGATGCAGGTCGCGCTGCTGTCCACCGCGCTTTTCGTGGTCGGGACGGCCGCGCTGACCGCGCTCGGACGGGCGAATTTTTCCATCGACCAGGCTCTGTCGAGCCGCTACGGCGCGGGATTCGCCGCGCTCGCGTCGGCGCTTGCGATCCTGCTGATGACCCGTTGGCCGCCTCGGCTGGCCGGACGCTGGCCCGGCATCGTGTTCGGCGCGCTCGGCGCTTGCGTCCTGGTGCTGCTTGCGACGGCCCAGCGCGAGGAATTGCTGGGGGCCGGGCTGAGGACGGACGCATGGCGCAACGCGCAGACGGCGCTGCTTGCGAACGTCAAGGATGCCGAGACGCTCCTGACGATCTTCCCGAATGTCGATTACGTGTGGCAGATGGCGCACGTGCAGAAGGATGCGCGCGTGTCGTTCGGCGCCGAGCCCTGGGCCGGCTGGCTCGGCAAGCCCTTGCCGCCGGAGGTGCGGATCGAGGACAGGAGCGAGTGCCGCGGCGGGGCGCTTGCGACACGCGCCGTAGCGGCAGGCGCGCCCGACGACGGCGGATGGGCGATCGGCGGCTGGATCACGGCCGACACCGCGGCGAAGTTCGGCGACCGCCTGGTCGTGATCGGGCCGGACCGGACGGTCATCGGTTATGCGCGGGTCGCCCTGTGGAGCTGGGTACCGGGCGACGACCCCTATTCGGCGAGCCACCGGCGGCCATGGCGCGGCTACGTCAAGGTCGCCCCCTCGCCGGCTGAGACCGTCGTACTGCTCTCAAGCGATCTGTCGTCGGGCTGCGTCGTCGCGCAAGGCCTGCAGGCGGCGGCCGGTCGGCTGGACCGCGTCAGCGCTTACCGCTCGCGGAAGGCCTTGACGATCTGGTCGTGGAACGGCCGCACCACGTAAGAGATGATCGTCCGCGGGCTCGTCTGCACGAACACGTCGACCGGCATGCCGGGCACGAGCTTGAGCTCGTCGAGGCGGGCGATCTCGGTTTTCGGGACCGCGATGCGGATGGTGTAGTAGTTCACGCCGGTGCGCTGGTCCTGCGTGATGTCGGCCGAGACCACCATGACGGTGCCGTCGAGCTCGGGCGTGGTGCGCAGATTGAAGGCCGTGAAGCGCAGCACGGCGTGCTGGCCGATGCGCAGCGAATCGATGTCCTGCGGCTGCACCTTGGCTTCGACGACCAGCTTGTCGGCTTCGGGCACGATCAGCATGATCTGCTGGCCGGGCGTGATGACGCCGCCTACCGTGTGGACGTCGAGCTGGTGCACCATGCCGTCCTGCGGGGCGCGGATGTCGACGCGCTTGAGCTGATCCTCGGCGGAGACGCGCTTCTCGATCAGTTCCGCCATCTTGCCGCGGATGTCGGCCAGGTCCTTGCCGACCTCGGTGCGCATGTCCTGGTCGATCTGGAGGATCTGGATCTTGGTCTCGGCGATCTTGCCGCGTGACTGCGCGATCGAGGCGACCAGCTGGCCGCGCTCGCCGTCGAGGCGCGCGCCCTCGCGTTCGAGCTGCGTCACGCGGTTGAACTGCACGAGCTGCTTGTTCCAGAGGTCGTTGACCCCCTCCAGCTCCTTCTTGATCCAGACGATCTGCTTGTCCTTGGACTCGACCTGCGCGACCAGGCCGCGGATTTCTTCTTCCGACTGCACCGTGCGCTCGTTCAACTGCGACTTCAGGCCCTCGCGCGCGTTGCGGCGGATCTCGAACAGCTTCCTCTCGCTGTTCATGATGTAGGCGACGTCGGCGTCGTCGGTGCGGTCCGTGAGCTCGGCCGGAAACACAAGGGTGTCGCGGCCCTCGATCTCGGCCTCCTCGCGCGCCTTGCGGCCGAGAAGCTCCCAGATGCCCTTGATCACGATCTGCAGGTTCGCGCGCGTCTGCGTGTCGTCGAGCCGGACGATGATGTCGCCCTCATGAACGCGATCGCCGTCGCGCACCCGCAACTCGCCAACCACGCCGCCGGTCGGGTGCTGCACCTTCTTGACGCTTGAATCGACCACGAGCTGGCCTTGCGCGATGACCGCGCCGGCGAACTCCGTGGTGGCGGCCCAGCCGCCGACTCCGATGACCAGGAACGCCGCGGTGGCGATCCCGATCATGAGGTGGCGGCGGATCGAACGTCGCGCCGGGCTGAGAGGTTGCTTGCTCATGATCCCGTTCCCGTACCCTCGCCGACCAGACGCAGGGCCGCATTGCTGCCTGCGGCCGCCGCGGTTGCCGCCGCCGGGCTGATGATGACCGCAGGCACGTCCGCGGCGGGCG
>CAYZMR010000169.1:0-3012 GCA_964479515.1 uncultured Hyphomicrobiales bacterium | reverse complement strand
GGCGCCGGCTGCGGACGGAACAGCTTCGCCAGCACGTCATCGCGCGGTCCAAACGCCTGCGGCTTGCCATTGAGCAGGGCCAGCACCTGGTCGACCGCCGTCAACGCGCTGCGGCGGTGTGCAATCACGATCACGATGCCGCCGCGCGCGCGTACTTTCATAATCGCCTGGGTCAGCGCCTTGTCGCCCTCGGCGTCGAGGTTGGAATTCGGCTCGTCGAGCACCACGAGGAACGGATCGCGATAGAGCGCGCGCGCGAGCGCGACGCGCTGGCGCTGGCCGGCCGAGAGCACCGCACCGCTCTCCCCGATCTGCGTGTCATAGCCTTCCGGAAGCCGGATGATCATATCGTGCACGTTCGCGGTCTTGGCGGCCGCGATCACCGCATCGGAGGGGGCATCCGGCTCGTAGCGCGCGATGTTCTGCGCCACCGTCCCGGCGAACAGCTCCACGTCCTGCGGCAGGTAGCCGATATGCTTTCCGAGCTCGCCCGACGCCCACTGGTCCATGGCGGCGCCGTCGATGCGAACCTTGCCGCGCACCGGCACCCATACGCCGACGATGAGCCGCGCGAGCGATGACTTGCCCGACGCGCTCGGTCCGATGATGCCGAGCGCCTGTCCGGCCTTCAACACGAAGCTCACGTCCTGCACCACGACGCGCTGCACGCCGGGCGGCGCGGCGGCGACACTCTCGACGATCAGGTTCGTGCGCGGCGCCGGCAGCGTCATCGGCTCGCCCTCTTGCGCCAGCACGCCCAGCAATTCGGACAGGCGCCGCCAGCTCTGGCGCGCCGACACGAAGGCTTTCCAATTGGCGATCGCCAGTTCGACCGGCGCAAGCGCGCGCGAGACCAGGATCGAGCTCGCGATGATGATGCCCGCGGTCGCCTGCTGCTGGATGACCAGATAGGCGCCGAGCCCGAGCACCATCGACTGCAGCGCAAAGCGCAGCACCTTCGACAGCGCGCCGAGCCCGCCCGCGACGTCGGCGGCGCGCTGCTGGTTGGCCATATACTTGGCGTTCGCGTCGCCCCACAGGTTGGCCATGCGGCCGCTCATTCCCAAGGCCCGCACCACTTCGGCATTGCGCCGTCCCGCTTCCGCGAGCGTGCTGCGCATGGCCGCGTGGGTGATGGCGGACCGTGAAGGGCTGCGCGTCAGAAACTCCGTGAAGATCGTCAGGCTCGCCAGGATCATCGCGCCGATCAGCGCCGCAATGCCGATGTACGGATGAAACAGAAAGCAGACCGCGAGATAGATCGGCATCCACGGCAGGTCGAACAGCGCGGAGGGACCGGTGCTGGAGAGAAAGGCGCGAACCTGCTCGAGGTCGCGCAGCGAAGCGAGGCCGTCGCCCGGCAGACGCGTGCGCAGCGGCATCAGCAGCACCGCGTCGAACACGCGCCCGCTCAGGCGCTCGTCGAGCGCCGCCCCGATGCGCACCAGGACGCGCGAACGGATCATGTCCATCACGCCCTGAAACGCATAGAGCGCGACCGCCAGGATCGACAGCGCGATCAGGGTCGGGATGCTGCGGCTCGGCAGCACGCGGTCATAGACCTCGAGCATGTAGAACGAGCCGGTCAGATAGAGAATATTGATCACGCCGCTCATCACCGCCACGCCGGCGAAGGCGAACCG
Organism: uncultured Hyphomicrobiales bacterium; assembly: GCA_964479515.1. Classification (GTDB taxonomy): domain Bacteria; phylum Pseudomonadota; class Alphaproteobacteria; order Rhizobiales; family Xanthobacteraceae; genus PALSA-894. The sequence continues at coordinate 1,369 of CAYZMR010000169.1, read as the reverse complement.
GCAGGCCCATAGCGCCTCCCGGAGTTCGGAAGACACGCGGCGGGCGCCGGCGGGCGGGCGTGAGAAGATCATGGGCGCGAAAGGCCTCTACCAATGGTCGGTACGGACATCGATGGCCTACGATTACGATACATTCGTTAGCATATCCATTACCCACCCCGCGCCGAGGAACTTCGGCGCCCTGGCGGGGTGCGCCTCATTCGTCCAGACCCCCAGTCGATTTCAGTGCAATGTTGCCGAAATGCGGCAGTAAAGAACTGCTGTTCGGCTATTCTCCATGTGGTTGATTTTGCCCATAGGGGACGGCGATGAACAAGTGGGTTTTGGGAACCCTCGCGCTTGCGGCGGCGGCGGCCGGTCCCGCATTCGCGGCGGATTTGCCCGTGAAGGCGCCGCCGCTGATCGTCACCTACAACTGGTCCGGCTGCTACGTCGGCGCCAATGGCGGCTGGAAATGGGGCCGGTTCCGCGATTCGGCCGACGTACCGACGACGACGGGGAACGTCCCTGGGATCGGAACCTTGACGGCCCCCCTGGACCGCGTCGATCTCGGCAGGACAAACGGTGATTCCGGAGCCATTGGTGCACAGATCGGCTGCCGCTGGGAAACCGCGGGCCACTGGGTCTACGGCATCGAGGGTGATTTCGATTGGACCAATCTGCGCGCGACGACGGCAGTGACCGCGCCCAGCGGCATCGGGACCACGTTTGTACCCGGCGACAGCTTCACCGACCGCATGCGCTGGGAATCGTCCGTGCGCGGCATCGTCGGCCGCTCCTTCGATCGCATCCTCCTCTACGCAACCGGCGGCATCGCGTTCGCCGGCGTGAAGATGGATGCCAATTTCATCCCGACCATCGGGGTGTTCACCAACGGCGCGCCGGGTCCCTACCCGGCCTCGTCTGGATCTGACTCCAAGGTCCTGGTTGGCTTCACGGTCGGCGCCGGCGCCGCCTATGCGCTGTCCAAGAACTGGGACATCGGGGCGGAATACCGCTTTACCTCCTACCAGAAGGGTGACTTCAACCTCGGCTCCGTCGCCGGCATCTGCGGCCCGACGACCGCCGTCGCCGGCGGCGTGGGATGCCTCAATCAGACGGTGACCGGCCACAAGGACCTGCAGACCTCCGAGGTCCTGTTCAAGCTCAATTACCGGTTCGACTGGGCTGGCCCGATCGTTGCGCGTTACTGATCGTCCAGCGCCTCAGGCGTTTAGAATTCAGAAAATATCGACAGGGCCGCGGATTCCGCGGCCCTTCTCGTTATGCATGCCGTTGGCGAGGCGTCTGCAAGATCCACTACCCCTCGCGCGCCGCGAACGAGAAGTGCTTGTGCCCGAGATAGCTCGTGAACACCGGCACGATCACG
>CAYZMR010000168.1:0-7979 GCA_964479515.1 uncultured Hyphomicrobiales bacterium | reverse complement strand
CGCCGAGCACGGCGCATCCGCGATCAGCGCGAAGAGCCAACCCGACTACGTGGGCTTGATTCCGGCGTGCTTGATGACCTTGCTCCACTTCTCGACTTCCGCCGCCACATAGGCCTCGAACTCCTTCGTGGCGAACACCAGCGGCGTGGTTGCGACATCGGCGAGCCGCGCCTTCACGGCCGGATTTGCCAGCCCGGCATTCAACTCGCGATTCAGTCTCTCGATGATCTCGGGCGGCGTCCCCCGCGTCGTGCCGGCGCCGCCCCAGGCACTCGCATCGTAACCGGGCACGCTTTCGCCGATGCTCGGCACGCCCGGAAACATGCTCGACCGCGCGCCGCAGATCCCCAGCGCGCGCACCGCACCCGATTGGACCGGTGGGCGCGCGCCGGTCGAGACGTCGATGCCGACCTGCACCTGTCCGGCCATGATGTCGGTCATCATCGGGGCGCCGCCGCGATACGGCACATGAATCATGTTTATTCCGGCCATCATCTTGAACAGTTCGCCCGCCACGTGCGAGGTGGACCCGGTGCCGTAGGAGCCGATCGTGATCTTGCCCGGTTCGGCCTTCGCCAGCGCGATCAGCTCGGGGATGGTCTTCGCGGGCAGCGAAGGGTTCGCGACCATCACCAGCGGAAAATCAACCAAGCCGGCGATCGGCGCGATGTCGCGCACAAGATTGAAGGGAAGCGAGTCGTAGAGCGAGGCGTTGATCGCCGCCGAAGAGGCGAGCCACAGCAGCGTGTATCCGTCGGCCGGGGCATTGGCCACCTGCTGCACCGATATGTTGCTGGCACCGCCCGGCCGGTTTTCGACGACGACAGATTGGCCGAGCCGTTCGGCGAGCCACGCGGCCATGATGCGCGTGATGATGTCGCCCCCGCCGCCAGCGGCAAATCCGACGATCCAGCGGAGCGGCCTCACCGGATAGGATTGTGCGAAGAGGTTGCGCGAGATGGCCGGGAGCGCCACCGCCCCCGCAGCCAGCCGCAGAATGCGCCGGCGTGACGCTTTCATGTTGCCCCCCAGTGCGAGCGGGCCGGATTGAGCCTCCGTGTTCTTCGCTCTCGAACCAGCCTACCTCAGGGGGGCAGTCGCGAGGAAGAGCAAGCGAGCAGCGTCGGACGCGATCATGGCCGCGTGGGTCAGGACGATGCGGCTTTCAAGACGCGGTGTCAGTGGCGGCAGCCCCTTCGACATCGCTCCAGATCGGCGGCTCTGCACGCCGCAGCTCGGCAATCCGCCACAGCAGAAATGCCGCGCTCGCCAGCACGATGATCACCGCCACAATCGAGGCTTCCGGTCCGAAGCGTCCCCCCGTCAAGATATCCGGGCCCTCCAACGTCGCGGCGATCAGACCGGAGCCCCTGTCGTTGCCGGAGACCGACAGGCCGAACACCGAGCCTTGCGCGAAATTCCAGCCGGTGTGGAATCCGATCGGCAGCCAGAGGCGTCCCGTGAGCGCGTAGGCCGCGCCGAGCAAGATGCCCGCGAGCGCGGTCGACAGGAGACCCACCAAGGTCGCGCCGGGATTGATCGCGTGCGAGGCGCCGAACACGACCGCGCTGAGCAGCAGCGCGCCCCAAGTCCCGACAATCCTGGAGCACAGCCGGAACAGCAGCCCGCGGTAAAGGATCTCTTCCTGGACGGCGACCGCGAGCCAGAACAGGAACGCGAACCCGATTCCATCGAAGCCGATCCATTCCTGCGGTCGATAGACGCCCGCGACCAGAAGAACGGCGATCACGAGCGAGAACAGCGCGATGCCGGCGACCGATCCAGCCGCGAAGGCCGGCAGCGCGTGGCGCGGCGACAATTCGGTCGGAACGCGCCGCTCGATCCATCTCACGGCGGCGAGATAGGCCGCGAGGCAGATGATCCCCATTCCGGCGTAACCCAGGAACGCCGAACGGTTTCCGATCACGCCCAACAGTTTGAGATAGGCCGCAAAGGCGATCGCGACGGTGCACGCGCTCAGGAGGATCAAGCCGGCTTGCTTCCAGCGCGCTCGCAAGGTCGTCCCCGAACGATGTCGGCGGCAGCTTAGACGACCTTGGCGCAACCCACCACGGCCTGCGCGGTCGCCTCATGCGTTGCGGTGAGCATCGTGATTGCCCCGATCATTCGCGCGGCGAAATTCACTTGGATTGGGGCTTGGCTCGGATGATCCGGTCAAAAATAGCGGCGACCGCTTCCGTGTGCCGCCGCGCTTGATTCGGTTCGTGCCTAGCCGCTTTCAGATTGGCGACGCGCCATTCTTCATTCGCTGCGCGGTGCGCCTCCCGCTTGGTGGTTTCATGGCCGCAGGCCATGCACTGAATCAGCGAGTCAGAGCCGCCGTCGAAAGGACCTCCAAACCGATCATGTTTGCATTGAGGGCACTTGGTGCCGTCCGGCACGTAGACTGGCATCGGGCGTTCACCTATCCGCGGGCCGCGCGCGCCGGAATGATCGGCAGCACGACGTGGGAGGGCCGCTCGGCGTCGAGATAGATCGTATTGCGCGCGATCTGCCGCGTCAGGCCGCGGCCCTCCGGTGCGCCGGTGTTCGGGTTGACGTCGAAATGCGGAAAATTGCTCGACGACACGTCGAGCCGGATGCGGTGGCCGGCCTTGAACAGGTTCGCGGTCGGGAATGCCTCCACGGTGATCTCGACCGGCACGTTCGGCTCCAGCATATCGGGCTTCTCCCAGGACACGCGATAGCGCAGCCGCAGGATGCCGTCGGTGAGGTTCATGGCGAAGCCCGACGGATAGTCGGCCGACGGCGGATACACATCGATCAGCTTGATGGTGATGTCGGTGTCGGGGCGGTCCGACGCGACCCACAGCTTCGCGGCGATCGCGCCGGTCACTTCGGTGTCCTCGGTCAGCACCGGCGTCTCGAACACCAACACGTCCGGCCTTGCGGCGAGCGGCATGTACGGCTCGCGCGAGCCGAAGAAGCGCGGCCCCTCGGTCTGGTCGAAGGCGCCGCCGTGCATCACCGGCTCGCCCGACGTCACCGTGCCGCCGATCGTCGGCACCGGATGGTCCGGGTCGAAGTCGAATGACACCGGCGTCGCGCCGGAGGCGGGGCGCTGCGGCGCCAGCGTGCCGTCGCCATGCAGATAATAGGGCGTGTTGCGGGCGTCCGGGATCGGCCAGTCGCGCTCGGCGCGCCAGCGTCCACCATGGTCGAGGCGCCCGGCGGCGTTTTTGCGTCCACTGCCGCCGCCCATCACGAAGAGCTGCACCGCCGGTTCGTCGGCGACGCCGTTGTTCTCGCCCTTGAGCCAGGCGTCGAACCAGCGCAGCCGGATGGTCAGGTAGTCGGGCGCGAGCGAGCCATCGAGCGTCGCGGCCGCGCCGAAATCCACGTCGCCGGCGTAAGTGAGCGAACGGTCGCCGTGGGTCCAGGGGCCGAGGATCAGCCGCACCGGTCCCTTCTTGCGCCGCGACAGTCCGATGTAGTTCTCGGTCGCCGTGCGCGGGTAGGGGTCGTACCAGGACGACATGTGCACCATCGGCGCGTCCGAGAACGCGTCGTAATAGCCGGCCGCGTAGATGCCGAGCTGCTTCCAGAAATCGTCGAAGGTGCCGTGCTCCCACTGGTCGTAGACGTAGTTCTCATATTCCGGCACCGGGGTGAGCATCGAGTGGCCGCGCTTCCACGGCATGCGGGCGAACCAGGCGCGGGGATCGATCGCCTTCATGGCGGCGAGACGCACTGGATCGTTCTGCACCGCGGGGCTGACGAGGCCGTTGTTGTAGCCCCAGGTCACCTGCTTCAACTCAAACGCGCCGCCTTGGCGGATACCGCCCTGATAGGCGTTGGAGAAGCCGCCGCTGTCGAGGAACATCGCCGCGACGCCGGGCGGATTGGTGCAGCCGAGCGCGCCTTGCGTGTGCGCCGCGTAGGAGAGGCCCATCGTGCCGATCTTGCCGTTGCACCAGGGCTGGCCGACGATCCAGGCGCAGCAATCATAGCCGTCGTGCCCGTCGCTGAGATATTTGACGAACTCGCCTTCGGAATCGTAGCGCCCGCGGCAATCCTGGTAGATCACCACATAGCCGCGGCTGACGAAGAAGCGCGCGACCTCGGCGCGGTTCTTCGGCTTCGGGTCGCCGGCGGTGCGCTCCGAACGGCTGACATGGGTCCGGCCGTACGGCGTGCGCTCCAGGATCACCGGGAAACGGCCATCGAGCGCTTTGCCGTCGCGCGCCGGCCGATAGATGTCGGTCGCGAGCTTCACGCCGTCGCGCATCGGCACCATCGTGCCGCTGTCCAGCACCATGTCGTCGGCGGACGCGGCCGCTTCGCCGGTCATCGCCGCAAGCCCGAACGCGGCGCCGAGCTTGGCGAGGCTGCGCCGCGACATCGCGATCGGCGATCGGGGCATGTCCGCTCCCCCAAATTGCAAAATCGGTTAACGTGCCTCGAGCGCGAGCTCGATCCACACCGGTACGTGGTCGGACGGTTTCTCCCAACTGCGCACATGCTTGTCGATGCCCGCCGTCACGAGGCGGTCGGCGGCCGGCGGCGAGAGCAGCAGGTGGTCGATGCGGATGCCGTTGTTCTTCTGCCAGGCGCCGGCCTGATAATCCCAGAAGGTGTAGAGGCCAGGCTCGTCGCTGACCGCGCGGATGGAATCGGTGAGTCCCAGATTGACGAGCGCGCGGAACTTCGCGCGCGTGGTCGGAAGGAACAACGCATCGTTCACCCAGAGCTCGGGATTGTGCACGTCGCTCGGCGCCGGGATCGCGTTGTAATCGCCCGCAAGCACGAGCGGCTCCTCCAGTTTCATGCGCTCGTGCGCGTATTTAAGAAGTCTATCCATCCATTTGAGTTTGTACGGATATTTATCCGTATTCGGTGGGTTGCCATTGGGCAGATAGATGGACGCGACGCGCAGCGCGCCAGTCTTCGTCGACACCACCGCTTCGAGGAAGCGCGCATGGTCGTCGCCCTCGTCGCCGGGCAGCCGCGGCGTCACCTCGTCGAACGGGAGCTTCGAGAGGATCGCAACGCCGTTGAAGGTTTTTTGGCCGTGGATGGCGACGTTGTAGCCCAGCGCTTCGATCGGCTCGCGCGGAAAGCTGTCGTCCTGGGTCTTGGTTTCCTGCAGACAGACGATGTCGGGTTGGCGCTCGCGCAGCCAGGCCGCGAGGTTTTCGCCTCGCTGCTTGATCGAATTCACATTCCAGGTGGCGACGATCATGCCCGGCGGCTGCGTTGCGGTGACGGGCCGCACCATGGCGAACTTTGCGGCGCCGCGAAAGCCGTTTTGCGCCAGGTTTCGGCAGTTCGATTTCGCGAATCCCCGTGCGTTGTGCATGATGAATATGCTAGGTGCGCGGGCTGGGTTACCTGATGTAAGGTGATCCGGTTGGGGGCGGCTCGAACGGGGGCCGGACAGTGTTCCAGAGGGAAGGCCGGGTGCTGCGCGCCCGTGCGGGTTGTTTGCAATGAAGCGACGCACGTTGGGTGTCGTAGTCGTCATTGCCGTGGCGGCCGCCGCGGCAGCGACCTGGAAATGGTATCCGTACCTGTGGAACGCGCAGAGCGCGGTCGCGCAGGCTCCCGCGCCGGCGGAACGTTCCGTCGCGGTCGAGGTCGCGACCGCCGAGTCGAAGATCGTGCCACTGCAGGTGGACGCGCTCGGCACGGTCACGCCGATGGCGAGCGTCGCCATCAAATCGCGGCTCGACAACGAGATCATGGACGTGAAGTTCGCCGATGGCGCGCGCGTCAAGACCGGCGACGTGCTGGTCACGCTCGATAGCCGCGCGCTCGAAGCCCAAATCCGCCAGGCCGAAGGCAATATCGCCCGCGACAGGGCGCAGCTCGAAGGCGCCGAGCGCGATTTCCGGCGCTACAGCGAGCTCGTCCTCAAAGGCGCGACGCCGGTCACCAATCTCGACAATTCGCGCACGCAGGCCGACACGTTCCGCGCCGCCATCAAGGCGGATGAGGCGGCGCTCGAGAATCTGCGCGTGCAGCTCAGCTACTGCACGATCACCGCCGCGATCACGGGACGCATCAGCGCGGCGGCGGTCAAGGTCGGCAACTTCGTGCGCTCGGCCGACACGATGCCGATCGCGGTCATCAACCAGCTCTCGCCGATCTATGTGAGCTTCGCGGTGCCGCAGCGCTATCTGCCCGACATCCGCAAGGCGATCGGCGCCGAAAGCGCGACCATCGACGCGACGATCCCGGGCTCGGACGCCCGCGCGCCGGGCGCCGTCACGATGATCGAGAACGCCGTCGACGCGACCACCGGCATGGCGACCGTACGCGCCACGATGCCGAACCAGGACGAAGTCCTCTGGCCCGGCACGCTCGTGAATATCCGCCTGACGCTGCGCCAGGAGCGCGCGGTGGTGGTTCCGTCCACCGCCGTGCAGGTGAGCCAGCAAGGAAACTTCGTCTTCATCGTCGCCAATGGCGTCGCCAAGGTTCAGGCCGTGACCGTGAACCGCGTGGTCGGCGATGACACCGTGATCGAATCCGGGCTTTCCGGCGGCGAGACGGTCGTGACCAACGGGCACCTGCTGCTCACCGACGGAGTGCGCGTGACCGTGCGCGAGCGTAAAGCCGGAGCCTGACGATGGGCATTTCCGAAGCCTGTATCCGTCGGCCCGTCATGACGACGCTGCTGACGGCGTCGCTGATCGTGTTCGGAATTTTCGCCTACCGGCTGCTCTCGGTCGCGGCGCTCCCGGCGGTCGACTTCCCGACCATCCAGATCACCGCGACGCTGCCGGGCGCGAGCCCCGAGACGATGGCGGCCTCGGTCGCGGGTCCGATCGAGCGGCAGCTGTCGACCATCGCCGGCATCACGTCGATGACCTCGACGTCCGCGCTCGGCACCACGTCGATCGTCATCCAGTTCGACCTCAACCGCAACATCGACGGGGCTGCGCTCGACGTGCAGACCGCGCTGACGGTGGCGCAGCGGCGCCTGCCGGTGGAGATGACGACGCCGCCCTCGTTCCGCAAAGTGAACCCGGGCGACTATCCGATTCTCTACATCAGCCTCATCTCGTCGACGCTGCCGCTCTCGACCGTCGACGACTACGCCGAGATCACGCTCGCGCAGCAGATTTCGCAGCTTCCCGGCATCGCGCAGGTGTTCGTCTACGGCGCGCAGAAATATGCCGTGCGCGTGCAGGTCGATCCGGTCGCCGCGGCGGCGCGCAACATCTCGCTTGAAGACATCCGTACCGTCGTCTCGAAGTCGAACTCCAACACGCCGGTCGGCACGATCACCGGCGACAAGCAGAACGTCACGCTGATCGCCTCGGGCGCGATGTTCAGGGCCGCGGATTACCGCTCGGTCGTCGTCGCCTACCGCAACGGAGCGCCGGTCAAGCTCTCCGAGGTCGCGCGCGTGATCGACAGCGTCGAGAACGACCAGATCGCCGGCGCCTACAACAATGAGCGCGCAATCGTGTTGGCGATCCAGCGTCAGCCCGACGCCAACACGGTTTCGGTCGTCGACTCGGTGAAAGCGCGGCTGCCGGCCTACCGGGCGCAGATCCCAGCCGCGATCCGCATGGAAGTGCTCAACGACCGCTCGATCTCGATCCGCGATTCGGTCGACGACGTGCAGATCACGCTGATGATCGCGATCGGGCTGGTCATCCTGGTGATCTTCCTGTTCCTGCGCTCGGTCTCGGCGACCGTCATTCCGGCGCTGGCGGTGCCGATCTCGCTGATCGCGACCTGCGGGGCGATGTATGCGTTCGGCTTCTCGATCAACAACATGACGCTGCTGGCGCTCACGCTGTCGGTCGGCTTCGTGGTCGACGACGCGATCGTCATGCTGGAAAACATCGTGCGCCACATCGAGGGCGGCATGCGGCCGTTCGAGGCCGCCCTGAAAGGCGCGCGCGAGATCGGCTTCACCATCGTGTCGATCACGTTTTCGCTGATCGCGGTGTTCATCCCGGTGCTGCTGATGGGCGGCATGGTCGGCCGCGTGTTCCGCGAAT
>CAYZMR010000167.1:3776-7982 GCA_964479515.1 uncultured Hyphomicrobiales bacterium | reverse complement strand
TCCAACATGGCGAGCGAGGTCGATGCCGCGACCGAGCGCGGCCTGCGCACCGTGGTCGACGGCTCGGCGGTGCTGCGCGCCAAGACCGCCGACATGCGCGGCGCGCTCGCGGCCGTCCATGCGGCCTCGAGCGAGACGGCGCGCGCCGCCGATCATTCGCGCGCCATGAACGAGGACGCGACCCGGCTCTCCGACGAGGTGACGGCGGCGATCGACGGCATCGCCGAGAAGATCCGGCGCGGTTCGCAGATCGGCCGCAGCGCGGTCGAGCGCGCCGCGAACTCGCGCGCGACCGTCGGCGCGCTCGCGAAGGCCGCGAAGGACATCGGCGACATCGTCGGCGTGATCACGGCGATCGCCGAACAGACCAACCTGCTCGCGCTCAACGCCACGATCGAGGCGGCGCGCGCGGGCGAAGCCGGGCGCGGGTTCGCGGTGGTCGCGACCGAGGTGAAGACGCTCGCGACCGAGACCGGCAAGGCGACCGCCGAGATCAGCGCCAAGATCGCCGACATCCAGTCGACGACCGGCCTCGCCGTAACCTCGATCGCCGCGATCGCGGAAGCGATCGATCAGCTCTCCGAGGTGACCAGCTCTGTCGCAGCCGCGATGGAGCAGCAGCGCGCCGCAACGCAGGGCTTCGTGACCAATGTGCGCGGCACCAATACGGCCGTGTCGGACGTGGCCGAGCGCATGACCGGGATCGCCAGCATGGTGACGCGGTCGAGCGAGAACGCGGTCGAGGTCGCGCACGTCGCCGCGGACATGCAGCGCGCCTCCGAAAGCGTGCGCGCCGAGATCCCCGCGATCGTGCGCCAGGCGCTGCGCGCCGACCAGCGCGACTATCCGCGTTTCGACGTCGACGTGAGCGCGACGGTGGACATGGCGGGCCGCCGCGTGCTTGCGCGGGTATTCGACGTGAGCCGGGGCGGGGCGCGCATCGCCGCCGTCGCGGATGTCCGCGCCGGAGCGGCGGTGACGGTCGCCTTCGACGGCGTGCGCGCGGTCGCCGGCGAGGTCGCCTGGGTTGCGAACGGCTGTTTCGGCGTGCGCTTTGCGCCCTCGCTGCTCGACGTCAGCGACCTCCTGCGTATCGCGAGCCTCGGCGCCGCCGCTTGAATATTTTTTTGCGCATGATCTTGTCCGAGAACCGGTTCCCACCCCGGATCAAGTCCGGGGCAGGCCTTTTCCGGATCATGCGCTAAGCCCCGGGCTCGCCCGGCGGCACCGCGGCGGCAAGCGCGCGGCGGCGCACGACCTCGCGATGCAACGCGTAGAGCCCGCTCCCGACGATCAGCAACGAGCCGAAGATCGCGAAGCCGTCCGGCACTTCGCCGAACGCGAAATAGCCGCACAGCCCGGCCCAGATCAGCAGCGTGTAGCGGAACGGCGCGATCGCCGCGACGTCGACGTCGCGGAAGGCGATCACGACGAAGAAATGCCCGACCGCAAGGAACAGCGCGGCGATCGCCAGTAGACCGACGTCGGCCAGCGCCATCGCGCGCCAGTCCTCGAACAGGCCCATGACGCCGCCGATCGCGGTCGAGCCGATCGCCGCCATGAACGAGATCACGACGGTCGGGATTCCGGCGTCGAGCTTGCGCGTGATCACGTCGCGGCTCGCGCCCGCGAAGGCGGTCGCGACGCCGAGCAGCGCCCACGCATTGAACGCGCCGGGCGTCGGCTTCACGATGAACAGCGTGCCGATGAAGCCGACGACGATCGCGGTCCAGCGGCGCCAGCCGACCTCCTCGGCGAAGAACACGACGGCGAGCGCCGTGAGGATCAGGGGCGAGACCAGATTGATCGCCGAGAGCGAGGCGAGCGGCATGTGGATGAGCGCCGAGGTGAACAGGAGCATGGCGGCGCCGTCGAGCGCCGTGCGGCCGATGACGAGGCCGTGCAAGCCGGCGCGCAGCGTGAAGACATGGCCGAAGCTCGCGAGCACGATGCCGACCAGCGTGGTCGCCATCACGCCGCGCACCGTGATGACCTCGCCGAGCGGATAGCGCTGCGCGGTCAGCTTCATCAGCATGTCGTTGACGCTGAAGGTCGCCATCGCGCCGGCAAGTGCCAACATACCGCGGCGGTTTGCGCGCACTGACGACACGACGGTCTCCGATGGGTGGTCGCGGGCGAGGGGGCTTGAATTCACCGCGGCGGGAGCGGGAGCGCTAGCACGCGCGAGGAGCGGGCGTCGAGCACGGGCGGCGAATGACCGCAGTGCGCATCGCACATGGCGCCCGAATTCTAAGGTGCGCGCTGGATCTGGTAGCCGCGTCCGGGATGCAGCGATCTTGCGATGCGCGCGACGATCGGATCGTAGGTGGCTCTCGAAGCTTCGGGATAGCCGATGTCGAAGGCGTTGATGACCAGTTCGTGGTGCGAGAGCAGGTAGCGCCGGTAGAAGAGCTGATCGCTGCCGCGCCGGCCCGTGAACGCGAACCAGTTCGCGCCCCTGTCGCTGCCGCTGACGATCTCGTTGACCGCCTGTCCCTCGCGCATGTCGGCCTCGAGCTTGGCGAGATCGTAGGCGTTGGTGTTGAGCGAGCCCCAGACGCGCAGGGTCGCGCCGTCATCGGCTGAAAAGCTCTGGCCGTCATTGTTGTCGGGCGGGCGCCCCGGGACGAATCGGCTCGGATATTCGATGGAGGTGCCGTATCGCGTGTTGCGGTAGGTCACCCACCGCTCCTCGGCGAACGCCACGGAAGGGATTGCGAGCAGGCCGGCCGACAGGACCAGGCGCCGGGAGATCATCCCCCGGTCACGCTCATGTGGCGCGGCAACGCCGGGCTCCGGTGGCGCCGGTCGATGACGAAGTCATGCCCCTTGGGCTTGCGCGCAATCGCGTTGTCGATCGCGGCGTTGACGAGATCGTCGCTCTCCGAGGCGCGCAGCGGCGCCCGCAGGTCGGCCGCGTCCTCTTGTCCCAGGCACATATAGAGCGTGCCGGTGCAGGTGAGCCGCACACGATTGCACGATTCGCAGAAATTGTGCGTGAGCGGCGTGATGAAGCCGAGCCGGCCGCCGGTCTCGGCGACGCGCACGTAGCGTGCCGGGCCGCCGGTGCTGTGGTCGATGTCGGTCAGCGTGTAGCGTTCCGCCAGCCGCGCGCGCACCATCGAGAGCGGCAGGTACTGCTCGAGCCGGCCCGCGCCGATGTCGCCCAGCGGCATCACCTCGATGATGGTCGCATCCATGCCGCGGCCGTGCGCCCACGCGACGAGGTCGCCGAGCTCGTCCTCGTTGACGCCCTTGAGCGCGACCGCGTTGATCTTGACCGCGAGCCCCGCCTCCTGCGCGGCATCGATGCCGGCCATCACCTTGTCGAGCTCGCCCCAGCGGGTGATCGCGCGGAACTTGTCGGCATCCAGCGTGTCCAGCGACACGTTGATGCGTTTCACTCCGCAGGCCGCCAGCTCGGCGGCATATTTCGGCAGTTGCGAGCCGTTGGTGGTCAGCGTGAGCTCGTCGAGCCCCTCGCCGAGACGACGCGAGAGCGAGCGTACCAAGGTCATGATTCCGCGCCGGACCAGCGGTTCGCCGCCGGTGAGACGGAGCTTACGCACGCCGCGGGCGATGAAGGCACCGCAGAGCCGGTCGAGCTCTTCCAGCGTGAGCAGGTCTTGCTTGGGCAGGAACGCCATGTTCTCGGCCATGCAGTAGACGCAGCGGAAGTCACAGCGGTCGGTGACCGAGACGCGCAGATAGGTGATCGCGCGCCGAAATGGATCGATCAGCGGCGTCGGCTTTATCGTTGCGGCGCGTTCGAAGCCCATATGTCTCGACGCTTGAGGTTGTGGCGTCCTCCGCCCGGGATCCCGTCGGTTCCCGGATGCTTTGGCAAGCTATTCAATATGATATAGGGCGCCTTTGAAAGGATTGAAAGTTGACCGAACCCGACGAAACCCGGCCTTGGCCGACGGAACTGCGGCTCGCGAAGGACCGCCGGACGCTCGCCGTCGCCTTCGAGGGAGGTAAAAGCTTCGCGCTGCCGGCCGAGTACCTGAGGGTCAAGAGCCCGAGCGCCGAGGTGCAGGGCCATGCGCCCGACGAGCGCAAGACCGTCCCGGGCAAGAAGGACGTGGAAATCACGGCGGTCGACCCGATCGGGAACTACGCCGTGCGGCTCGCCTTCGACGACCTGCATTCGACCGGCATCTTCACCTGGGACTACCTGCTCGAGCTCGGCGAGAACCAGGAGCG
>CAYZMR010000167.1:0-3676 GCA_964479515.1 uncultured Hyphomicrobiales bacterium | reverse complement strand
ACCACCTTCGCGCCGACCTTCACGCGATCATAAAGGTCGATCACGTCGTCATTGGCGAGCCGGAAGCAGCCCGAGGAGACCGCCTGGCCGATCGTCTCCGGCTCGTTCGAGCCGTGGATGCGGTAGAGCGATGCCCCGAGATACATCGCACGCGCGCCGAGCGGATTGTCCGGGCCGCCTTTCATGTAGGCTGGGAGGTTGCGCACGCGCGTGCGCATCTGCGGCGGTGGCGTCCAGCCCGGCCATTCGGCTTTGCGCGCCACCACGGTCGTGCCGACCCAGGTGAAACCGATGCGTCCGACGCCGATGCCATAGCGCAGCGCCTGGCTGTCGCTCAGCACCAGATAAAGCCGCCGCTCCGTCGTGTTCACCACGATCGTGCCGGGTGCGTATTTGTTCGGATAGGAAACGGTCGAACGCGGAATCGGCGAGGCGCCGCTGCCGAGGCGCGATTTCGGATTGCCCGCCAGATAGCGCCCGTCGGGATCGTACATCTGGGCGCGCGCGCCAGCCGCGCCCATGGCGAGCATGACGACCGCCATGATGGCCGAGAACAAACGCCGATGCATTGCCGAAATCCCCATTGTTTCAAGCAGATTGGTATTATTACCGAAAATCCTTGATGAGCGGTTGGCGGCGCGAGGAAAGGCCATAATTCGCCGCGACCGGCAACCGAATTATCGGCTCCTCACGCGCGCGTCATTGCGCTTTCCTGCCGCTGTGGCGGACAAAACACGGGGGAGAGCGGCGTTCGTGTTCGCGATGCGGCAAGCGGGCGTCCGCCCTGACGGGGCATCGCGACGGACGATCGGCGACATTGCGCTCATTTGTGACGGCCGACACATCGCGACTTTTCCGGCGCGACTAATCTCCTGAGCATCGAAGAGCAATCAGGCTCTTTTGCAAACTCAGGAGACGATCATGTTCACGCTCGCTTCCCGTAAGCTCGTCCGCGCGGTCGTCATGGCCGGACTGACGATCGCCACCCCCGCAACCGCGTTCCTCACCATGAGCGCAAGCCCCGCGGCGGCGGAGTGCAAGTACGGCGGCCCGCACTGCGTCAATCCAAATCCGGGTCCGAAGCTGCCGAAAGTCGGCGGCGCGCAGATCCCCGATTCGGGTTGGGAAGATCCCGATTGCAAGTACTTCCGCATGTGCGGCTACACCGGCGCCAAATGATGCCGGCGGCTGCTCGGCACAGAACGGCCTGATATGTTCCCTTGGGCGGCGCTGGCAGGCGCCGCTCATTGGGGACGATCATGGCATTTCGCGTGGACGTGGAAGGCGGCGAGAGCATCGAGCGCGACAAGGTCGTCGACGCATTCGAGGTCGCGATGGGATATGCCGACAAGGGGCTGATCGATCACGTCAGCATCACCGACCTGTCCGATGGCCAGCGATTTCCGCTCCGCGATTTCGATCAACTGATGCGCAAAGTTCTCGGTCTGTAGGACCTGGGCCGGCGGGCGCTCTCACTTGTGGGGCTTCGCCGGGCTGCTATAGGCTTACGATCGACCGTCAACGCCGGGCAGCGTCCAACGGGGGTTCTCATGAAACGATATGCGTTTCTGCTGGCAGGCCTGCTCTGCGCCACGCCGCTGCTCGCGCAGGAGGCGCCACCGCTCAAGACGGTCGTGGACGGCACCTTCGCGCCGCACGCGATGCCGAAGCTCGGCGGCGGCTATGAGGGGTTCAACATCGACCTCGCCGAAGAGATCGGAAAGCGCCTCAAGCGCAAGGTCACGATCGACGCGACGCAGTTCTCCGGCATCGTGCCGGCGCTGCAAGCCGGCACCTATGACTTCGTCGCCGCGCCCACGACGGTGACCAAGGAACGCGCCGAGAACATGCTGTTCACCGAAGGCTATCTGAACACGGACTTCCAGTTCCTGATCAAGAAGGGCGGCCCGAAGATCGAGAAGCTCGAAGACCTCAAGGGCAAGACCGTCGCCGTCAACAAGGGCTCGGCCTATGACTCATGGGCGCGCGAGCTCGAGCCGAAGATCGGCTGGAAGGTCGAATCCTTCGGCACGCAGACCGATGCGGTGCAGGCGGTGCTCGCCGGCCGCGCGGACGCCAACGTCGCCGGCAATACCGTGATCGCCTGGGCGGTGAAGAACAACCCGCAGCTCGAACTGTCGTATCTGCATTCGACCGGGCTGGTCTGGGGTGCGGCGTTCCGCAAGGATTCGGGCGAGCTGCGGAAGACGGTCGAGAACGCGATCGAATGCATGAAGCTCGACGGCACCATCGCCAAGATGCACGAGAAGTGGTTCGGCATTAAGCCGGCGCCCGGCTCCGCGGCCGTGACGGTGTTCCCGGGCTACGGCGTCCCGGGCATGCCGGGCTATGACCCGACCGACCACAAGCCGGAGTGTAGCTGACACTGGCGGTGGCCGCTCCGATCCTCCGTGTCCGGGCGCTGCGTAAATCATTCGGCGCGACGGAGGTGCTGCGCGGCATCGATCTCGATGTCGCGCCGCAGGAGCTGGTCTTCGTCATCGGTCCCTCTGGCTCCGGCAAGAGCACGCTGCTGCGCTGCTGCAACCGGCTGGAAGAGCCGACCAGCGGGGCGATCACCTTCGACGGCGTCGACCTGATGGCGCGCGCGACCGACATCAACGCGATGCGCCGCCGGGTCGGCATGGTGTTCCAGGCGTTCAATCTCTATCCGCACATGACCGCGCTCGGGAACGTCACGCTCGCGCTGCGCAAGGTCGCCGGCAAGTCGAGGACCGATGCGGAGCGCATCGGCACGGAAGCACTCGACCGCGTCGGGCTCGCGGCGAAAGCGAAGTCCTATCCGGGCGAATTGTCGGGCGGCCAGCAGCAGCGTGTCGCGATCGCCCGCGCGCTCGCGCTCGAACCGGTGATGATGCTGTTCGACGAGCCGACCTCCGCGCTCGATCCGGAGCTGGTCGGCAGCGTGCTGGCGGTCATGCGCCAACTCAAGGCCGCCGGCATGACGATGCTGGTGGTGAGCCACGAGATGCGTTTCGCGCGCGACGCCGCCGACCGCGTGATCTTCATGGATCATGGGCTGATCGTGGAGCAGGGGACACCGGAGCAGATCTTCGGCGCGCCCAAGGAGGCGCGGACGAAGGCCTTCATCGCGGAGCTGGTGCGGTGAGATCGCGCCAAGCAGGCGGTGGGCTCCCCTCCCCCTTGCGGGGAGGGGTTGGGGGTGGGGGTCGTGCGGGTGGCGCTGCTGCCGGCGCAATCCTGACCCCCCTCCCTAACCCTCCCCCTCAAGGGGGGAGGGAACGCACCGGTGCTTGTGACGTCGGGGCCGCGTCATGAACGCCTTCCTCGAAGCCTTCTTCAAGCCGAACCTGATCGCGCAATACCTGCCCTCGATCCTGCATGGCGTCGTCACCACGATCGAGATCGCGGTCGCGGTCGTCATCACAGGACTTTCGCTCGGCCTTCTGCTCGCCGTGGTCCGCGCATTTGCGATCAAACCGCTCAACGTGCTGATCGTCATCGTCGTCGACATGTTGCGCGCGCTGCCGCCGCTCGTCATCGTGCTGATTGTCTATTTCGGCCTGCCCAATGTAGGCCTGAGCATCCCGTCCTTCGCGGTGCTGTGGCTGGTGCTCTCGCTCGTGCTCGCGGCGTTCGCCGAGGAGATCTTCTGGGCCGGCATCCTGTCGGTGCCGAAGGGCCAGTGGGAGGC
>CAYZMR010000166.1:4035-7982 GCA_964479515.1 uncultured Hyphomicrobiales bacterium | reverse complement strand
CCGGCCTTCATGCCGAGCACCATCGCCTCGGCGCTCGCCACGTTGTGGATCGCGACCAGCAGGTTCGCGACGAACTTCATCTTCATGCCGTTGCCGAAGGCGCCGAGGTCGTGCGCCTGGCGCGAGAAATCCGCGAACACCGGCATCATGGCGTTGATCGCCTGAGCATCGCCGCTCGCATAGACGACGAGATCCTTGGCGCGCGCCTGCGATCCGGTGCCGGAAAGCGGACAATCGAGCATCGTGTGGCCCCCGGCGCGCAGGCGCTCCTCGGCTTCCGCCTTGTCGTCGAGCGAGAAGGTCGAGAGTTCGGCGATGACGCGGCGCGGCAGCTTCGCCGCCACGATCGCGTCGACCGTCGCCAGCAGCGCTTCGGGCTTGGGCAGGCTCACGAGGATCGTGGTGGCGGTCTCGGCCACGGCGGCCGCGCTTTTTGCGATCTCGACTCCCGCCGCCTTCGCCTCGGCGCAACGCGCCGCATCGATGTCGAAGCCGACGACGCGCCATCCGGCGGCGCTGAGATTCTTCGCGATCGCCCCGCCCATGATGCCGAGGCCGACGATGCCGACGATTTTGGAGGTGTCTTGCCCCTTGGCGCTGGCTGCGTTCATGATGCCTCCCGTCGCTCGCGTCTCGTGCGCGGACCGGCCGCAATAGGACACAGCGGGAGGCGCTCTTGCAAATCGGAATTGCCGGGCTCGGCCGCATGGGCGCCGCGATCGCGGCGCGGCTGATCGAGGTCGGCCATACGGTCGCGGTCTGGAATCGCTCTCCCGACAAGGCAAAGCCGCTTGTCGCGGCCGGCGCGACGCTCGCGGCGACGCCGGAGGATCTCGCCGAACATAGCGAGGTCGTGATCTCGATCCTGACCGACGCCGTCGCGCTCGACCACGTCTACAATGGCGAGCACGGGCTGCTGGTCGGCGACGTCGCCGGCAAGCTGTTCATCGAGATGAGCACAGTGCGGCCCGAGATCACGACCGCGCTCGCGGCCGTCGTGCGCGCCGAGGGCGCGTCATTCGTCGAGTGTCCGGTCGGCGGGACCACGGGGCCTGCGCGCCAGGGCAAGCTGTTCGGGTTCATGGGCGCGGAACCGGCGGACGCGGCGCGTGCGAAACCGATCCTGGAGCAGCTCTGCCGCCGCGTCGAGCACGTCGGGCCCGTGGGCAACGGCGCGCTCGCGAAGTTCACCATCAACATGCCGCTGATGATCTACTACCAGGCGCTGGGCGAGGCGCTGTCGATGGCACGCCCACTGGGGCTCGAGCCCGAGCGCCTGATGGACATCATCTGCGACACGTCCGGCGCGCCCAACATGATGAAGGTGCGCGGTCCGGTGGTCGCCAAGATGATGAAAGGCGAGGACACGCCCGTCACCTTCGATCTCGATGGCTGCATCAAGGACCTCCAATCGATGCAGGCGGAAGGCGGAGCGCGCGGGCTCTCGCTGCCTTTGGTTCAGATGACGCTGGCCTGCATGGAGGAATCGGCCTCGACAGGCCTTGGCGGCAAGGAAGCCGCGATCCATTCGGTGTATTGGTCGAAGAAATAGGAGCCTTCATGTCAGTCACGCTCGCTCAAGCCTCAACCATCGTCGATGTCGCGCTGAAGAAGGGCCGCGACACCAGTTGCGCGCCCTTGACGGTCGCGGTGCTCGACGCCGGCGGGCACCTCGTCGCGTTCAAGCGCGAGGACAAGTCCGGCATCCTCCGTTTCGATATCGCCTACGGCAAAGCCTGGGGCGCGCTCGGCATGGGCTTCGGCTCGCGCGAGCTTGCCGAGCGCGCCGGAAAGAATCCGCTGTTCTTCGGCGTGCTCGCGACGGTGAGCCAAGGCCGGCTCGTGCCGGTGCCCGGCGGCGTGCTCGTCAAGGACGCGGGCGGCGCGGTGCTCGGCGCGGTCGGCATCTCGGGCGACGTGTCGGACAAGGACGAGGCCTGCGCGATCGCCGGCATCGAGGCGGCGGGACTGAAGGCGGTCGTCGGGGCTTAGGCGCGCCGCTCTCTCTTCTTTCCCCTCTCCCCAACGGGGAGAGGGTCGCCGACGAAGTCGGCGGGGAGAGGGGGCCTATCGAAAAGACCCTCTCCCGGCTCACGCCTTCGGCGTTTGCCACCCTCTCCCGCAAGCGGGAGCGGGGAAAGAAAGATCACACATCAAACGGCTTCTTCTCGCCCTCTGGCAGCGGCATCTCGTAGGCGTTCAGCGTCACCGAGACGAGGCTGTAGTAGCCGATGATGCCGACCATATCGATCACGGCGGTCTCGCCGAGCTCCTTGTTGGCGCGCGCGAAGGTCGCGTCCGACACGCGCCGCGTCGTCACGAGCTCGCGCGCGAAATCGTAGATCGCCTGCTCGTCGGCCTTCACGAATTTCGGCGTGGTGCCGGTGCGGATCGCCTCGATGGCGGCCGGATCGATACCGGCCTTGATGGCGAGCGGCGCGTGCGCGAACCATTCGTAATTCGCCTTCCAGAATGCCCCGGTGATGCAGATCGCGAGCTCCGAGAGCCGTGGTGGCAGGCTCGAGCCGAAGCGGCAATAGGCGCCGAGCGCCTGTGCGTGCTCGGCGAGCCCTGGGTTCTTCAGCCACACCTTGATCGGCCCGACCACGCGGCCGCGCGGCCCCGCGATCACGGCGTCGTGGACTTTCTTCTGCTCGGGGGAGAATTTTGCGGGGTCGAGATCGGGCAAGCGGGACATGGCGTTTCCTTATGGCGATTTATCGCTCGTCATTGCCCGCTCGCGCCGCCAATGACAAGAGCCGGCATGCCACCTATGCTCGCGCAAAATCCGGGGAGGCCATTTTGAAATTCTATTCCTTCTGGCGCTCGCTCGCCTCGTTCCGCGTCCGCATCGCGCTCAACCTCAAGGGCATCGTGCCGGACGAGGTCATCGACGTCGATCTGATGAAGGGCGTCCAGCGCCAGGACGCGTACAGACAAGTCAATCCGCAGATGGTGCTGCCCGCGCTGATCGACGGCGACGGACCGATCCTGTTCCAGTCGGTCGCCATCATGGAATATCTCGACGAGACGCATCCGAGCCCGCCGCTGCTGCCCAAGGACGCGCGCGGGCGGGCGCGCGTGCGCGCGCTCAGCGGCATCATCGCCAGCGACTCCCATCCCTTGATGGTGCCGCGCATCCGCAACTTCATGGAGCATGAGCTCAAGCTCGACGAGGCGGCGCGCAATAAGTGGATCAAGCATTGGATCGGCGAGGGCCTCGCGGCGGTGGAAGGCCACCTCGCGCGCGATGCGGACACGGGCAGGTTCTCGCATGGCGACGCGGTGACGATGGCGGACCTTTGCCTCGTCAGCGGCATGACCGGCGCGGCGTTCTTCAACGTCGACACCGCGCCCTACCCGACGGCGAAACGCGTCAACGATGCCTGCATGGCGCTCGAACCCTTCGCGCGCGCGCATCCACTGCGGCAGCCGGGCGCGCCGGCGACGCTCGGTCATTAACCTCACGCCGGCCGGCGCGCCTGCCAATAGGCCATGCTGGTCGACAGCAGCGTGTCATAGTTGGTCTTCAAGCCGGTCGCCGCGACGCACAAACCGTCCGCGCCGAGCGCGCGGTTCGCGCCGCGCGACCAGCGTGCCGCGCGCGTGAGCGTCAGCGTGCGCTCGACCGCGGGATCGACCGCCAGCACCATCACGTTCTGCTGTCGATACCGCCAGGTCGAGATGCCGCCGATCGCGCGCCATGGAATGAACTCGGCCGCGACGCGCGTGTCGCGGATGCCGTCGCGTGCGATCGTCACCACCGGGCCGCGCTGCCCGAACAGCCGCCACATGCCGACCGCAAAGCACAGGCCGAAGAACGCAAGGCAGAACCAGCCGACCCAGCGCACATGCGCGCGCGGATCGGTATGGATGTAGCCGAACGCGATCGCGGCGCCCAGCACCGCGAACAGCAGGCAGCCGAGCGAGAGCCCGATGAGCTTGAC
>CAYZMR010000166.1:0-3935 GCA_964479515.1 uncultured Hyphomicrobiales bacterium | reverse complement strand
GTCACCGGATGCGTGCGCACCACCGGATGCTCGGCGCGAGGGTACGTCGGCTTGTCGGCCACGCCCATGTTCGCATAGAGCCCGCGATAGGCCGGCTCGCCGTCGTGCAGGGCCGTCAGGCCGTCAAGATAGGCCTTCATGCGGTCGGAGAGCGACTCGTAGGCCGCATACATCGAGGCGAACAGCGTGTCGCCGCCGCGCGGCGGGCACTGCTTGATGTAGAGGATCGAGCCCATCGGCGGCTCCTCGTCGCAGGAGACGTCGGTGTGCCAGCCCTCGCCGTTGGCGCGCGGGGAATCCTTGTCGGCATAGATCTTCATCAGCGCCGGATCGTCGCCCTCATGCGGCGCCGCCGGATGCACATGCAGGTCGCCGAACTTGCGCCCGAAGGCGAGATGCTGCGCCGGGGTGATGTGCTGGTCGCGGAAGAAGATGACGGAATTTTCCGCGAGCGCGCGGTGGATCTCGTCCATCTGGCGGTTCGAGCCTTGCTCGGACACGAGCCGGCCGAGATCGACGCCGGAAATCTCCGCGCCGATGATGGGCGTGAGCTTCTCCACCGCAATGGTCTCGTAGGGCTCTTCCTCGCCGGATGTGTGGCGATAGCGCGGCCCTTGCTTGCTGGCGAGCGAGGACATGGTGTTTCCTCCGGCGAACGTTGTTGAACCGATCGTAGCCCGTCTTCGATTCGAATGAAATCGGAGCTAGGCTGTTCCAGGACAGGGGGAGCGACATGGCCGACACGCGGACGCAGCTCATCGAGGCGATGTTCAAGCCGGTGGAGGGCGGCTACGTGTTCCGCGCGCCGCCGTCCTTCTGGGTTTGGCCGACGCGATTCTATCTGGTGACCGAGCATCAGAAGGAGCAGCTTGCCGCGGTCGCGGTTCCGCGCCACGTCGCCATTTGGCAAGTCGCATTCCTCTTGATCGTGCTGCTCGGCGCGCCGACGCTCTCGACCCTGGCGGTGTGGGCCTATACGGGACACGATTCGCCAACGACCGCCGACATATGGATGCTGTCCATCCTGTCGTTTCTGCTGATGATCGGGGCCGCCCTGGCGCGGCGCTGGTGGCTGGTCTGGAAGCTCGCGCCGATGCTCAAGGTGCTGCCGCGCACCGACAAAGGGTTCAGCCTCAAGGAGATGCGCGAACGCGCTTACCAGCAAATGTCGGTGCGGCAACTCGTGGTCGTCGGTGCGATCAGCACGGTCGCCGCCGCCGTCATGGCGATGACGGGGTTCGAGAAGTTCCTCCGATCCAGCCCCGATGCGTTCATCTACGCGGGCTGCGCCGTGGTGTTCGGCTTCACGGCTGGGATCTATTTCACGCGGCTGATCCGGCGCGCCGACGCGACCAAGGGGTGAAGGGGGCGTGTTAGCCAACGCTGTGCTCCCCGTTTCGTTGAGGGCGCGGGCTGCCCTGTCGTAGCCCGGATTGAGCGAAGCGAAATCCGGGATCACGCGATCTCATCGGCGATGGCGCCCCGGGTTTCGCTGCGCTCAACCCGGGCTACACTCGCTGATTGACCCAGCGTGAAATCCGGTAAAGGGACCGCTCTCGTCAATAAAGACGTACATATTGGCGCTCGTCGACTGGTGAAACGGCGCTCCGAAGGGAATAGTGTCGTTGTGTGACGATGGCGCGTTCGGACCTCACATCCAGCCCCACATTGATCGAATTTGATCTGCAATTGCGTTCGTTGGAAGCCTGTCCCCTAACATATCGCCGTATGGAGCGCCGAGTATCGGCACCCAACTAGGCGTTTGCTGACCGAGAGTGACGATAGATTCGATTTGTCCACCAGCACCGTTGAAAGTCGTCAGGTAGTCTTCGGGCCAGTATCCTCGTTCAAAGTTTCCGTCGATTCTAAATGCCGCGAGTACGTTATGGCGCTCGGGACCTCGAGGTAGCGATCGAAGCCACTCTTCCGCTGATGGCGCATCGTCGGGCTCGTTAACCGACGCCACGGCGGCCCAAACTTGGAGACTATGCCCGCTCCGCAGCTTCACTTGAAAATCTTTCGCTCGAGCGACGCCCGTTAGTGCTCGAATAGTCGAGCCCTTCCGCGAATTTTGCGCTCCAATAAGCGCCCAAAGGTGAACGTGCATTTGGCCTTCGTACCCTTCCGAGGCGAACGGCTTCTAACATGATTTGCGTGAGAACATGGTTCCTCATGTCGAGGATGGCAGCGGCGGCTGCCCGCTGGTGCTGGGGAGCGAGATGCCGATGTCGGTGTGCTTGCTTCCGCCGTTCAGACGCAGCCCATGACGGCAACATTGCCCTCGACCGCCGGGCAGCGAACGACACTTCGCTTGTCCGCCCTGCCGCCTAATCCTGCTCCACCAGACGTAGGCTGATGGCGCCGGAGGCGTCGTGCGGCTTCAACTCCGGCTTTCGGGCCTGCGGCGACACGGTCTTGATGGTGATTTGCAGTTCGGTATCGGACAGCCATTCGATCTTCGGCGACGCGTGTTGATCCGCGAAGGTGTCACACGCGACCGACAAGACCTGATAGCGCTCGTCGCTTGCCGCGATCTCGTCAGGGGCGGAATAGGGAAGCACCGCGATCACGTCGGTGCAGAACGCGACAAATCCGCTGCCCACATAGGTGACGCGCACGGCCTTATGGTTTCCCGCCGGCGAAAACATTGTCGAAATGTATCGGTCGGGCTCACCGGCCGGGACCAGCCGCGATATCGCGGCGTTGAAGGCGAGAGCCAGAATGGCGATGACGGCGATCACCGCGAGCAGACGGATCAGAACGCGGCGACGCACCGACAAGCCGTGCTTTGCTGATGGCCGGGGCGCTTCGAGACGGGCACCAGTCCCTCACTCCGCCGCGGTCTGCCGCGCGCCCGCCCCATAGCGCCGCTCGATATACTCGATCACCATCTTCTTGAAATCCGCCGCAACCGTCGGCCCGCGCAGGGTCACGGCCTTCTTGCCGTCGATGAAGACGGGCGCGGCGGGGGTCTCGCCGGTGCCGGGCAATGAGATGCCGATGTCGGCGTGCTTGCTCTCGCCCGGCCCGTTGACGATGCAGCCCATGACGGCGACGTTCAAAGCCTCGACGCCCGGATACTGCGTCTTCCAGGCCGGCATCGAGGTGTGGATGAAGCTCTGGATGTCGCGCGCGAGCTCCTGGAACGTGGTCGAGGTCGTGCGGCCGCAGCCGGGGCAGGCCGCGACCAGCGGCACGAACACGCGGAAGCCCATGGTCTGCAACAGCTCCTGCGCGACCTTCACCTCGACGGTGCGGTCGCCGCCCGGCTCGGGCGTGAGCGAAATGCGGATCGTGTCGCCGATGCCCTGCTGCATCAGCACGCCGAGCGCCGCCGACGAGGCGACGATGCCCTTGCTCCCCATGCCGGCTTCGGTCAGGCCGAGGTGGATCGCGTAATTGGAGCGGCGGCCGAGCTCCGAATAGACCGCGATCAGGTCTTGGACCGCCGAGACCTTCGCCGACAGGATGATCTTGTCGCGCGGCAGCCCGATCTCCTCGGCGCGCGCGGCCGACAAGAGCGCCGACTGCACCATCGCCTCGCGGGTCACCGCGCGCGCGTCCTGCGGGTTCGGCGACTTGACGTTTTCGTCCATCAGCGTGGTGAGCAGCTCCTGGTCGAGCGAGCCCCAGTTCGCGCCGATGCGCACCGGCTTGTTGTGCTTGATCGCCATCTCGACGATGGCGGAGAACTGCCCGTCCTTCTTCTTGCCGAAGCCGACATTGCCGGGATTGATGCGGTACTTGTCGAGTGCCTCGGCGCAGGCCGGATGGTTTTGCAACAGCGTGTGGCCGATGTAGTGGAAGTCGCCGACCAGCGGCACGTCCACGTTCATCTTCAGGAGCTTCTCCTTGATGTGCGGCACGGCGGCCGCCGCCTCGTCGCGGTCGACCGTGATGCGCACGATCTCGGAGCCCGCGCGCGCGAGCGCCGC
>CAYZMR010000165.1:0-8038 GCA_964479515.1 uncultured Hyphomicrobiales bacterium | reverse complement strand
TCGGTCGCCGATCCGCTCGGCTACTACAAGAACAACACCGTCAATTCGCGCGCGCTTCTGGAGTGCGCCGTCAAGGGCGGCGTGCAGCATTTCATCTTTTCCTCGACCGCCGCTGTCTACGGCAATCCCGCGCACGTGCCGGTGACCGAGGACGACGCGCTCGCGCCGATGTCGCCCTACGGCTCCTCCAAGCTGATGACCGAGATCATGCTGCGCGACACCAGCGCCGCGCATGGCCTCAAACATATCATCCTGCGTTACTTCAATGTCGCCGGCGCCGATCCCGAACTGCGCACCGGCCAGTCGACCAAGGGCGCGACGCATCTGATCAAGGTCGCGGTCGAGACCGCGCTCGGACGGCGGCCGAAGATGGACGTGTTCGGCACCGACTATCCGACGCCGGACGGGACCTGCGTGCGCGACTACATCCATGTGAGCGATCTGGTGCAGGCGCATCTCGACGCGTTGCGTCATTTACGCGCGGACGGGGCCTCCGCGACGGTCAACTGCGGCTATGGGCGCGGTTTCTCGGTGCTCGACGTGATCGAGACCGTCAAGCGCGTGTCGGGGGCCGACTTCCGCGTGGACTTCGCGCCGCGCCGCCCCGGCGATCCCGCGCAGATTGTCGCGTCCTGCGATCGCGCACGTACTTTTCTCGGATGGCGCCCACAGCGCGACGACCTTTCTGTGATCGTGCGCGATGCGCTTGGCTGGGAGCGCAAGCTGATGATGCGGAACCGATGACGCGAGGTCGCTGATTTTACTTGAAAATCGGCGCTCGGGCGGGCAAGGAACGTCTCACGAACGGCGCCGGCCGGCCGGTACGGCGGCTTGCGTCCCGCCGCCATGGTATGAGCGCGCCGTATGCTCGCAAAGCTCTCACAGTCCCTGTTCGCGGACCCGCACGGCGCAGCGGCGCTGATCCGCCGGCTGCTGACCGAACAGGCCTACCGGCACCGTTGGCGCTATACCATCGCGTTCCTGATGATGATGACTGCCGCCGGGTGCACGGCGCTGACCGCCTACCTGCTCGGCAACGTCGTCAACGAAGCCTATGTGAACCGCAACTTCCAGGCGGTGCTCTGGATCGGCGGCGCGGCCTTCGTGCTGTTCGCGCTCAAGGGCGCGGCGACCTACGCCCAGCAGGTGATCATGATGCGGATCGGCAACCGCATCATCGCCGACAACCAGCGCCGCCTGTTCGACAAGCTTCTCCGGGAGAACGTCGGTTTCTTCGCCGACCGCCATTCCTCGGAGTTCATCGCGCGCCTGAGCGCCGGCGCCGCGGCGGCGAACGCGGTGCTGTGGCTGCTCATCACGTCGGCCGGCCGCGACGTGCTCACGCTCCTCGGCCTCCTCGTCGTCATGGCGGTGCAGGACCCGATCATGTCGCTGATCGTGTTCGTCATCGCGCCGCCCGCATTGCTGGTGATGCGCAAGCTGATCCGCCGCGTGCGCGCCATCGCCAAGATGCAGTTCACCGGCGGCACCCAGATCATCGAAACGCTGCAGGAATCGCTTCAGGGCCTGCGCGTCGTCAAGGCGTTCACGCTCGAGGACGAGATGCGGCGCCGCTTCGACGCGAGCGTCGCCGACGTCCAGCGCGAAGCCGACAAATGGGCGCGCGTCGCCAATCGCGCGAGCCCGCTGATGGAAACGCTCGGCGGCTTCGCCATCGCGTGCGCCGTCATCTACAGCGGATACCTCGTCATCAGGACCGGCGCTGCGCCCGGCGGCTTCGTCTCGTTCCTCGCGGCGTTCCTGCTTGCCTATGAGCCGGCGAAGCGGCTCGCGCGTCTCAACATCGAGCTCAGCAATCAGCTCGTCGGGCTGCGCATGCTGTTCGAGGTCATGGACAGCCCCGCGACCGAGCCCGACGACGAGGCCAAGCCGCCGCTCAGACTCACGACCGCGCGCGTGGAATTCGCCGACGTTCGTTTCGCCTATCGGGCGGACGACCCGGTGCTGCGCGGCATGTCGTTCGTCGCCGATCCCGGCAAGGTGACGGCGCTGGTCGGCCCTTCGGGCGGCGGCAAGTCGACGGTGTTCAATCTGCTGCTGCGCTTCTACGAATCACCGGCCGGCCGGATCACGATCGACGGGCAGGACATCGTGGCCGTGTCGCGCCGCTCTCTGCGCGGCCAGATCGGCTATGTGGGACAGGACGCGCATCTGTTCCGCGGCAGCGTCCGCGACAACATCCGCTACGGCAAGCTCGATGCGACCGACGCGCAGATCCTAGACGCCGCCAAGGCCGCGCACGCCCACGACTTCATCACCGGTTTCCCGGCCGGCTACGACACGCCGGTCGGCGAGCAAGGCCATCAGCTCTCCGGCGGCCAGCGCCAGCGCATCGCGATCGCGCGCGCGCTCATGAAGAATGCGCCGATCATCCTGCTCGACGAAGCGACCGCTTCGCTCGACTCCGAATCCGAGCGCCTGGTGCAGGACGCGATCGCGGAGCTTTGCAAGGACCGCACCACGCTGGTTATCGCGCACCGGCTCTCCACCATCATGCATTCCGACCGCATCCTGGTCATCGAGAATGGCGCGGTGGTCGAGTCCGGGCGGCACGACGAACTGCTGCGCAAGGGCGGCCGCTATGCCTCGTTCTATCGGCTGCAATTGCGCGAGCAGGCGCCGGCGGCCGCCGAATGAAGCCGTTCCCCCAAAGCCCCTTCCAAACTCAATCGGATCAATGATGAGCAACGACAACTACGTTATTCCGCCACCGCCGCAGGCCGCCCTCGCCGTCGCCGGCAGTTCCAAGATGTTTCCGGTGCGCCGGATCTGGTGCGTCGGACGAAACTATCTCGAACACATCAAGGAAATGGGCCAGGACGAACGCGAGCCGCCGTTCTTCTTTGCCAAGCCGGCCGACGCGATCGTGCATGACGGCGGCACCGTGCCCTACCCGCCGCTCACCAACGACCTGCACCACGAGGTCGAGCTTGTCGTCGCGCTGAAAAGCGGCGGCCGCAACATCCCGAAGGAAAAGGCGCTCGACTGCGTCTGGGGCTACGGCGTCGGCATCGATCTCACGCGCCGCGACCTGCAGATCGCCTCACGCAACATCAAGCGGCCGTGGGAGATCGGCAAGGCGTTCGACGGCTCGGCGCCGTGCGGGCCGCTCAAGCCGGCCTCCGAAATCGGCCATCCGAGCAAGGGACGTATCTGGCTCAAGGTCGACGGCGAAGTGAAGCAGGACGGCGATCTCGCGCAGATGATCTGGAATGTGCCCGAGGTCATTTGGAAGCTCTCCGAGATGGTCGCGCTCGCGCCGGGCGACATCATCATGACCGGCACGCCCGCCGGCGTCAGCGCGCTGCAGCCCGGCCACAAGCTCGACTGCGAGGTCGAGGGCGTCGGCAAGGTCAGCGTGACGATCGGACCGAAGCTGGCGTAGGGCTTCTCATCCCTCCCCGCGCAGCGGGGAGGGTGGCGCGCGAAGCGCGCCCGGTGGGGTCGGAGTTTGCCGCGAACCCCACCCGTCTCCTCGTTCGCTCCGCTCACTCGGAGCCACCCTCCCCCTTCGGGGGAGGGATTCAAACCACCGCCGTCATGCCGCCGTCGACAAACAAAATGTGCCCGTTGACGTAAGACGACGCGTCCGAGGCGAGGAAGATCGCGGCGCCCTGCAGCTCCTCGACGTTGCCCCAGCGGCCCGCGGGCGTGCGCGCGCAGACCCAGGCGTCGAACTTCTCGTCGGCTTTGAGCGTGCGATTGAGCTCCGTCAGGAAATAACCGGGGCCGATGCCGTTCGCCGTGATGCCGTGCCGCGCGAATTCCGAGCACATCGACTTGGTCAGCATCTTCACGGCGCCCTTGCTCGCGACGTAGGCGGCGATCGTCGGGCGGCCGAGCTCCGACATCACCGAGCAGGTGTTGACGATCTTGCCGCGCTTGCGCGCGAGCATGCGCCGCGCGACCGACTGGGTGACGAAGAACACCGAGTCGAGATTGGTCGCGATGATCCTGCGCCAATCGCTTTCCGGAAACTCCGTGAACGGATGGCGGATGGTCATGCCGGCGTTGTTGACCAGGATGTCGATCGGCCCGACGTCCTTTTCGATCTTCTCGATGGCCGCTTCGACATCGGTGGTCTTCGTCACGTCGAACGGCATCGCGACCGCGTTGCTGCCGAGCGCCGTCACGGCGCCGCTCACAGCCGCGGCGTCGCGGCCGTTGACCACGACGCGCGCGCCCGCCGCCAGATATCCTTCCGCGATGGCACGACCGATGCCGCGGCTCGAGCCGGTGACGAGGGCGAGACGGCCTGAAAGATCGAAGAGCTTGTGCATGGGATGTCCCTGGGCGTGGCGGGGGGCGCGCCGCATTATAGAGGTGTAGGATGCCGACATGAACCGGGGAGGATCATGATGCGCGCGGCCGTGCTCTACGCGGCAAAAGACCTTCGCATCGAGCACGTCGCCGAGGCGCCGCTCGGGCCCGGCGAGGTCGAGGTGCGCATCGAGGCCGGCGGCATCTGCGGCTCCGACCTGCATTATTATTTCGACGGCGGCTTCGGCACCGTGCGGCTGCGCGAGCCGATGATCCTCGGCCACGAAATCGCAGGGACCGTGACGCGCGTGGGCGCCGACGTCGCGCGCGTGAAGCCCGGCCAGCGCGTCGCCGTGAACCCGAGCCGTCCGTGCGGACATTGCCGCTATTGCCAGGAAGGCAAACAGCAACACTGCCTCTACATGCGCTTCTACGGCAGCGCGATGCCCTTCCCGCATATCCAGGGCGGATTCCGCGACGTGCTCGTCTGCGATGAGGCGCAGGCGGTGGCGGTGCCGGCGACGATGTCGGCCGCGCAGGCCGCTTTCGCCGAGCCGTTCGCCGTGTGCCTGCACGCGGTCAACCGCGCCGGCGTCCTCTTCGGCAAGCGCGTGCTCGTGACCGGCGCCGGCCCGATCGGCGCGCTCACCGTGATCGCGGCGCGGCGGGCGGGCGCGCTTGAGATCGTCGCGACCGACGTGGCGGACGCGCCGCTCGCGGCGGCCAAACGCGTCGGCGCCGACGTAACCATCAACGTTTCCGAGAAGGATGCACTCGCGCGTTACGAGGCCGACAAGGGCACGTTCGACGTGATGTTCGAAGCCTCCGGCAACGCGCGGGCATTGGCGGGCGGCTTCGCGGTGGTGCGCCCCGGCGGGGTGGTCGTGCAGATCGGCATTGCGGGCGGCGAGATGAGCCTTCCGATGAATGTCGTGGTGGCGAAGGAGATCGAGCTGCGCGGCACGTTCCGCTTCCACGCCGAATTCGCCCTCGCGGTCGCGCTGATCGGCAGCGGCGTCGCCGAAGTGATGCCGCTGCTGACCGCGACGCTGCCGCTCACAGATGCGGCCACCGCTTTCGCGCTGGCGGCGGATCGGTCGAAGGCAATGAAGGTGCAGTTGGCGTTCGGATGAGAATCAATTGGTCAATGCAAGCCGGCGGGACGGTTTGGGCACCGCATGGCCGAGGTCATTGGCCGCCTCGATCCAGCTCGCGATCGCGTCCTGGACGTTAGTCAGCGCTTCTTCCGGCGTCGCCCCGTCACTCATGCATCCCGGGAGGTCAGGTACCGTCGCGACAAAGCCGCCCCCCTCCTCAGCGGAGAGTGGCTCGACCACGACGGGATATTCGAGCCTGTTCATGCAAGCTTGCTCACAGCATCGATGAACGCGATCAACTTGCGAATATATACCGGTTTGATCGGCCGTTTGTAAGGGATGGTCAGTTTTTCGGCCATCCGAGGGTGCGCCACCTTGTAATGCGAGCCGCCGCCGCGCGGGGCCGAACACAAAATGCCGTGCTCTCGACAGAGCGTCTCTACGTCCTCGATCCGCCAATCGCCTCGCGGATTATTCCGCATATCCTCAAGGCGCTGGCTCATCGTTGGCGCGCGCTACATCACGGCGCCGATCTGCCACGGCACGAATTCGGCGTCGCCGTAGCCCAAGTCCTCCGACTTCGTGGCTTCGCCCGAGGCGACCGCCAACACTTTCTTGAAAATCTCCTCGCCCTTCTGGGCGACCGGCACGCCGTCGAGGATGTCGCCGCAATTGATGTCCATGTCGTCGATCATGCTCGCGTAGACTTGGCTGTTGGTCGCAAGCTTGACCGATGGCGTCGGCTTGCAGCCGAACGCCGAGCCGCGCCCGGTCGTGAAGCACATCACGTTGGCGCCGCCCGCGACCTGTCCGGTCGCGCCCACCGGGTCGTAGCCCGGCGTGTCCATGAACACGAAGCCCTTGTCCTTGACGGGCTCGGCGTATTCGTAGACCGCGCGCATCGTCGTGGTGCCGCCCTTCGCGGCGGCACCAAGCGACTTCTCGAGAATCGTCGTCAGGCCGCCCGCCTTGTTGCCCGGCGAGGGGTTGTTGTTCATCTCGCCGCCGTTTCGCTCGCAATAGGCTTCCCACCACTTGATGCGCTCGACCAGCTTCTCGCCAACCGCGCGGTTGACGGCGCGGCGCGTGAGCAGATGCTCGGCGCCATAAATCTCGGGCGTCTCGGAGAGGATCGCGGTGCCGCCGTGGCGCACGAGCTGGTCGACCGCGGCGCCAAGCGCCGGGTTCGCCGTGATGCCGGAATAGCCGTCGGAGCCGCCGCACTGGAGCGCGAGCGTGATCTCGGAGGCCGGCCGCGTCTCGCGACTGGCGCGCGCCGCGATCGGGATCATCGCCTTGATGCGCTCGACCCCTTCGGCGACGGTCTTCTTGGTGCCGCCGGTCGCCTGGATGGTCATGGTCTGGAAATGGTCGCCCTCGACCAGGCCGTATTCGTCCTTCATGCGGTCGATCTGAAACACCTCGCAGCCCAGGCCGACCATCAGCGCACCGCCGAGATTGGCGTGCGTCGCGTAGCCCCACTGGGTGCGCCGCAGCACGTCGAAGCCTTCGCCATAAGCGGCGAGCCCACAGCCGGTGCCGTGCACGAAGGCGACGACGCCGTCGATCTCCGGATGATCGGCGAGCACCCCGGAACGCTCCACCTCGCGCGCGATGAAGCGCGCCGCAGACGCCGAGCAGTTCACCGAGGTGAGGATCCCGATGTAGTTGCGCGTACCGGTCTTGCCGCCCGGCCGCACATAGCCTTCGAACGTCGCGCGCAGTTCGGGCGGCAGCATCTCGTCGTTCCGTGCGCCTTCGGCGAATTGGTAGTCGCGCGCGAAGTCGTGCATCTCGACGTTATGCGTGTGCACCCAGTCGCCCGGCGCGATCGGCGCCGTGGCGAAGCCGATGATCTGATCGTATTTGCGTATTGGTTCCCCCTGGGAAATAAGCGCGACCGCCATCTTGTGGCCGCGCATGACGCGTGCGCGCGCCGCGACGCCGGCAGCCGCCGCGCCTTCGGGGATTGGATCGACCGCGACCACGACGTTATCGTTCGGCGACAGGCGGACGGTGCGCGGCGTGCTCATCTTGGTCACTCTCTCAAGTTCGGCTCGGACCGAGGCCCGCAAGGTGCGCGTAACCGCGATTCCAGGTCGGGCTGATGACGACCTCGTTCATGCAGACCGTCGCGGGAAGCTTTGCCACATAGACGATGAGGTCCGCCATATGCTCGGGCTGGATCATCTGCGCACGCTCCTCGGCCGACACCGGCTTGGGGCGCAGGTTGAGGATCGGGGTCGCGACCTCCGCCGGGCAGAGCGCCGTCGAGCGGATGCCGTGCTGGAACTCCTCCATGTTGATCGAATAGCTCATCGCGACGACGCCGTGCTTGGCGGCGATGTAAGCCGGTCCCGGCACGATCCCGACGAAGCGGCCCGCCCAGGACGCCGTGTGGATCAGCAGCCCATCCTTCTGCGGGCGCATGATGTTAAGCGCCGCGGCCGCGCAATAGAACGCGCTGTTGAGGTTCGCGTCGATCATGAACTTGATGCGCTCGGGGGTGAGCTTGGCCCAGTTCCGGTCAACCAGGTTCGCGCCGGCGTTGTTCACCAGGATGTCGAGCCGCCCGAATTCCTTCGCGATGCCTGCCGCGATCTTCCCCGCCGCCTCCGGCTCACCGAGGTCGCCCGGCGCGACCAGCGCCTTGCCGCCGG
>CAYZMR010000164.1:0-8122 GCA_964479515.1 uncultured Hyphomicrobiales bacterium | reverse complement strand
TGGCCGGCGCGACGGGGTCGATGGCGGCAAACACAACATGTGCGGTCATGCCCATGGGGAGGTGTGCGAGCGGCCGGAACGCTGCAAAATCGGTCTTTTCGAGCGTTGCGCGGTCGGCGGTGACCACCGGAAGGCCCTTGTGGCTATCCACAGTCGCGCGTCCATGCCCCGGCAGGTGCTTGAGCACCGGCAGCACGCCGCCCTCCATCAGGCCCTCGGCGACCGCTGCGGCGACGGCCGCGACCTTGTCGGGCGTGGTGCCATAGGCGCGATCGCCGATGATCTTGTCGGAGCCTGACACCGGAACATCCGCAAGCGGCAGGCAGTCGACCGTAATGCCGAGTGCCGCCAAGTCATTGGCGATCAGCCGCGCGCCGCGCCGGGCCGCGCGCAAGCCGAGCGCGGCGTCGATGTCGTAGAGCCGCGCGAAGGCCGCGCCCGCCGGATAGGCCGGCCAGTGCGGCGGGCGCAGGCGCGCCACCCGCCCGCCTTCCTGGTCGATCAGGACCGGGGCGTCGGCGCGGCCGACCGCATCACGAAAACTGTGAACAAGTGCGAGGACTTGGGCGGGCGTGTCCACATTCCGGGCGAACAGGATCAGGCCCCACGGATCGGCGTCGCGCAGAAACGCGCGTTCGTTCGCGGTCAGCGCGTGTCCCGATAGTCCGGTGATGAAGGCGTTCGCGGCCATCGGGGCGGCTTAACTGCGCCGTCCCGGAGGGTCAAGCGCGCAAGCCTGGGACGTGGACTTCAGACGTTCAGACGTATCACTTCAAGGTCCCGCCAACCCGTCAGTTCTTCTGCACGATGCACTGGCCGCCGGCGGACTTCAGATTGGTGCAGAACTCGTTCGCCTGATCGGCGGTCGCGAACGGCCCGATCTGTGCGCGGTAATACACGCCCTTGTCGCCGAGATCGGCGCGCCGGATGTTGGCCTCGCGACTGCCGAGCACCGCCGGATATTTCTGCTGTAAGGCGCGGTACGACGACTGCGCTTCGCTCTCGGTCTTCTGCGCCGAGACCTGGACCACGTAGGCACCGTCGGTCGCCGCGCTGCGGCGGTTCGGCGCAGGCGCGGGATCGGTCGCCTGCGGGGCGAGCGCGAGCGGGGTGTTACGCTGCGGCTGCTTCGGCGCGGCCGCGTGCGGGGCCGCGGGCGTGCCCGGAGCCGTCGTGGGAGCCGGTTGCGGGGTCGCGGTCGCGGTCGTGTCGCCGGTCTGCTGCTGGCGGATCGTGACGGTGCGCACGCGCTTGGGCTCATTCGGTGACGGCGCAGCCGGCGCGGGCGTCGGAGGCGGCGCAAATGCCGTGACTGGAGCGGGAGCGCCCGGCGCCGGTGCGGCCGGAACCGCCATGGGCGGCTCCTCGCGCGGAACGATGCGCTCGGTCTGCACCGGCGTCGCGGCGCCGACGCGATCCTGGATCGGCTTGTTCTGCGTATCGGTCGCAGTTGAGGCCGGCGGGGGAGATTTCACCGGGGTCGGGTCGGCCTTGATGACCGGCGGCGGCGTATCGCCCGCCGGGCCGGTGTAGGCGCGATAGGCGAACGCGCCGGCGGTGCCGATCACCGCCAGGCCGAGCACGGCCGCGATGGTGACGAGGCCGCCACGACGGCGGCCGGCAAGCAGCCCGTCATCGTCTGCGCGCGGCGGCAAATGCCCGTCGTCGTAATAGCCGTCGCCGTCATAGTCGGCCGCCGGCGGCGTGACGCGATAGGGGTTGTCGGCGGCCGGATCGGCCTCCGCGCCATCGGCATATTCGGCCGGCGCATATCGATCGTGGGCGTAGTGATCCTGCTCTGCTTCGGCCGCGCGATACTGTTCGTCCGAGGCCGCATAGGCGTCGGGTTGCTCCTCGGCGGCGGCGCGGAACGACGTGTCGTAGGGGGAATAAGGCGCGGGCGCGTAACCGTCGCGCTCGGGCTCCGGCTCGTCGCGGTGCGCCGAGCTTGCGCGCGCGAGCCATTCGGGCGCAGGGCGAACGTCCGATTCCGCTCCGTCGCGTAACGCGCTCGCGCGCCGCCCCTTGAGATCGGCGAACGGATCGCTCTGCCCGATCAAACGTGCGAGTTCCGTCAGCGGATCAGCCACCGCATCGGGCGCGCCATCGCGGGCACGATCCTCCTCAGACCGGTAAGGGTCGCTCGAAGACTCAGATCGATATCGTGTATCGTCCACCATACTCATGCTGCCACCGATCCCGTGTGCGCACTTGGTCAGCGTTTAGCCAAATCCGCTGCCCCGGGATGGCGTCCACCGCGACCCGCGCGAGATTACCGCATCTCGTCAGGCGCCCCAACTCCGAGCACTGCAAGCCCGGAAGCAAGGACCGTGACAACGCCCTGCACGAGCGCAAGACGAGCCACCGTTAGTCTTGGATCATTTTGGATAATGAACCGTAAATATGGCGAGTCTTTGCCCCGCGTCCATTGGGCGTGAAATTCGCTAGCAAGCTCATAAAGATAGAAAGCGACCCGATGGGGCTCGTGCGCGCCGGAAGCGGCCTCGA
Source organism: uncultured Hyphomicrobiales bacterium (assembly GCA_964479515.1). Classification (GTDB taxonomy): domain Bacteria; phylum Pseudomonadota; class Alphaproteobacteria; order Rhizobiales; family Xanthobacteraceae; genus PALSA-894. The sequence continues at coordinate 5,614 of CAYZMR010000164.1, read as the reverse complement.
TGAGACGCGGATAGAGCGCGATCTTCTTCATCAGGCCGAGCTCGCCTGGATCGTCGAGGCGATCGAACGGCGCGTCGGCGAGAAATGCCGCACGCGCCGCCGCCTCTGCCGGCAGATTGGGCACGACCGCGCGCGCGTTGCGGAACGCCGACTGGGCGCGCGCATGCGCGTATTGCACATAGAACACCGGATTGTCGCGCGACTGCTCGATCACCTTGGCCAGATCGAAGTCGAGCACCGCGTCGTTCTTGCGATACAGCATCATGAAGCGCACGGCGTCGCGGCCGACCTCGTCGACCACCTCGCGCAAGGTGACGAAGTCTCCCGAGCGCTTCGACATCTTGACCGGCTCGCCCGCGCGCAGGAGCCGCACGAGCTGGACGATCTTCACGTCCAGTTCGGCTTGGCCGCCCGTGACCGCTTTCACCGCAGCCTGCACGCGCTTGATGTAACCGCCGTGGTCGGCGCCCCACACGTCGATCAGGGTGCGGAAGCCGCGGTCGAACTTCGATTTGTGATACGCGATGTCGGCCGCGAAATAGGTGTAGCTGCCGTCGGATTTCATTAGCGGCCGATCGACGTCGTCGCCGAAGTCCGTGGCGCGGAACAGCGTCTGCTCGCGGTCCTCGTAGTCCTCGATCGGCGCGCCCTTCGGCGGCGGCAAGCGGCCTTCATAGATGTGGCCGGCCGCGCGCAGCGCCGCGATCGTCGCGGCGACCTGATCGCTCGCCCCCGTCGTCAGCGAGCGTTCGGAGAAGAACACCTCGTGCGCGACGTTCAACGCCGCGAGATCCTCGCGGATCGACACCATCATCATGTCGATCGCGCGCGCACGCACGATCGGCAGCCATTCGTCGTCGGGCTTCTGCAGCAGCGCGCGGCCGAATTCGAGCACGAGCGCCTCGCCGACCGGCACCAGATAGTCGCCCGGATAAAGCCCGTCCGGGATCGTGACGTCGTCGCCGAGCGCTTCGCGGTAGCGCAGGAACGCCGAGCGCGCGAGCACGTCGACCTGCGCGCCGGCGTCGTTGATGTAGTATTCGCGGCTCACCGCATAGCCGGCGAAGTCGAGCAGGTTTGCGAGCGCATCGCCGAACACGGCGCCGCGGCCGTGGCCGACATGCATCGGGCCGGTCGGATTGGCCGAGACGTATTCGACATTGACCGGCTCGGATTTGCCAACCAGGCCGCGGCCGTAGTCGGCGCCGGCCGCGATCGCGGCGCAGAGCGCCTTTTGCCAGGCGGTCGGCTTGAGGCTCAGATTGATGAAGCCAGGGCCGGCAACGTCCACTTTGGAGAACAAATCGTCCGCGCGCAGTTTCTCGGCGATCGCGTCGGCAAGCTCGCGCGGCTTCTTGCCCGCGTCCTTGGCCAGCACCATCGCGGCATTGGTCGCCATGTCGCCATGCGAGGGGTCGCGCGGCGGCTCGACGACGACGCGCGACTGGTCGAGCCCGGCCGGCAGCGCGCCGGCGGCTGCAAGCGCATCATTGGCGGCCTGCACGCGCTTGAGCACGGCCGCGAAGATATTCTGCGAAAGGTCCGTCGCCATTGAGGTTTTCGGCTGTCGTTGAGAGCCGCGCGGACTAACGCAGTTCGGCTATGGAGTCAAAACGGGCCGGACATCGACACGCGCGGACGCGTCAGCGGCGCCAAAGCCAATTGGTGCCTTTCAGGTCCGGCCTTCGCCGCAGGAAGCCGCAGGCGATGCAGAGACCAGTCAGCGGAAATGAGGCGAGGTTCAACAGGTAGGTGTTGTCGCTCGGCCAAGTCTGATCGAGGAACATGACGATCAAGCCGGTTGCGAGACCGAACAACGTCGCGATGACGAACATCAGCCGGTCTTTCAGGTCGAGCATCACCGCGGCGACGATGGTCCATTCGAGCGGCATCTGCAGCGTGTTGAGAAACAGCGCGTAAGTTGGGTCCCCGCTCGGGATCAAGTCGTACAGCGTCTCGAAGACATACATGCCGGCGAACAGCGCGAGAGTCCTGACCAGGCCCGCCTTCGGCGAAAGCCGCCAGGCGAGCGCAACCATGCCGCCGACATAGATCGTCCTGAATCCGCTCGCCAGGTAGGTGCCCTCGTAGATGTTCAGACCGTAAAACTTGGTATTCGCCGTGACCGCAAGGATAGCGAGGATCGCCGCGCCCGCGATCAGCAGCAGATAGGGTGCCGGGTTGAGCGCAAACCGCGGCACCTTCAGTTCCGGCATCTTGATGTGCGGGTTGAGAATGGGCTCCGACGCGCGCAGCGCCTTCAGCTTCTCGCGCGCCTCGCCGGCATGGGCGCCGCCCGGAAAATCGCGCAGGTAGCTCTCGAACGGAGCAATGTCGTTGGCGGCGAGCGCCGCGCTCCAGGCGGCGGCCTCGCGGCGCAAGCCGTCGACCCGCGCGGCGGCAAGTGCGCCTTCCGGGAAGCCGCGCAAATCGGGCATCACCTGCTCGATGATCGCCGGATCGTCGCTCGCGGCGACGCGCCGCCATTCGAGGGTCGCGAGCTTGGCCTTCGCGCGCTCGACGTCCGCGCCCTGCCGCTCGCGCGCGATGAAAGTCCGCAGTCCCGGCGCATCGTCGCTCGCGGCGAGCTTCGACCACTCCAGTTCGACGACGCGCGCGCGCGCAAGCGGCGCACGCTCGGAATCCGGATGCTCGCTCAGGAAACGCTGGAGCCTCGCGGCGACCGCCCCCGAGGCAATCAGCGACTCCGTCCGCTTGCGCGCCACCGGCGCGTAGATGCCGTGCGGGAATTTCTCCAGGAACATCTCGAAGTCGGACGGGTCGTCGCTCGCCTGGATCGCGATCCAGTAGTCGTGCTCCAACGTCCTGTCGTCGACGGGACCGCGCGGGGCGCTCGGCTTCTCGGGGGTTGCGCGTTTCGCCAGGACGCCGCGTGCGGCGAGCGCCGCGCGCAGGCCGGCGCGATCGTCCAACAGGATCGCGTGCAGCGCGCCGAACGGCGGCTGAATCTCCTTCGGGTCGAGATCGGCGACCCGTATGGTGATGAGCTTGTTGGCCGACCGGGCGCGGCTCGCCTCGTCATAGACCCAGTCCGACTCGACCGAGCTGCGGCTCCAGATCACCACGGCCGCCCGCGCCGCCTCGAGCTGCGACAGGATCGCCTTGCGGAACTGCTGCCCGCCGAGCAGCTTGCTGTCCCACCAGACGTGGTAGCCCTCGGCTTCGAGATCGCGCGCGAGCACCTCCGCGCAATCGCGGTCGGCGCTCGCATAGGAGATGAAAACGTCGAGCGCGGCGGCTTGCGGCGCCGCGACCGGCGCTACGTCTTCGGGAACGAGGTAGATCGGATCCGACCCGAGCGAGCCGTAGAGATAGGGCTCCTGCTTGCGCCCCGTCGTCTTCAGCACGGCGTCGCGCACCTGGCGGAACAGGAAGCCGACCTCGAGGCCCGGCGTCGGGATCAGGTCGATCAGCGCCTGCGCGAAGGGGCTGTGCGGACCATCGCCGTCGAGCGCGACGGTCCCGCCCTTCGCGGCGAACGCCACGAGCGCGTTTCCGGCCGGCTCGACCTCGGCAAGCCCGCGGCCGAACGTGCGGGTCCGCCCGCTGGCGCGTTCCATGCGGGTAAACGGGTTGTCGCGGCAGGCATCGAGGATCATCAGCCGGAGCGCGCCCGGCCCCTCGATGGCGCGCATGGCTTGCATCAGCGGGATCGCCTCAAAACTCGCGTCCCGCTCATGCTCCAGCTTGGCGTCGGTCGGGATCAGATAGTTCTCGCCGTCGATCTCGAGCGCGTGGCCCGCATAGTAAAGGATCGCCATGTCGGCGCTGGCGGCCGCGCGGCCGAACTGCTGCAGCTCGCGCCGCATCGCCTCGAAGCCGAGATCGCCGGCGAGCGTCACCTGGCCAAAGCCGATCGCGCGCAGCTTGTCGGCGATCGCCTGCGCGTCGCTCTTGGCATTGTTCAGCGCCCGCGCGTGATCATAGGTCGCGTTGCCGATCGCCAATGCGATGCGGTGTCCGCCGCCCGACTTCGCTGTCCCATCCGCCATGACGCGCCGGTTCCCGTTCGGCCGCCCCAGCTTACAATGGTTGCGCCGCGCCCGGAAATAGCCGCGCGTGCTCGGTCATGGCGAAACGGTCGGTCATGCCCGCGATGAAATCCGCGATGCGGCGCGCGCGCGCTGGCGCGTCGGCCGCCTCCAGACCCAGCGCCCATTCGGGCGGAAGGTCGCGCGGCTGCACCAGAAAGCGCGCGAACAGGCTGCGGACCACGTCCTCTGCGTTGGTCATGACGTCGGTCACGCGCGGATGGCGGTACATATTGGTCCAGAGGAACTCTTTGATGGCCCGGTCCGTCGAGGACATCAACGGCGAGAAGCCGACCATCGCGGTCCCGGCGGCGCGCACCTCGTCGGAGGACGTAGGCGCCGCGGCCCCGAGGCGGCGCGTGCTTTCATCCACCACGTCCTCGATCAGCCGGCCGATCAGGCGGCGCACCAGCTCGTGGGTCAGATGCGCGGCGTCGATGCCGGGGTGCTGGTCGCGCACTTCCCGCAAGAGCCCGCCGAGGACCGGCAGGCCTGCGAGATCGGACAGCGCGAACAGGTCGGCGCGCAGGCCGTCGTCGAGATCGTGCGCGTCATAGGCAATGTCGTCGGCGATCGCCGCGACCTGCGCCTCCGCGCTCGGCTGGCTCCACAGCGCGAGGTCATGCATCTCGTTGTAGTCGGCGATCCCTTGCGGCACGCCGCTGTCGCGGTACTTGCCGATCGGCTTGCCGTCCATGCCGGTGAGCGGACCATTGTGCTTGGCGATGCCTTCGAGCGTCTCCCAGGTCAGGTTCAGTCCGTTGAAGCCCGGGTAGCGGCGCTCGATCGCCGTGACGATGCGCAGCGTCTGCGCGTTGTGATCGAAGCCGCCGAAATCGGCGAGGCAGGCGTCGAGCGCGCGCTCGCCCGCGTGCCCGAACGGCGGATGGCCGAGGTCGTGCGCGAGCGCCAGCGCCTCGGCGAGGTCCTCGTCGAGGCCGAGCGTGCGGGCAAGCGCGCGCGCGATCTGGGTCACTTCCAGCGTATGGGTGAGCCGCGTGCGGTAGTGGTCGCCCTCGTGGAACACGAAGACCTGGGTCTTGTGCTTGAGGCGGCGGAAGGCGGTCGAATGGATGACCCGGTCGGCGTCGCGCCGGAACGCCGAGCGGGTGGCGCTCGGCGGCTCGGGATAGAGCCGGCCGCGGCTTGCCGCCGGATCGGCCGCATAAGGGGCGCGTGCCCTGCCCGCCTCGACCGCCATCCCATGCCCCGCGATTGACCGCAGCCCGCCCCATACTTAACTATCCGGGATGCGAGCTGACAATGACACGATTCCCGGGCAACCGATCATGACCAGCGTCACCCTGTCGGACCGTGCGGCGCGCCGCATCGGCGACATCCTCAAGAGCGAGGCCGACGGCGCGATGCTGCGCGTCTCGGTCGAGGGCGGCGGCTGTTCCGGCTTCCAGTACAAGTTCGACATCGAGCGCGCCAAGGCCAAGGACGATCTCGTGCTCGCGCGCGACGGCGCCGTGGTGCTGATCGATCCGGTCTCGGTCAACTACATGGCGGGCTCGGAGATCGATTTCGTCGACGACCTGATCGGCCAGTCGTTCAAGATC
>CAYZMR010000163.1:0-8162 GCA_964479515.1 uncultured Hyphomicrobiales bacterium | reverse complement strand
GTCATGAAGATCACGCCCTTGGCGGTGCCGGGCCGCTGGCGCACCAGCACGAGGCCCGCGACGGTGACGCGCCGGCCCGTCGGCATGGTCGGCAGGCGCTCATGCGGCAGGACATCGCGCGCCGCCAGTTCGGCGCGCAGGAACGAGACCGGATGCGCCTTCAGCGACAGGTGCAGGTGGCGATAGTCCTCGACCACCTGCTCGCCGGGAAGCATCGGCGGCAGCGCGACGTCCGGCTCGACCGGCGGCATTGCGACGCGCGCGAACAGCGGCAGGTCGTCCTTGTCGCCCGCGCGCTGCAGCGCGCGTACCGTCCAGAGCGCGTCGCGCCGCGTGAGGCCGAGCGAGCCGAACGCGTCGGCATTGGCGAGACGTTCGAGCGCGGCAGGCGGCAGGCGCGTGCGCAGCCAGAGATCGCGCACGGAGTCGAAGCCCTGTCCGCGCACGCTTTCGATGCGCAGGCCATGCGCTTCCGAGAAACCGCTGACCTGGCGGAAGCCGAGGCGGAGCGCGTGCGTCGTGCGGATGTGGTCCTGCATCGAGGCGTGGCGGGGGTGCATTGCTTTCTTTACCCCCCTTTGCAGGGGAGGGATGTCCTCGCGTTCCAGCGCGCAATCCCAATCGGACATGTTCACATCGACCGGCTGTACTTCGACGCCGTGATCCTGCGCGTCGCGCACGATCTGCGCCGGTGCGTAGAAGCCCATCGGCTGGCTGTTGAGGAGCGCGGCTGCGAAGACATCCGGGTAGTAGCACTTCATCCAGCACGACACGTAGACGAGGTTGGCGAAGCTCGCCGCGTGGCTTTCCGGAAAACCGTATTCGCCGAACCCTCGGATCTGGCTGAAGCAGCTCGCGGCGAATTGCGGATCGTAGCCGCGCGCCGACATTCTTTGAATGAAATCCTTCTCGAAATTGCCGATTGTGCCGACCCGTCGGAATGTCGCCATCGCGCGCCGCAAGCCGTTGGCTTCGCTCGACGAGAATTTGGCGGCGACCATGGCGATGCGCATCGCCTGTTCCTGGAACAGCGGAATGCCGAGCGTCTCTTTGAGAATATCCTTCAGCTCATCCTTGTCGCCGTGTTCGGGGGAAGGCGAAAAATACGCAGGCTCCTCACCCTTGTCCCGGAGATTTTCGCGCCGCTGCAGATAGGGATGGACCATCTTCCCCTGGATCGGCCCGGGGCGGACGATGGCGACTTCGATGACGAGATCATAGAACTTCTCAGGCCGCAGCCGCGGCAGCATCGACATCTGCGCGCGGCTCTCGATCTGGAAGACGCCGAGCGTGTCGGCGCGCTGGATCATGCGATAGACGGGGGCGCGTTCCTTCTCGTCCGTGTGCTCATTCAAGAGCAGAGACGGAACGGTGGGCGTGAGCCGGTAATGAATGCGCAAGAGATCGAGCCCGCGCCGCAGGCATGAGAGCATGCCGAGGGCGAGCACGTCGACTTTCAAAAGCCTCAGCGCGTCGAGATCGTTTTTTTCCCATTCGATGACGGTGCGTTCGTCCATCGCGGCGTTTTCGACCGGCACGACCTCGTCGATGCGCGAGCGCGTGATCAGAAAGCCGCCGGGATGCTGCGAGAGATGACGCGGCGTATCGATCAGCTCATCCGCCAGCCTCATCACCTGATTGAGGCGCGGATCGGAGGGGTCGAGGCCCGCTCTACGCGCTTCCTTTTCCTTCACGCCGCTCGCCGACCAGCCCCACAGCGTTCCGGCGAGCGCGCCGATCGTATCGTCCGAAAGACCGAACGCCTTGCCGACTTCGCGGATGGCGCTGCGGCCGCGATAGCGGATGACGGTGGCGGTGAGGTTCGCGTGATCGCGGCCGTATTTGCTGTAGATGTGCTGGATCACCTCCTCGCGCCGCTCGTGCTCGAAGTCGACATCGATGTCGGGCGGTTCCTTGCGCTCGTCGGACACGAAGCGTTCGAACAGAAGGTCGACCCGTTCGGGATCGACCTCGGTGATGCCGAGGCAATAGCAGATGACGGAGTTGGCCGCCGACCCGCGGCCCTGGCACAGGATGCCCTTGGAGCGCGCGAAATTGACGATGTCGTAGACGGTGAGAAAGTATTTCGCGTAGTCGAGCTTGACCGTCATGTCGAGCTCACGCTCGAGCGCATGGCGGACTTTCGGATGCGCGCCATTCGGGTAGCGGCGCCGGAAGCCTTGCTCGGCGAGCGCCACGAGCGCGTCCTGTGGCGTGGCGTATCCGATGCGATTCTCGTCGGGATATTCGGTCTTCTTGAGTTCGCCGAGCGAGAAATTGCAGCGATCGAGGAAGCGCAGCGTTCGGTCGATCGCGTCCGGCGCGTGACGGAACAGCCGCGCCATTTCGGCCGGCGCTTTGAGGTGCCGCTCGGCGTTGGCCTCGAGCCGGCGGCCGGCGGTGTCGATGGTGACGTGCTCGCGGATGCAGGTCATCACGTCCTGCAGGGGCCGCCGTTCGGCATTGTGATAGTGCACGTCGTTCACCGCGATGAGCGGAACGAATGTGTTCGCGGAAATCGCCTTGAGACGCGCGAGCCGGCGATTGTCGTCGCCGCGATAGAGCATGCCGGCCGCGAGCCAGACATGGCGTGGAGCGACGGCGCTCAGCCGGATGAGGATTTCCTCCAAGCTATCGCGTTGTGGATTCCGGCTTACGCGGGAATGAGCGGATCGTGAGTTTTTTCCGAGACGCGCGGGCGGCATCACGATGAGATTGAGGCCGGCGATGTGCTCGATGAGGTCGTCGAAAAACAGAATGCATTCGGCCTTCTCGCCGCGGCTCTTGCCGACGGTGAGCAGGCGCGTGAGGCGCCCCCAGGCATTGCGGTTTTGCGGATAGGCGAGGATGTCGGGCGTGCCGTCGGCAAAGGCGAGCCGCGCCCCGACCAGGAGCTTGAACGGCGGCAATGGAACGTTTTCATTGCACGCGTTCTCTTTCAATTGTTCGAGCGCGCTGTAAGCGCGAACGACTCCCGCAACGCTGTTGCGGTCGGCTATCCCTATTCCGGTCAACCCGAGCAGCATCGCCTGCTTGACGTGATCTTCCGGATGCGACGCGCCGCGCAGGAAGGAGAAGTTCGTCGTGACGGCAAGCTCCGCATAAGCGGGCCCCGACGCGGTGAGCTGCTCGTCTTTATGCTCGCTCCCCTCCTGCTTGTGGAACGTAACGACGTTGCTCATGCGAACACGCCGTGCGCGAACCAGCGCGGCTCCGTCTTTCCGTCGAACAAGCCTTCGCGGTAGAGCCAGACGCGCACGCCCTCAAGGCTTTCGACGCGGAAATAGTCGCGCGTCAGCGCGTGGTTGTTCTCGTCGCGCCACCATTCCAAGGCGATGCGCTCGGGCCCTTCGGCATGGGCGACCACATGGGACACGCGCCGCCAGGTGAACCGCACCGGCGGCCCATCGGGCACCTCCGCGATGGCGTCGATCGGCTCTGCTTGCGCGAACAGCCGGATCGGGCGCGTGGGGGCGAGGCTGTCCTGCGCCTCCGTTCGTCCCCGCGAAAGCGGGGACCCAGAGCCAAGAACTGGATTCCCGCTTTCGCGGGAATGAGCGGAAAATGTGTAACCTCGCATTGACGCAGCCCCCACCGCCATCACGGCGAATTCCGGGATATGCGTGTCCTGCGCGACCAGCCGCGTGACGCGACGCAGGCCGAAGCGCGCGCCGAGCCGGTCGATGAGATGCGCAAGCTCAAGGGCTTGGTCGGGCCCGGCCAAGCCCGTTTGCGCCGGTTCGCAAGCTTCCGTGGCGAGCGCCGCGAGGCGCACCATGTCGAAGCCGAATCCGGGATCGCATTCGTCGCCGATGACGTCGAGCCGGTCGGCGAACAGGCGGCGGATGCGCGCCGCGTCGCGCAAGGGCTCGGCCGTGCCGATCTCGACGCGATACACCTTGCCGTCGGTGCGGAACAGCGCGGCCTGCAGCAGGCGCGCGCCTTGCCCGCGCCGCTCCAGCGCCGCGCCGAGCCGGCACGCGAGCTTCTCGATCGTGCCGAGCACGTCGTGCTCGAGCGCGATCGGGTCGGGAAAGCGCTGTTCGACGAGAGCGGAAGGGACCGGCAGGCGCGGCGTGATCGGCTCGTCGGCGCGGCCGAGCGCCTGATCGATGCGGCGCACGAAGATTTCGCCGAACCGCGCCGCGAGCGGCGCGCGGGGGCGGTCGATCGCGTCGGCGATGCGCTTGAGTCCGACTTGCGCCAGAGCTTGGATGACGTCGCCGTCAAGACGCAGCGCCGCGAGGGGGAGGGGGGAGAGGGCCTCTCTTTCGTCGCCCGACGCGACGATCTCTCCCATCCCTCCCCTGAAAGGGGAGGGTGGCGCGCGCAGCGCGCCGGGTGGGGGCTCGTTTTGTGGGGTGATCCCCACCCGGTCGGCTTCGCCGACCACCCTCCCCCGTTGGGGGAGGGATAAGAACCGCGCCACGCCCCACGCACACCCGACCGTGTCGGCGACCGCGAAGCGCGCCGCAAAGCCCTGCGCGTCGAGGCGGCGCGCCAGATCGCGGCAGAGCGCCGTCTCGCCGCCGAACAGATGCGCGCAGCCGGTGACGTCGAGGACCAGTCCGTCGGGCGGATCGAGCCCGACCAGCGGCGTATAGCGGTCGCACCAGTCCGCGATCGCTTCGAGCAGCGCGAGGTCCGCGCGCTCATCCGCATCCGCCACCGTGATGCGCGGATAGCGCGCGCGCGCATCCGCCAGCGGCAGGCCGACGGAGAGGCCAAGCGCCGCCGCGGCATCGTTCACGGCGGAAAGCCGCAACGCGCCCTTGACCGGAGCCGCGATGATGAGCGCGTCAGCCGGCACTGCTGAGCGCTTCGCGATCCGATCCGTCGCGAGACGCCGCAGCCACACCGAGAGATAGCGCCGAGAAGACTTGCTCATGGTGATCCCAGACGACTGTCCAGCGGCCGCAGGGGCCGCGTCGGTTACGCACGAGAGAGAGGGTGAAGGCGGTGCGGCCAAGGCCGCCGAATTCGTCCGGCACGCTTGGCGCCGGTTCGATCCGCCAGCGCGTCGCCGCAGCGCTCGGCGTCGCATCCGGCTTGGCGCGCAGCAGGAGGCCGAGCGTGCCGCCGTCACGCGCGGCGAGCGAGAGCCGCCGCGTGGCCGTGAGATCGGCCGCCCCGTCCTGCAACTCCACGATCACGGCGGAGAGCGCGCGGCACTTGAGCGCCTCTTCGGTGGCGAACAGCGCGTCGACCGGCCGCGCGACGCGCGCCAGGATGAGATCGTCGGTGCGCAACCCGAACTGATCGAGGCCTGGGCCATACAGCGCGCCGGTTTCAAGGACGCCGAAATCGGTCGCGATGAAGAGCGCCGGGCGTTTGTGCCGTTCGTTGCGGGCGAGAACGGCGAGCGCGAGCGCAAAGCCGGACGCGGCGCCGAAGTGCAGCGGCTGAGCCGCGCTCAGCTCATGCAGCGTCGCGCCGGCAAGGCCTCCGCCGAGCGCGGCGTCCACCGCCCCAACGCCGAGCGCGAGGCGGCACTCCGCCTCGGGGATCATTCCGTTCGCCTCGCTCTCCGCAATCACGCGCCGGAGGCGAGACAGGTGTTGCTCCATCAGCCGGGCAGGGAGCATTGGGGTACCATATGTTCATGTTTTGTTCCAATAGATTCCCGCGATCCCGCCTCAAGTCAATCCCCCGTCTTCTCGTTGAACGAACGAGCGTTAACGCCCGTCACCGACGTCGCAAGGCAAAAACCGACCATAACCGTCATTGGTGAAGCACTGCTGCGGGGCCGCCCAGACCGGACGGTTGGCGAACACCGGTTGCGCCGGCGTGGCGACCGGCGCAACGGCGCGGAACTTGTGCTTGTGACGCGCGGCCGCATCCGCGGCGGACAGGCCGGAGATGCCGAGAGCCGCAACGGCGGCGAGGACCACAAGGCGGTGCATGGGCTTTCTCGCGTTCAATGGTCCCAATCCGCGGCGTAGAGGCGCTTCGAGAGGAGAAACCCCGCTCCGCGGCAGGTATTCACCCAAGCAACAGGCCGCCTCTCGGCTTAAGCCGACTTCACCGCCGTCACCTCGACCTCGATCTTGAACTCCGGCCGGGTGAAGCCCGACACGATCACCAGCGTGGAGGCGAAGGCCTCGCCTTGAATATAGCGGCTGCGCACCGCGCCATAGATCGGGAAAGCAGCGCGGTCGGTGACATAGCCGGTGAACCGCACCACGTCATTCATGGTCATGCCGGCGGCGGTGAGGATCGTCTTGATGTTCTCGAAGCACAGCACTGCCTGCGCCTCGACGTCGTCCGGCACATGATCGTCGGGCGACACGCCAAGCTGGCCCGAGGCGAATAGCGTCAGCGCCGGTGTCGTCACGACGGCATGGCTGTACTGCGCGAAGGGGGCGCGGATCGAGGAGGGGTTGATCGAGCGTTTCATGTGAGCCTTTCGCGCATGAAATTTGCATCACCATAAGACGTGCGCGACCCCGTGTCCCGGGCGCAGCGCAGCATGCAATGATGCGCTGCAGACCCGGGACCCCGGTGTCTTATGCAACCGGGATCCCGGATCAGCGATGCACCACTTCGTGCTGCATCGCATCCGGGACACGCAGCGGAATATACGATGCCCACTGGTTTCATCACCATCCCGCCGACCCTCACGAGCTTCCGCCTCGCCAACGCGCGCGTGCCTGTCTGTCTCGTCGCCGATGCCGCGCAGCTCAAACCCGACGCCGACGGCCTCGCGCCCTGCGACATCGTGATCGATGGCAGCCGCATCGCGGCCATCTCTCCGGCCGGCACGACACAAGATGCGCTGCAAGACTTCGATCTCGACCACGGCATCGTGCTGCCGCGCCTCGCCGATATCCACACCCACATCGACAAGGGCCACATCTGGCATCGCGCGCAGAACCCGAACGGCACGCATCTCGGCGCCCGCACCGCCGTCATGGCGGACCGGGACAAGAACTGGTCGGCCGAGGACGTGCGCCGCCGCATGGATTTCGCGCTGCGCTGCGCCTTCGCGCACGGCACCGGCGCGTTGCGCACCCACATCGACAGCTACCCGAAGCAGACGCCGATCTCGTGGCCCGTCTTCGCCGAGATGCGCGAGGAATGGAAAGGTCGCATCGCGTTGCAGGCCGTGTCGCTCTGTCCGATCGATGTCGTCAACGACGAAGCGGTGTTCCGCGCGCTGGTCGAGACCGTGGCGAAGCACGGCGGCGCCCTCGGCGGGCTGACGTTTCTCGGCGAAGCGCCTTCGCCCAAGACCGATGCGATGCTGGACAAGGTGTTCCAGGCTGCGATCGCCAACGGCCTCGATCTCGATTTTCACGTCGACGAGACGCATCTCCCGGAAGCTCGCTCGCTTCTTCAGATCGCCGAGGCCGCGCTGCGCCACACGTTCAAAGGCAACATCGTCGCCGGCCATTGCTGCGCGCTCGCGCTCGCCGATGACGCCGAGCGCGCCGCGATCATCGCCAAGGTCGCCGAAGCCGGCATCGCGATCGTGTCGCTGCCGATGTGCAACATGTATCTGCAGGACCGCACGGCCGGCCGCACGCCGCGCTGGCGCGGTGTCGCGCCCTTGCACGAGCTCGACGCCGCGGGCGTCACCGTGATGGTCGCGAGCGACAACACACGCGATCCGTTCTACGCCTATGGGGATCTCGACCTGATCGAGGTTTTCCGCGAGGCGACGCGCATCCTGCATTTCGATCACTCGGACCGGCCGTGGCTGAAGACCGTCGCGGCGACGCCGGGCGCGGTGATGCGGCTGCCGCACGGCCGCATGGCGGTTGGCGCGCCCGCCGGCATGATCATCACGCGCGCGCGCACGATGAACGAGTTCCTCGCGCGGCCGCAGACGGATCGCGTGGTGCTATGCGCCGGGAAGCAGGTGGACCGCACGCTGCCGGATTATCGGGAGTTGGACTGAGGCGCTGAGCGGGCGATGTGCTCTGCTCTGTTCCCCTCCCCCGCAAGGGGGGAAGGAACACACCGAGCATGCCGCCTGCCCTACGCCAACCGCGCCAACTCAAACCGCTCCACATCCCGCAGCAGCTCGATGAACCGCTCGGCCTGAAACTCGGCCCACTGCCTGCCCTTCTCGGCCGTCGCGAGCGAAGCATCGCCCGCAGCGCCTGCCGGATGGATGTCCTGCGCGATCCAGGCGTGCGCGTGCAGGCCGGTCGGGCGCA
>CAYZMR010000162.1:0-8175 GCA_964479515.1 uncultured Hyphomicrobiales bacterium | reverse complement strand
CGATGCGCTCGCCCGCAACGATGCCCGGCTGGATCGCGTTGACGCGGATGCCCTCGGGCCCAAGCTCCGCGGCGAGCGACTTGGTGAAGCCGACCACGGCCCATTTCGCCGCCGAATAGGGTGTGCGCAACGGGAAACCGAGCCGTCCGGCCGCCGACGACAGGTTCACGATCGAGGCGTTTCTACTCTTGCGCAGATGCGGCACCGCGAGCCGCGTGCAGTTGAACTGGCCCGTGATGTCGACCGCCAGCGTGCGGTCCCAGTCCTCCGGCGCGATCTCGTCGACCTTGCCGGTCGGCCCCGCGATGCCGGCATTGTTTACGAGCACGTCGAGGCCGCCGAGCGCCTTGAGCGCTTCTTTGAAGAGCCGCGCCACCTGTTTGCGGTCAGCGACGTCGCACACCGAGCGCGTGATCGTCGGGTCGCTCTTGGCGAGCGCGTTCAGCCGCTTCCTGTCGACGTCGCACACATGCACCTTGGCGCCTTCGGCTGCGAACGAGCGCGCCGTCTCCAACCCTATTCCTCCCGCGCCGGCGGTCACCAACACTTTCAGGTTCTTGATGCCGAGATTCATGGTTCCTCCCGTTGTTCACTCTGTTGTCATCCCGGCCGAGCGAAGCGAGAGCCGGGATCCATTTCTCAACGCGCGCCGCCGGACGCCATTCTTTGGCTCGATGGGTCCCGGCTCTCACGCTGCGCGCTCGGCCGGGATGACAGCCGGTGCCTCAATCCGCCAGATCGAACAGCTTGCACCAGCCCGTCACCGCGACGTCGCCTTCGACGACCTTGCAGCCGGCAGGCCGGATGAACAGCGAGCAGGTGCCGCACATCAGGATGCCTTTCGGCTCGTCCTGATACTCCGCCTGAGCCTTCGTCATCTTCTGCTGCGCGAGCGCTCCGCGCGAAGACAGCATGAGCAGACTATTGAGCGCGGCCGACGCAAAGGCGCGTCGACAGATACGGAACACATTGTCGGGCGTCTCGGCCAAACGACCCTCTTCGTGTCGACCATTATTTCGTTGACCGTCGTCTGACCGTAATCGCCACGACCGAGGCCGACAAGCGCGGCCGCGATCCTTTACCTTAACCGATGACGCGCGCTCGCGGCGCGGCTGATTCCCGCTATGCTCGGGTCAGTCAACGGCGCGCCTGCGGTCTGAGGTTCACGTGCAAATCGCTGCCTTCCTCGAGCCGTTGCTCAACGGCCTGCTGACCGGCGCCTACTATCTGGTGATCGCGCTCGGCCTGTCGTTGATCTTCACGTTGGGCGGCGTCGTCAATCTGGCGCAAGGCGCGTTCTATGCGATCGGCGCCTATCTGGCCGTGACGCTGTCGGCGCAGCTAGGCTTTGCCGGCAGCCTGGCCGTGGCACCGGTGCTGGTCGGCTTGCTCGGCGTCGCGATCGAGCGGCTTCTGCATCTTCGATTCCAGCGGGCGGACCCCATCCTCCCGCTGCTTCTGACCTTCGGACTCGCGATGGTCGCCGAGCTGGGGCTGCGCGCTGCCTTCGGCGCCGCGCCGCTCGCCGACACGATGCCTGCGGCGCTCGGCGGCAATATCGCTCTCGGCGACGTCGTCTACTCGGCTTACCGCGTGGTTTTGCTCGCCGCCGCCGTCGTGGTGGTCACGCTGACCTGGCTCCTCATCCATCGCACCCCCTTCGGCCGCGTCGTGCGCGCCGGCGCGCAGAACCCCGAGATGGTCGGCGCCCTCGGCATCTCGCTTGCGCCCTACCGGATGGCGATGGCCGCGCTCGGCGCCGGGCTCGCGGGACTGGCGGGCGTGCTGCTCGCGCCGATCGTCACAGTTCATCCGGCGATGGGGCTGAATCTCCTCGCGGCCGCGTTCGTAGTCGTCGTCATCGGCGGGCTCGGCTCGTTCTGGCGCCTGGTCGCGGCCGCGCTGCTGGTCGGTCTCGCGCGCGAGTTCGCGGCCTCGATCACGCCCGCGGCGGGCGAAGCCTCGATGTATCTGCTGATGGGGCTGGTGCTGCTGTTCCGCCCACGCGGCCTGTTCGGCGAACGCGCCCTCCGGTTCGGGTGAGCGCCATGCGGATCGCGTCGAAATATCTGCCGCTGCTCACCGCCGCCGTCGCGCTCGTCGTGCTGCCGTTCGCGCTGCTCGTGCTCCGCCTCCCGCTGACGGCCGCGACCGACGTGGTGATTTTCGCGATCGCCGGCATGGGGTTGAACATCCTGGTCGGCCAGACCGGCGTCGTATCATTCGGCCATGGCGTGTTCTTCGGGCTCGCCGCCTACGCCGCCGCGCTCGCACAACGCCGCTGGTTTCCGGGCGAGATGCTACTGCCCTCGCTGGTCGCCGTCGTGGCCGTGGCGGTGTTCGCCTGGATCGTCGGATTCCTGATCCTGCGGCGTGGCCGCCTCTACGTCGCGATCCTGACGCTGCTCTTGTCCGCGATGATGACTTTCGTTGCGTTGCGGTGGACCGCGGTGGCCGGCGGCGCGAGCGGGCTCGGCGATATCGTGCGACCGGGCGTGCTCGGCGAGCCACGGATCTATTACGCCATCGTCGCCCTCATCGGCTTCGTCGTGGTGCTTCTGCTGTGGCGACTGCGCGGCTCGCCCGTCGGCCATGTCCTGGACGCGATCCGCATCAACGAACAGCGCGCGCGCTTCCTCGGATACGCCGCCGAACGCTACAAGCTGTTTGCTTTCACGGCGTCCGCGACTCTGGCTGGAGTTGCCGGCGTTCTGTCGGCATTTCTCCATCATGTGGCGTCGCCCGAGCCGATTTCTATTTCGTTTTCGGGTGGTTTGGTGGCGATTGCGGTGATCGGCGGCATGCGCTCGCTGCTCGGGCCGGCGCTTGGCGCATTGTTGTTTGTCCTGTTCCGCGACCTGGTCTCGGCCTGGATTGAGAATTGGCTCCTGGTTTTCTGGCTTCTGTTCGTCGCCGCCGTGATCTTTTCTCCACTTGGCCTCGTTGGGCTCGCCGAGCGCCTCCGCGCGCGGTTCCGCAAGCGCGTGATCGGCGCCGCAATGGCCGGCCGTGAGATGCCGCAGAACGCCGCGTTGCCCGCCGCGCTCGCGGGCCGAGCGCGCGAGGACGGACCGGTTCTGATCGCGCGCGAACTCGCGAAGAGCTTCGGCGGCATCCACGCGGTCGCCGGCGCCGACATCGTGGTCGAGGATCGCACACTCCACGCGCTGATCGGGCCGAACGGCGCCGGCAAGACGACCGCCTTCAACCTGCTCTCGGGGCTCTATCCGCCCGACGCTGGCTTCGTCACGCTCGCCGGCAAGCCGGTCGCAGGCCTGAGACCCGAGGCGGTCACGCGCGCCGGCATGGGCCGCTCGTTCCAGATCCCCAACCTGTTCGGTTGCCTGACCGTTCAGCAGAACATGCGTCTCGCCGTGCAGGCGCGCAGCGCCAGGCGCTTCGACTGGTGGACCTCCACCGAGGGCCGCGCGGACGTGAATGCGGAAGCCGCCGCGTTCATGGCCTATCTCGGTCTCACCGGCCTGGAGCACGCCGAGGCCGCTTCACTCCCCGTCGGCGATCAGCGCGTCGTCGACATCGGCCTCGCGCTCGCGACCGCGCCGCGCGTTCTCCTCCTCGACGAGCCGCTCGCATGTCTTCCGGCGGCCGAACGCTCGCGCGTCGCGGCGCTGCTGCGGACCATCGCGGCGCATAGTCCGGTGCTGCTTGCCGCGCGAGAGCTCGACGAGACATTGGAGATCGCCGACACCGTCAGCGTCATGCATGACGGCAAGATCGTGCTCCAGGGCAGCCCCGAGGCGACCCGCAATGACGCGCGCGTGCGCGCGCTTTACGCCGGCTCTCGCGCGGCGCATCCGGGCAGTGACGCGCAGATGTCGGCCGCAGGCGCGAGCATGCTGCTCAAGGTCGACAAGATCGACACGTTCTACGGTGCGAGCCAGGTCCTCGACGCGGTGTCGCTCGATGTCGCCGAGCACGAGATCGTGGCGCTGCTCGGCCGCAACGGCGCCGGCAAGTCGACCCTGCTCAAGACCTTGACCGGCATGGTGCCGCCACAATCCGGCTTGATCGCCTTCGCGGGGGAGCAGACGGCACGCCTCACCTCGGCCGAGATCGCGCGCCGCGGCATCGGCTATGTGCCGCAGGGCAGGGGTCTATTCGCCGGCATGACGGTCGCCGACAACCTCGCGCTCGGGCGCACGGAACGCATCACCGGGAACGGCGTGCATTGGGATGACGAGCGCATCATCTGGGTGTTCCCGCGCCTCGCGCAGCGCTGGTACACGCCGGCCGACGATCTCTCCGGCGGTGAGCGGCAGATGGTCGCGGTCGCGCGCGCGCTTGCGGGCAACGTGCGGCTGTTGCTGCTCGATGAGCCGTTCGAGGGCCTCTCGCCCACGATCGTCGATGAGCTGTTCGAGGCTTTCAATCGGCTGCGCTACGAGGTCGCGATGGTGATCGCGGACAACCGTCTCGACCTTGCGCTTGCGCTCTCCGACCGCAGCGTGATCCTGGAGCATGGCGCGGTGACATGGACGGGAGCGTCGAAACTGCTGCGCGATGATCTGGACTTTCGCCGGCAGAAGCTGTGGATGTGATCTGGCAGCGCGCTCAGATACCCTCTCCCCTTGTGGGAGAGGGTAAAAACGGAGAGACCGCACATGCCTCGCATCGCCATCATCGGATCGGGTCTGGTCGGCCGCGCCTGGGCGATGGTGTTCGCGCGGGCGGGCTGGGAGGTCGCGATGTACGACGCCGTCGATGGCGTCGCCGAGAAGGCGCTCGCCCTCGTGGCGGACGGGCTCGACGAGCTCGCGCGCCATGGCCTGGTGGCGGACCCGAAGGGGTCGGCTGCGCGCGTGCGCGCCGCCAAGAGCGTGGCCGACGCCCTTGATGGCGCGAGCTACGTGCAGGAGAACGTGCCGGAGACGCTCGACGCCAAGCGCGCGATCTTCGCCGAGCTCGACCACCTCGCGGCGCCCGACGCGATCCTCGCCTCGTCGACTTCCGCGATCGTCGCGAGCCTGTTCACGGAGAATCTGTCCGGCCGCGCGCGCTGCCTCGTCGCCCACCCGGTCAACCCGCCGCACCTTGTTCCCATCGTTGAACTCGTCGGCGCGCCCTGGACCGCGCCGGAGACGATCGCGCGCGCGAAGCAGGTCTACGAGCAGGTCCAGCAGGTGCCGATCGTGGTGCGGCGCGAAGTCGAAGGCTTCATTCTCAACCGCTTGCAGGGCGCGCTGCTTGCCGAAGCCTTCCGGCTGGTGGGCGAGGGCTATGTCTCGCCGCAGGACCTGGACAAGACCATCAAGGACGGGCTCGGCCTGCGCTGGTCCTTCATGGGGCCGTTCGCCACGATCGAGCTGAACGCGCCCGGCGGCATCGCCGACTACTGCGCGCGCTACACCGGCTTCTACAAGCGGCTGCAGGCAAAGCCCGCCGGCGTCGAGGTGTTCGAGGACGCGAACATCGCGAACATCCTGCGCGAATGGGGCAAGCCCGCAACGCCCGAGCAGCTTGCCGACCTCACGCGCTGGCGCGATCAGCGGCTCGCCGCGCTCGCGGCGCACAAGAAGGGGCAGAGTAACGGTAGATCGTAGCCCGGCTTGAGCGGAGCGAAAGCCGGGACTCTTTCGGCGCGGCTTGATCCCGGGTTTCGCTGCGCTCAACCCGGGCTACGGGGCCTTCGGCGCATAGCTCGCCGCATCAACTTCGCTCGGCCGGCCCGGCAAATCGAGCCGCGTGACCTGTCTCGCGCACTGCGCGATCACTTTCCCGCGTCGCACGACATAGAGCCGCCGCGCCTTCAGCCTGATCGCCTCGATCGGGTCGGCCGCCTGCAACACGACCAAGTCGCCGTTGCAGCCGACATCGAGGCCATAACCCTCGAGGCCCATCACCTTCGCGGGGTTCGCCGTCACAGCGTCGAAGCAATAACGCATCGCTTCGCGCGACGTCATTTGCCCGACATGCACCGCCATATGCGCGACGTCGAGCATGTCGCCGCTCCCGAGCGAGTACCACGGGTCCATCACGCAGTCGTGGCCGAACGCGACATTGATGCCGGCGCTCCGCATTTCGGGAACGCGCGTCTGCCCGCGACGCTTCGGGTAGGTGTCGTGGCGGCCCTGCAGCACGATGTTGATCAGCGGGTTCGCGACCGCGTGCACCTGCGCTTCCGCCATCAGCGGCAGGAGTTTCGAGACGTAGTAATTGTCCATGCTGTGCATCGACGTGAGATGCGAGCCGGTGACGCGGCCCTGCAGGCCGAGCCGCTGCGTCTCGTACGACAGCGTCTCGATGTGGCGCGACATCGGATCGTCGGTTTCGTCGCAATGCATGTCGACGCGCAAGGAGCGCTTCGCCGCGATTTCGCACAGCGCGCGCACCGACGCGGCGCCGTCCGCCATGGTGCGCTCGAAATGCGGGATGCCGCCGACGATGTCGACGCCCTTGTCGAGCGCGCGTTCGAGGTTCTTCGCGGCGGTTGGCGAACGGTAGTAGCCGTCCTGCGGAAACGCCACCAGTTGCAGGTCGATGTAGGGCGCGATCCTGCGCTTCACGTCGATCAACGCATCGACCGCCGTGAGCCGGTCGTCGCAGATGTCGACATGGCTGCGGATCGCGAGCAGGCCCTGGCTGACCGCAAGGTCGCAATAGCGCAGCGCACGCTCGGCGACGGCTTCCGACGTCAGTAGCGGCTTCAACTCGCCCCACAGCGCGATGCCTTCGAGCAGCGTGCCCGACTGGTTGAGGCGCGGATTCCCTAGCGAGAGCGTCGCGTCCATGTGGAAATGGATATCGACGAAGGGCGGCGCGACGAGCAGACCCTGCGCGTCGATCACGCGCGCGGCATCATCCGCGATTGCGTGCTCGACGGCGGCGATCTTGCCGTCGCGAACAGCGATGTCCCATCCGCCACCCTTGTGCGGCAGCGTCGCGTTGCGCACGATCAGGTCGAAGCTCATGACTGTCCCTCGACGCGCCTTCCCGCCCAATCGCCGACGATGCGCGCCAACTGATCGAGCCCGTCCGTGAGCGCGGCGGGCCCGGGCTGCAGGATCATGGCGGACTTGATCTCGTGCAATGCGCCATCGCGCACCGCCGGGATGCTCGAAAAGCCCGGCCGAGCGATGACCTTCGCGGGCACGAATTTCTTGCCGCACCAGGAGCCGACGATGATGTCGGGGGCGGCCGCGATTACGTCGTCGCCCGAGAGGATGCGGTCGCGGGCGTTTTTGCGTTCGGCGACGTCGGGAAAGGCCTCGATGCCGCCGGCGATCTCGATCAGCTCCGATACCCATTTGATGCCCGAGATCATCGGTTCGTCCCATTCCTCGAAATAGACGCGCGGACGGCGCGGCAGGCGCGCGGTGTTGGTCCGCACGGCATCCAGCTTGTGTTCGAGCGATCGTGCCAGCGCCTCGGCCTTCTCGACGGCGCCGACCAGCGCGCCGAGCGTCCGGATCATCGCGAAGATGCCGGCGACGTCGCGCTGGTTGAACGCGTGCACCGCGACGTTGCGGCGGATCAGCTCGGCCGCGATGTCGGCCTGCAGGTCGGAGAAGGTGAGCACCAGGTCCGGCTCAAGCGCGAGGATCTTATCGAAATCCGCCGAGATGAAGGCCGAGACGCGCGGCTTCTCGCGCCGCACTTGCGGCGGCCGCACCGCATAGCCCGAGACGCCGACGATGCGCGCGTCCTCGCCGAGGAGATAGAGCGTCTCCACGGTCTCTTCGGTCAGGCACACGATTCGCGCGGGCGGAAACATCGCCGCATCATAGAACGAGGGCCGTCTCAGCCGCGATAGTCGTAAGCGGCGTCCTCGCGGATTTCGGCGAGCTCACCGACCAGCGCGTGATGCGGCGAGAGATGGCAGACCGGATCGGCCGCGCGTGCGTCTCCGGTGAGCGCGAAGGCCTGGCAGCGGCAGCCGCCGAAGTCCTGCTCGCGCTTCGGGCAAGTGCGACAGGGCTCCTGCATCCAGTCGGTGCCGCGAAACGCGAGAAATGCCGGCGAATTGTCCCAGATGTCGGCGAGCGCATGCTCGCGCACGTTCCAGAACGTCAGCTCCGGAATGCTCTCGGCCGCATGGCATGGCAGCACCTTGCCCGATGGGGTCACATTGAGAGAACGCCGGCCCCAGCCGCCGACGCAGGCCTTCGGAAAGCGCGCGTAATAGTCGGGCACGACCGCGTCGATGACGATCGCGCC
>CAYZMR010000161.1:1794-8302 GCA_964479515.1 uncultured Hyphomicrobiales bacterium | reverse complement strand
TGGTTGGTGAAGCGCCGCTCCGCCTCGACCTGTCCGAGCGGCCCGGTCCGGCCCTGCTTGAGGCGCGCCGCCGTGATCGCCGTCGCGACGGTGATGACGTCGCCGACGATGAGCGGCTCATGGAACTCATATTCGTCCTGACCGTGCACCGTGGCTTTGCCGAATTCGATGTCGAGATGATATTCGGTGCAATTGAAGAACCAGGACCACAGCAGCGGCCAGGGCGCGACGGTGCCGCGGAAGCCGCGCCCGCGCGCCGCCGCCTCGTCATAGTGGATCGGGTCGAAATCATCGACGGCGGCCGCCATCCGCCGCACGGCGCCGAACTCGACCGCCATGCTGACGGGATCGCCCAGCGGCCCGATGAGGGCGTCGAGCTGGCGTTCCATCTCGGCTTGCGAAAACTCCGTCACGCATTCCTCCGCATGTCTTATTCCTGAAGGTCCGATCTCAGGCGCCGCGCCGTGGCATTTCCGCCAGAGCGGAGCCCGGCGTCGTCACCTCGCCGCGCTGATTGGTGATCGAGAGGTCGAGCTCGACGAACGCCTTGCCGCCCTCCAGGTATTTGCGTTTCACCCGGCCCTTCATCAGGGCGGTGTCGCGCGGCATGGTCGCGCCGCGATTCTGGTCGAAGAACCGGACGAGGCGCGCGTCCCGCCCGAGCCACTTCGTGACGGTCGTCAGCAGCAGCGACGCCATCAGTGGCCCGGACAGCAGGATGCCGGGCAGGCCTGCGGCTTTGGCGACGTGTTCGTCGTGGTGGAATTCCGACTCGTAATTGTCGCAGGCGCCGGCCCAGCGAACCTGATGCCCGACCATCATCGGTCCCTTGGTCACGGTCGGAAACTCATAGCCCTCGGCCAAATCCTCGAAATAAACGACCGGCGGTTCGACCATATCGACCTTGAACATCCGTCCCTCCGAGTGCGTCTTACGCGATAACGGCGGCCTGCTTGAGCGCCGCCCGTGCTCTCGGCGGCAGCTTGAGCAGCGTTCCGAACACGTAGTCGTTGTCGGCGCCAAGCGCCGGCGCCGGCGTCAGGGCGCCACGCCAGCCAGATTCATCCATCCACGGCAGCGCGATGCTCCACAAGCCGTTGTCGAGTTGTCGGAATATGCCGCGCTCCTGCAGATGGGCGTCGTCGAGAAGCTCGCGAATGCCGCGCGAAGGCGCGGCGGGTATGCGTTCGGCCTGCAACGCGGCTTCGGCGTCGCGCACCGTTCGTGTCGCGCACCAGTCCGCCAGCAGCCGGTTGAGCTCGCTCTTTCGCCGCAGCCGATCGGAGCAAGTGTGCAGGCTCGGGTCCGCAGCAAAGTCGGGCCGGCCGATGGCGCGGCACAGACCGTTCCATTCGGCATCGTCACGGACCGATACGGCGATCCAGTCGTCTTCGCCGCGGCATCTAAAGCAGCCGGACGGCGCGGCGCCGATCTCGCCTTCGCTGCCATTTTCCTGCGTCTTGAGTCCGAGCGCGGAATGCAGAACCGCATCGGGCAGCAGCGCGACCGTCGCTTCCAGCATCGACAGGTCGATGTAACTGCCTTCGCCTGTCGTTGCGCGATGGCGCAGCGCCGCCATGATGGCGAGGCTCTCCCACAGCGACGTCACCGGGTCGGTCCAGGCCGGCATGATGCCCATGGCTTCCAGCCCGGCATTCAGCGAGCCGATCAGGCTGACTCGGCCGCTATAGGCTTGCAGCAGCGAGCCGTAGGCGAGCATGTCCTGCTCGGGGCCGGTGCGACCGAGGCCGGACGCCGACACAAAGATGAGCTCCGGCCTGACCTTCCTCAGGTCCTCGTAAGCGAGATTGTTCTTGGCGAGCACGCGCGAGGAAAAATTCTCGACCACGATGTCGCTGCCGGCAACGAGCTGGCGAATGAGGTCCTGACCGTCCGGCGTTGTGATGTTGAACGTGGAGCTGCGCTTGTTGTTGTTGATGACCGCGAACCAACCGTCGCGATAGGCGAATTCCGGGCGCGCCGCGGATTCGATCTTGATGATCTCGGCGCCCATTGCGCCCAGGCGTTTGGTCGCCATCGGGCCTGCGACGACCCAGCTGAAGTCCACGACACGAACCCCGGACAGGCAGGCTCTCTTATCGACCGTCAACGCAGGCGCGACACGCGACACGGCGCGCTGTTCTGCGCGAAGTTCGGGAGGCGCATCCACGAGAGCGGGAAAGGACCGCCGCGTGCCGCGTGGTAGGCCCGTTCCATTACTCGATAGCATCCGAAACGGAAGCCCCGGCATCGCGACATCGCTGCTGCGGTCCGCGCTCAGCGTGTCGAAGAACTGGCGCGCCAGAAGCTGCTGATTTTGGACGAGGTCGGCCGGCGTGCTGACCGGGAAGCAGGCGACGCGCAGCGCCTGCGCCTTGCGGAACACCTCGTGGGCCTTCTGCGTCGCCGACCATTCCGCCATCAGCGCCTGAAGCTGCGCCGAATGGATGGTCCGTGCCGCGCGCGATCCGCATAGCGCCGCATCGCGCGCCCACGCGGGATCGCCCATGAGCTCGGTCCAGCGCGCCCATTGATGGTCCTCGCGCGGCGAGACCATGATCGCGCCGTCAGCGCAGGGGAGAAACCAGATCAGGCCGCCAGCAACCGTGATGCCTTGATCCGGCAGGCGCTTGCGACTCGGCGCGAGCCTACCTTCCTTGAGGTCCGCGAGCGCATCGACCAGGAAATACGCGAACGTATCCTCCGCCGAGAGATCGACGAGCGGTTTTGGCGCGCCATCCTGGCTGGAGAGAAGCGCCCATAGCGCGGCGTTGGCGGCGACGAGCCCGACGACCATGTCGGCTTCCCGGTCCGCGCAGCCGGTCGGCGGCGTCGCCTCGGGATCGGTCACCGGATACGCCTGATGATACGCGAAGCCGCCCGAATGCTGCGCCACATAGGGCGAGCCGGCGCGGCCCGCGCGCTCGCCCCTCAAACCGGACGGACTGAGGACGACGGTTGCGGGCCGTTGCGGGCGCGCGGGATCGACGAGGTCCTGCAGATGCGTGATCGTGGCGTCGTCCGCGACCCACAGCACCAGGTCGTTGCGTTCCATCAGCGTCGTCAACGATAAGCGTCCCGCATCGCTCGCGAGGTCGAGGCCGACGCATAGCTTGCCGGCGTTGAGATATCCGAAAAGTGCGCTGGTCCGTTCGGGCCCCGCACCGACCATGAACGGCCCCTGCCGGCGCAGGGGATCGCCTGAGCGCGGCTCGAGTTTGGTGACGTCCGCGCCGAGATCGCCGAGCAGTCGCGCGGCGAAGGACGCCGCAACCGACGAGCCGATCTCCAGAACCCGAACGCCAGCCAGAGGACGCAAGTCGCTCATGTTTTTTTTCTTTCTTCGGCGACACGCGGCCATCAATCGCTGCTCACCGCATGATCATGGTGTTGAGCGACTTGAGCAGCGGCCGCCCGTCGGTGGTCGCATACTCGTCCTCGATCACGATGAAGACCATGGGGCCGGTCTTACCGTCCCGCTGATAGATGTCGCGATAGATGCTGCGGCATTTGATGCGATCGCCGACGCGCGGATAGCTGAACAGCTCGTATTCATAGCCCCCGTTCAGCACGCCCGGCAATGCGACGGGGACGCTCGGCAGGCCCGGGCGCAGTGCGCGCGATGTGCCGTCGAATTCCGGATCGAGACCCGCGTCCAGCGGGTCGGCCGTCTCCTCCGGGCCGCGGCGGAACGCGTGAACCGCGAACGCCGGCGGCGCGATCGTGCCGCCATACCGCGTCGCTTTCGCATGGTCCTCGTCCCAATAGACCGGCTTAGGATCGATGATCGCCTGGAAGAAGCGGCGCACCTCGCCGGCTTCGACCAAATTGGTCGCCTCGTTCCAGGACGATTGAACGCCGACGATCGCCCGCACCTCGTCCGTCACGTGGTTCGTCATCAGTTTGCCTTTGGTTCCGATTTGGCGTTGTAGCGCTTGAACCATTCGGCGATCAGCCGGTCGCGATTGTCGATCGACCATTCGACGCTGTAGTCGGCAGCGAGCGCGTCGCCGTCGGGAATGGAGTTCGGCGGCCCGTTGTTCAATCCGGGGAAGCCGACGATCCCGTAATACTTGTTGAAGGTCTGGCTCGCCTCGCGCGTCACGGCCCAGTCGAGCATCAGCTTAGCGGCCTCGGGATGCCTGCTGCCCTTGGGCAACGCGATCGCCTCGATGTCCCAGGCCGTCTTGTCGGTCGGCACGATCAGGTCGATCGGCGCGCCGCGCGTCTTCATCATCGGGCCGGTGAGGTCGGTCGACAGCCCGATCGCGTATTCGCCGGTCGACGCGTATTTGCACGGCGTTGCGCTGGAGCTCGTATAGACCGCGACGTTCTGGTCGAGCTTGTCGAGGAAGTCCCACGCGGTGCTCTCGCCCATGGCCTGCATCCAGCCATGGATATAGCCGTAGCCGGTGTTGCTCATCGCCGGGCTCGGCATCGTGATCTGCCCGCGGTAGACCGGATTGGCGAGATCGGCCCAGCGCGTCGGCCGCGGGAGGTTGCGCTTCTGCGCCTCGACCGTGTTGAAGCAGATCACGTTGAGATACATCTCAAGCCCGGTCCACACCGGCACCACGCGCGAATCGCGGAAGCGAGGTTTGAGTTTCCCGAAGTCTTTCGGCGCGTAGGGCTCGATCAGTCCCTCCTTATAGAGTCCGACAATGTCGGTGACCGGGAGGCTGAAGATGATGTCGGCGCGCGGATTGGCGCGTTCCGCCAGCAGCCGAGCATGGATGACGCCGCCAGCATCGCGCACCCATGTGATCTGGATCTCCGGATGCACCTTGCGGAACGCCGCCTCGTAGGGCGCCAGCACCTCCTTCTGCAGCGACGTGTACGCGACCAGTGTCACCGGAGGCGATTGTGCCATGGCGGGTCCCGCCAGCAGAACGAGCGCCAGCGCGAGCACCGCTCCGCCGGAGCGCTTGGCCGTCTTGTCGATCATGTCATCCTCCTAGGACGCATCCGGATGGCGCCATAGCTGAAGCTTCGGAAACAGCAACTTCGACAGCGCGATCTGGACGAGCTTCACGGCGACGGACGTATAGAGGATCATCATCGCCATCGCGCAGGCTGCCCCGGTGTCGCCGGTATCCTCCATCGCGATCACCGCGATGGACGCGAGCTTGTTTTGCGGCGAGTAGATGAAGATCACCGCCGCGACGGTCGTCATCGCGTTGACGAAGATATAGGTCGCGACGTCGAGGATCACGGGCAGCGAAATCGGAATCGTGACGCGCCGCAAGGTCACCCAGAAGGGAACGCCGAGCGACTGCGACACCCCTTCGAATTCCTTGTCGACTTGCTTCAGCGCGGTCAGCGCGGTCAGGTGCGGGATCGTGTAGTAGTGAGCGATCGAGCACATGACGAGGATCGTCATCGTGTAATAGAGGAACCCGAGCGGGTTTTCCGGATCGTTGAAGAAGAAGACATAGCCGAGGCCAAGAACGATCCCCGGCACCGCGATCGGGATCATCGCAAGAATATGCAGCAGGCTGCGGAGCACGGTGGGAATCGGGCTTTTTTCCACCAGATAGGCTCCGCCGAACGTCAGCACGGTGCCGAACAGCGCCGCGGCGCTCGCCATCACGATGCTGTTCCAATAAGAGGACCACCCACCCGGATCGAAGGCGGCGAAATCGTAGCTGTCGAGCGAGAACGACAGATCGTAGGGCCAGAGCTTGAAGAACGATGCGAAGACCGCAACAGCGTTGACGCCGAGGATGCAGAAAGCGATGACGACGACGAAGCCAAACATCGCGAGGTCGAAAAGTCTATTTGGTTTCGGCTGATAGAGAACCGCGCGCGCGGTGAGCTGCGACATCTGTCGCTTGTTGACATATCGCTCGATGAAGAAGGTCAGCAGCGCCGGCAGCAGCAGCAGCACCCCGATCACGGCGCCCATCTGGAAGTTCTGCTGACCGATGATCTGCTTGAAGATCTCGATCGCCAGCACGTTGTAGGAGCCGCCGATCACCTTGGCGACGCCGAAGTCGACGATCGCGGTCGTGAAGATGACGAAGCAGGCGCTGATCAGACCGTAGCGGACCGCCGGCAGCGTGATGGTCCAGAACACGCGCCATTTCGGCGTGGAGAACGTCTGCGCGACCTCATAGAGCCGGCCGTCGGAAATCCCGAGCGCGGTGCCGATGATGAGAACGCCGAAGGGGAAGCAGTGGAACACCTGCGCCATGATGATCCCGATGGGACCATGGATGGAATGCCCGGCGAGCAGGCCGCGCATGAAGCCTTGATTGCCGAACATGTAGGTCAGCGAAATCGCGGGCAGGAGTGAAGGTGCAAGGATCGGCAGCAGCGCGATGCCCTTGAAGATCGTCTTCGCCGGGATGCAGCTTCGCGTCAGCGCATAGGCGTAGCCGAAGGCAAGCGGAACCGTGATCGCCGTCACCGCGATGCTGACGAACAGGCTGTTGTAGACCGACTGCACCAGGCCCGGGTTGTTGGCGTAGCGAACGAAGTTGCCCAAACCGATGAAGTGCTTGTCGGC
>CAYZMR010000161.1:0-1694 GCA_964479515.1 uncultured Hyphomicrobiales bacterium | reverse complement strand
TCGGCCAATGCAACGCGATCCGCCGACGCGTAGCGCGGCGCTGACAGGTCAAATCCGGTAGCGCCGATGCCGAGCTTCGTTCCGTCACGCAACGTCGCCGGCATGAAATTCATCTTGCCGACGAAATTGGCGACGAACGGCGTGCGCGGCGAATAGTAAATCTCGGTCGGCGTGCCGATCTGCTCGACGATTCCACGATTCATCACGACCACGCGGTCAGCCATTGTCAGCGCCTCTTCCTGGTCGTGCGTGACCATGATGGTCGTCACGGCAAGTCGGCGCTGCAGGTCGCGGATCTGGCGACGCAGATGGACGCGGACCTTCGCGTCGAGCGCGCTCAAGGGCTCGTCGAGCAGTAGAAGTCGCGGGGAGGGCGCAATAGCACGCGCCAACGCAACGCGCTGCTGTTCGCCGCCGGAAAGCTGTGCCGGAAACTTCTTTTCCGTTCCGCTCAAATCCACCAATTGAAGCAGGTCGAAAGCCCGGCGCTCCAGCTCGGCGCGCCGTTTGCGCCCGCGCAGGCCGTAGACCACGTTTTCATAGACGTTGAGATTCGGGAACAGCGCATAGGATTGAAACAGAATGCCGAACCGGCGTTCGGCGGCCGACATGCCCGATATGTCGCGACCGGATTCGAGCAGGCGCCCCGATGTGTGAGTCTCGAGGCCGGCGATGATTCGAAGCAGCGTGGATTTTCCGCAGCCCGAAGGGCCGAGGAAGCAGATGAACTCTCCTTCGTTCACTTGCAGGTCGATGCCGCGGAGGGCCGTGAAGCCGCCGAAGCGCTTGACGATCTCCTCCAGCCGGAGGAACGCTGGCTTCACTGCGCCGCCGGGCTGAGCACGCATATCCAACGGTCTCATCGGACGATTTCCGACCCTAGAAGCCAGCCGTCACCGGGTCTTCGGCTCGGATTTTGAATCGTAACGTCTGGCCCATTCCAAGATCAGGCGATCGCGGTTGGCCGCCGACCAGGCGATGTCCGTCTTCGCCATCATCTGCTCGCTGTTCGCCGGAAAGTTCGGCGGGATGTTATCCATGCCGGGCATGGCGACGATCGCCATGGCGCGGTTATAGAGCTCGTTCGCCTCCCGGCTCACGGTCCAGTCGAGGAAGGCCTTGGCGGCCTCCGGCTGCTTGGTTCCTTTCATGAGCGCGGAGGCTTCCATCTCCCACGGGCTTTTGTCTTGCGGGATGATGATGTCGATCGGCGCGCCTTTCGTCTTGAGGCCCGGAGCCGTGATGTCTGTCGACACTCCCATGACGACCTCTCCGGTCGCCGCCAGCTTGCAAGGCGTCGAGCTCGAGTTCGTGTACATCGCGACGTTGTCATGCAGCTTATCCATGAACTGCCAGGCCGCGTCCTCGCCCATCGTTTGAACCCAGGTGCTGATGTTGAGGTAGCCGGTCTGGCTTGCGGCGGGGCTCGGCAAGGCGATCTGCCCCTTGTATTCCGGCTTGGTCAGATCGCTCCATTGCGCCGGCGCAGGCAGGTTCCGCTTCTTGGCCTCGATCGTGTTGAAGCAGATGACGTTCACCCACATGTCCATGCCGGTCCAGTGTGGCGGCTGCTGCGTGTCGCGGAAGTACGGTTTGAGCTTCTCGTAGTCCTTCGGCGCGTACGGCTCGATCATGCCGAGCTTGTCGAACGCCGTGATGTTCATCACCGGCACGCCGAACAGCACGTCGGCGCG
>CAYZMR010000160.1:0-8303 GCA_964479515.1 uncultured Hyphomicrobiales bacterium | reverse complement strand
GCCTCGACCACGCGCGGGTGACCGATCTGGCCGGAGATCCCCATCTCGGCGGTCAAATCCGACGTGCCGATCAGCAGCGCGTCGATCCCTTCGACCGCCGCGATCGCGTTCGCGTTCCGCACCGCCTCGGGGCTTTCGATCATCGCGACGACCAGCACGGCATCGTTCAGCGCGGCCTGGGCCTCGTCGTTGCCAGGCGGCATGAAGCCGTACGGCGCGGGCGGGCCACCCCAGCTCCGCGTCCCGACCGGCGGATAGCGGAACGCCTTCACGAGCTGCTTTGCCCGCTCGGCGGTATCGACATGCGGCACCACCACGCCGAGCGCGCCATTGTCGAGCGCGCGCGTGCCTTCGTCGAGCGCATCGGCGCAGCAGCGCACGATCGGCGTCACGCCGGTCGGCAGCGCGGCGAGACAGAGCTGCGTCGCCTCGTGCACCGAGAATGCGCCATGCTCCATGTCGATGAACAACCAATCGTGATCGGCCGCCGCCGCGAGCATCGCGGTCGCGCTGGTGCGCAGGTGATGCACGCCGAAGCCGAGCGCGAGCTCGTTTGCCTTCAGCTTGCGCTTGGTGACGTTCTCGACGAGTGCCATGTGGCTTTTGCCCTTCCCTCAGCTTCCGTTGCGGTCGTAGATGTTCGGGAAGGTGTAGTCCTTCCAGCTCGCGGGCTTCTGCTTGATCAGCCCGATGCGCGCCATGTATTCGGCCCACAGCATGCTCCGCTGCGGCGTCGAGGAGAAGATCGCGCCCGGCTGCTTGATGATCGCCACCAGCTCGTCGACGCTGATCTTCTCCTTGGTGACGGCGAGATAGATTTTGGCCGCCGTCTTCGGATCGTTCGCGACCAGCGCGCTTGCCTCGTCCTCGGCGGCGATGAAGGCCTTGATCTTGATCGGATTGGCGTCGACGACGCTCTGCTTGGCCCAGCAATTGCTGACCGTGGCCGGACCGCCCAACACGTCGGTCGAGACGAACACCGTGTGCACGAGCGGAGACTTCATCTCGATCTCCTGGAATGGCGGGATCGAGAAGTGGCTGTTGACCTCGTGCCGCGGGCTGAGCAGCGCCTGCAGCGCCTCCGGGTGGCCGAGCTGCACTTGGTTGCTGTCGAGCTTCCCGTGCTGTCCGGGACCCAGGGCCTGCTCGAGCGCCATGCCCATGATCATCGCCTGCATCGACACGCGGATGGTCGGCACCGCGATGCGGTCGTCCGGGCCGAAATCCTTGATCGATTTCACCGCCGGGTTGCGGGTCAGCATGTAATACGGCGTGCCCGCCATGCCGGTCACCATCTTGATCGTGCCGTTGGTCTTGCCCCAGGCGAGCAGCATGTTGGAGACGCCGGTGATCGCGATGTCGATCGAGTCGGACAGGATCGCCTCGGTCATGACGCCGCCCGAGGTGATGATCGACCACTGCACCTTGACGTCGGCGAGGCCGAGCGCGGCGGCATGTTTCTCGATGAGCTTCTTCTCCTCCATGATGATCGCCTGGAGATAGACGAGGCCCGGCTGGCGCGCGACGCGGAACGAGGTCGATTCCGCCGCCGCGGTGGGCGCAGCGAATGCCGCATAGGCCGCGAGGCCCGCAATGAGGCTCGCAAGACGCTGGATCGGCTTCATGACGTCTCCTCGGTGTTCTTCTTGTCGGTCGCGGATCAGACGATATCCATCACGGCTTCGCCGAGTCCATCGACCGCGAACACCGTGTGGTCGCCGGGCGCAATCGAGAATGTCGGGATCAGGCTTCCGGTGATCACCACCATGCCGGCGGTGAGGCCGCGTCCGCGCTCGGCCAGCAGGTTCGCAAGCCAGGCCAGCGTCGCGAACGGATCCTCGGACTTGCCCTCGCCGATCGACTTGCCGTTGAGCGTCTGGCGCCCGGTGATGCCGGCCACGTCCCGGCGCGTGACCGGCTTCGGCGCGCCGATCACCACGCCGCCGTTCCAGCAGTTCTCCACGATCATCGAGACTGCGTTGGTCTCGGTATAGACCGCGTTGCGGTCCTCGATCAGCTCGTAGGCCGGCATCGCGCCTGCGACATAAGGCGCGACGGTCTCGGCGGTCCACGGCGCGCTGGACACGGGCATGTCCTTGCCGAGCTTCAGCGCGATCTCGCTCTCGATCCGCAGATTGACGAAATCCGACTTGACGATGCGCGCCGGCGAAGAATGAATCGTGCGCCGAAAGATCGCGCCGCCGCAGGGATGCGTGATCCCCATCAGCTCCTGCATCACCTTGGTGGTGGTCGCGACCTTGACGCCGGCGACGGACCCATAGACTGGCTCGGCGAGGCCGTAATAGACCTCCTGCGCCCGATACGCCTCGGCGATCGAGCCGGGCTTGAGATCGTCCGGAAGGTTCCGGTATGTCTGGCGCGCGCGCCGCGCATCCCACATGTATCGCGCCATCGCGTCGAGCCGCCCGGCCATGGTCTCCCCCTCTCGTTTTCCCGCATGATAACCGTGCGGCTCGCGCGGCGGAAGCTGC
The DNA here is from genome assembly GCA_964479515.1 of uncultured Hyphomicrobiales bacterium. Lineage (GTDB taxonomy): Bacteria > Pseudomonadota > Alphaproteobacteria > Rhizobiales > Xanthobacteraceae > PALSA-894. The sequence continues at coordinate 5,811 of CAYZMR010000160.1, read as the reverse complement.
ATGGCAAATGGGCATTCGCGCCCGCCCGCTTTCTGCTAATCCATCTCTCATGTCGGTGCTGGTCAGCCTCCATCACGTCACGCGCTACAGCTATGACCGTCCGGTCGCGCTCGGGCCGCAGCTCATCCGGCTGCGGCCGGCGCCGCACGCCCCCATGCGCACGCCGAGCTATTCGCAGAAGGTCGTGCCGGCCGACCATCACGTGAACTGGCAGCACGACCCGCACGGCAACTGGGTCGCGCGCTACACGTTTCCGGAGCGCACGCGCGAGTTCTCGGTCACGATCGACCTTCATGCCGAGCTTGCCGCGATCAATCCGTTCGACTTCTTCGTCGAGCCCTACGCGATGAATTATCCGTTCGCGCTGCCGGCCGAACTGGCGCACGAGCTCGCCGCCTATCTGGAGACCGAGCCGGTCGAGGCTCGGCTCAAGGCGTTCCTCGCCGCGGTGCCGCGCGGCCCGCTCGCCACCGTGCGGTTCCTGGTCGAGCTGAACAACCAGGTGCAGCGCGCGGTGCGCTACGTCGTGCGCATGGAGACCGGCGTGCAGACGCCGCAGGAGACGCTGGAGCTCGGCTGCGGCTCGTGCCGTGACAGCGCGTGGCTGTTGGTACAGGCCTTTCGCCACCTCGGCCTCGCCGCGCGCTTCGTGTCCGGCTACCTGATCCAGCTCAAGCCCGACGTCGCGCCGCTCGATGGGTCGCCGGCTCCGACCCAGGACAGCGCAGACCTCCACGCCTGGGCCGAAGTCTACGTGCCGGGCGCCGGCTGGATCGGGCTCGATCCGACCTCGGGCTTGCTCACCGGCGAAGGGCATATCCCGCTGGCGGCGACGCCGCATTTCCGCTCCGCGGCGCCGATCACCGGCACCGTGGAGCCGGCCGAGACGAACTTTTCCTTCGAGATGAGCGTCGCGCGCGTCGCCGAGACGCCGCGCGTCACGCGGCCATTTTCGGAGGAAGCTTGGGGCGAGCTCGATAAGCTCGGCGAGCAGGTCGATGCCGATCTGCTTGCGGCCGACGTGCACCTCACCATGGGCGGCGAGCCGACCTTCGTGTCGATCGACGATTATCAGTCGCCCGAATGGATCATTGCGGCGCTCGGCGCGGACAAGCGCGTGCGCGCAGACGCGCTGACGCGGCGCTTGCGCGCGCGCTTTGCACCGCAAGGCCTGCTCCATTACGGGCTCGGCAAATGGTATCCGGGCGAGCCGATGCCGCGCTGGGCGTTCGCGCTCTATTGGCGTCGCGACGGCAAGCCGTTGTGGCGCGACGACACGCTGATCGCGCGCGAAGACGAGAACCACGCACCGAGCGCGGATGACGCGCGGCGCTTCGCGGCGGCGATCGCGACGGGTCTCGGCGTCACGTCCGAGCGCGTACAGCCCGCCTACGAGGACCCGACGCATTGGATGCTGGAAGAAGGCAAGCTTCCGGTGAACGTCGATCCGCTCGATCCGCAGCTGTTCGATCCGACCGCGCGGGCGCGCATGGTGCGGACGTTCGAGCGCGGGCTTGGCGTGGCGGTCGCCTCCGTGCTGCCGCTGCGCCGCCTCGACGCGGGTTGGGCGAGCGAAGCCTGGGATGTGCGGAGCGAGACGCTGCTGCTGCTGCCCGGCGACTTCCCGGCCGGATCGCGGCTGCCGCTCGGATCGCTGCCGAAGGTCGAGCCATCGGATTACCCGATCGTCACGCAGGCCGATCCGATGGCGGAGGCGCCGCCGCTGCCCGAGCCCGACGCCGCGACGGCGCCGCCCGCCGAGGATGCGATTGTGCGCACCGCGCTGGTGGTCGAACCGCGCGACGGCAGGCTCTGCGTGTTCATGCCCTATCTCGGCGCGCTCGAGGACTATGTCGACGTGCTCGGCGCCGTCGAGAAAGCAGCGGCGCTGCTCGCCATGCTGGTGCACGTCGAAGGCTATGCGCCGCCGATTGATCCGCGCCTCGACTTCATCAAGGTCACGCCCGACCCCGGCGTGATCGAGGTCAACCTGCACGCCGCGAAGAGCTGGCGTGACGCGGTCGCGATCTCACAAGGCGTGTACGAAGATGCCCGCGCAACGCGGCTCGGCGCCGAGAAGTACATGCGCGACGGCCGCGAGACCGGCACCGGCGGCGGCAGCCACATCGTGGTCGGCGGCGCGACGCCGGCCGAGAGCCCGTTCCTGCGCAGGCCCGACCTGCTCAAGAGTGCGGTACTCTATTGGCAGCGCCACCCGTCGCTCTCCTATTTATTCTCGGGGCTCTTCATCGGGCCGACCAGTCAGTCGCCGCGCGTCGACGAGGCGCGCCACGAGTCGCTGTACGAATTGGAGATCGCGCTCGCGCAAGTGCCGAAGGCGCATCTCAATAACAACGTGCCGGAGGTCGGCGAGGACGAACCGCGCCCATGGCTCCTCGACCGGCTGTTCCGCAATATCCTGGTCGACGTGACCGGCAACACGCATCGCGCCGAAATCTGCGTCGACAAGCTGTTCTCGCCCGACAATCCGACTGGCCGGCTCGGGCTCGTCGAATTCCGCGCCTTCGAGATGGCGCCCGACGCGCGCATGAGCCTCGCGCAGCAATTGCTCGTGCGCGCGCTGATCGCATGGTTCGCCCGCGAGCCGCAGGAGGGCGCCTGCGTGCGTTGGGGCACGGCGCTGCACGATCGTTTCATGCTGCCGCATTTCCTGTGGGAGGATTTCCTCGGCGTGCTGTCCGATCTCGAGCGCGCCGGCACGCGGTTCGATCCGGCGTGGTTCACGGCGCAGCGCGAGTTCCGCTTTCCGTTCCATGGCGCGGTCGAGCATGGCGGGGTGCGACTCGAGCTGCGCCACGCGCTCGAGCCGTGGCACGTGCTGGCCGAGGATGCGTCGAGCGGCACCCCGTCGCGCCCGGCGGACTCCTCGATCGAGCGATTGCAGGTCAAGGCCGAGGGGCTCAATCCGGCGCGGCACGTGGTCGCCTGCAACGGCCGCCGCGTGCCGCTCGCGTCGACCGGACGTCAGGCCGAGTTCGTCGCCGGCGTGCGCTTCAAGGCGACGATGCTGGCGATGTCGCTGCATCCGAACCTGCCGGTCAACGCGCCGCTCACCTTCGACATCATCGACACCTGGAGCCGGCGCTCGCTCGGCGGCTGCGTCTATCATGCGCAGCATCCGGGCGGCATGCGCGCCGACGCCTATCCGGTGAATGCCGCGGAGGCCGAGGCGCGCCGGCTCGCGCGGTTCCAGGATTTCGGCCACACACCGGGCTTCGTCGACGTGCCGGCGGATGAAGGGACGGCCGAATATCCGACCACGCTCGATCTGCGGCGAGCGAAGCCGTAAGGCCTCAGCCCTTCGGCGAAAAAGGCGCGAACAGGCCGGAATAGTCCTTCGGGACCGGCGCCGCGTAGCCGCCGCGCTTCGACGTCCTCAGCCCTATCGCCGCCAGGCCCTCGGCCAGCACGACGGCCGCGGCGACCCCGTCGATCACCGGCACGCCGAATTCGGTACTGAGAGACGCGGCGAGGTCTGCCATCCCGGCGCAGCCGAGCACGATCGCCTCGGCGTGATCTTCGTCGAGCGCGCGCTTGATCTCGGCGCCGATGCGCGCCCGCGCATTCGAGGCGGGATTGTCGAGCTCCAGCACCGGCACGTCGGTCGCGCGCACCGCCGCGCAGCGGCGGTCGAGGCCGTAACGCTGGAGATTGTTCTCCAGCACCGGCACCGAGCGCGACAGCGTCGTCACCACGGCGAAGCGATGCGCCAGCAGGCTTGCGAGATGAAACCCGGCCTCGCCGATGCCGACCACCGGTGCGCGCGCCAAGGCGCGTGCCGCGTCGAGCCCGGTGTCGTCGAAGCACGCGATCACATGCGCGTCCGCGCCGTCGGCTTCGCCTTCGGCGATGCGCGCGAGCAATCCCGGCACCGCGAAGGCATCGTCATAGGCGCCCTCGATCGAGGCCGGCCCGAACGCGGACGAGACCGCATGGATCACCGTGTCGCGCTGCGCGGCTCTCGCCGCAGCGGCCGCGATCGTCTGTGTCATCGCGGCGGTGGTGTTGGGGTTGACGATGTTGAGCAGCAAGGGTCGTCTCTCATCGATGCCGGCTGGCGATGAGGATCATCGTGCCGGTCAACGTCGCGGCACCGAGTATCGCATAGCTCGCCCCAAGGCCAACTGCGTTCGCCGTGGCGGCGACCAGCAGCGGCCCGAGGACGAGGCCCGAAAAGCCGAACACCAGCACGGCGCCGGTCGCCTCCGCGACGCGGCCTTCGGGCGCGAGCCGCGCGACCTCGGCCAGGAATACGCCGTTCCAGCCGCTCGCCGTCAGCCCGAAAACGAAAGCGACAAGCAGCAGAACCGCCCAGGGCCAGGCGGGGCCCGTGAGCGGCATCAGCAAGCCGCAGGCGCTCATGCCGAAGCCGAGCGCCGCGAGGGTGATCCAAGGAGCGACGTAGCGTGTCGCCACGAGACCGAACGCGATGCGGCCGGCGAGGCCACCGCATTGCGCGGTCGCCAGCATGAGACCGGCCGCGACGAGGCTCAGCCCGAGCGCACCGACCGCATAGGTCACGAGGAACGCATTGAGCGAGATCTGCAATGCGGAGAACGGGATCGAGACGATCGCGAGGCGCCGCAGCTCGCGGCTGTCCCACAGCACGGCGAGCGCGTCGCGCAGGCTGATCGTCAAGGCGGCCCCGCGTACCAAGGGATCGTAGGTCGGCCGCAACCGTTCGAACGCGACCAACGCGACCACCGCCGCGATCATGATCGCCGCGTAACCGTAGGCCGGATCGATCGCCGCGAGCCAAGGCAGCGTGAGCGAGCCGATCATGGCGCCGCTCTGGTTGCCGGTCTGGCGCAGCGAGAAGATGAGTGGGCGCTGCGCGGGCGGTGTGACGCGGAACAGCACCGAAGAGCTTGCGGGTGTCTCCGGGCCGTAGGCGAGGCCGAGAATGACGCCGGCGACGATCAGGAGCGCGCTGGCTCCCGCGGCGGCGGCGACCGCGGTCGCGCACAAAACGGCGACGGCGCAGACGCTCGCCACGCGAAACCCGCCATAGCGACTCGCCAGCATGCCGCCGGCGAATGTCGTGACCATCGCGACCACGCAGGTCGTGGTCGTATAGAGACCGAGCGTCGAGGCATCGAGGCCGAGGCGCGGCGCCATCACGCCGGGCGCGAACATCGCGCAGGCGACCAGCATCTGCAGCGCCGTCATGGCGATCAGCGCCGGCAGGACCGCGGGTGCAGGCGGCACGGACTTTGTGTCGGGCGCGGCCGGCGATAACATCAAGGCACAACGGGGAGAGGGCGATGGCTGGGGGAATCTCGGTGCACGCGGTCGACGTGGCGCATGGACGCCCGGCGCAGGGCATGCGCGTAGACATCTATTCGCTTGCCGGAATTCGGCGTCTGCTCGCGAGCGGCAAGCTCGCCGCGAGCGGCGCGATGGAGCATGCGATCGCGCGCGGCGAAGGCGTGAGCGCGGGCACCTACGAGGTCGTGTTTCATCTCGGGGATTATCACAAAGCCGTCGGCGCGCCGACCAGCACGCCGCCGTTCCTCGACATCGTGCCGTTCCGCTTCACCATCGCGGACGCGGCGCAACACTATCATCTGCCATTCAAGTTCACGCCGTGGGGATTTTCGCTGTTTCGGGGGAGTTGAACCCCACCCGGCTATCTGAGCCTCCGCGACAGCCCCGCCACCCGCTCCATCAGGATCATCATGGCGACCGTAAACACGATGAGCACGCCCGACACCGCCGCGATGGTCACGTCGAGTTTGCCTTCGAGGTCCTGCCACATGCGGATCGGCAGCATGTCGGTGCGCGCGTCGC
>CAYZMR010000159.1:0-8325 GCA_964479515.1 uncultured Hyphomicrobiales bacterium | reverse complement strand
CCGCCCATGACCTGATAGCTCACGCCCAGCGCATCCATGATGTCGAGGCATAAAAGCGCGATGTGCGGCGTCTTGAGCACGTTGCAGCCGGTGTAGAACACCACGTCGGGCACGCCGTCGCGCTCCGGCCGCGGCCGGCTGCTCGGCCGCTGCCCAAGCCGCTCGAGCGCTTCGTCGCTGAGCTGCATGCGGGAGAGGACGGTCACGTCCTGATTCATCCGGCGGAAGGTCTCGACCCCGGTGCGCCGGCGCGCCGGCGGCTCATTCTTGGCCGTTGTCATCGCGAGGCGCGCAACCGACAGCAGGAAGCGCGGATTGACCCCGTAGTCGCAAGCCTTGATGCACTCGCCGCTCATGATGCAGCTCGCGGCCCATTTCCGCGAAGCCTCCGGGCCGTGACCGAGGCGCACGATGTCGAGCACGCCGGCGACGACGGCCTGCGGGTCGGCCTCGCCGATCCCAGCGGCCTCGGTGATGGGGCAGGCGGTGAAGCAGGCGCCGCATTTGGTGCAGGCGTCGAGCATGTCGTCGACGCGCGCGGCGAGGGCCGCTCCGAATGCTGTTTCGCTCATCGTGTTCGCGCCCAAGCTACGGAGGTCGCGCAACAGTAATGCGAAATGAAGCGCGCGCCAAGGCGGCACGCGCACGCGGCGAGCGAGACGGCGCCGTCACCGGCGCGTGATCGCGATCTTGATCACCTCGTCCGGCGCGAGCGGCGTCCCCTGCGCGGCCGTGAAGGCCGGGGCCGCGGCGAACTCGTCACGCGACATATCGAGCACGTCCACCTGCCGCGCGAGGATCGCGACCGTTTCGAGCGGCACGCCGACATCGCGCCTACCCCAATCGAACGGCGCCCAGGCGAACCAGGCGCGATAGTTCACGACCAGCAGGATCTTGCCTTCCGGCGTGCGCACCACCTGCTGGATGTATCCGAGCGTCGTGTCCTGCCAGTCCAGCATCGGAAGCCCGATCAGAAAGCCGACCCGGACCGGCTGCGGGTGGCGGCTGTTCATCTTCTCCTCGGGAGAAAGCTTCTTCTCTTCCGGCTTCACCGGCTGCACGTCTTGCGGCGCGGCGGCCACGATGATCTGCTGCGCGCCGGCCGGCACGATCATCGCGGCGAACAGAAGCCCAGTGCCGACGAGGCCGTTGATAACGAACGATCGCAACATCGCGCTTGGCTGCCGGGTTTTACACACGAGGTCGTGTGTTGTGTGTGATGGATACTTTCCGCCGTAGTGTGTCGACGAATTTCTCGGGCGAGAATTCCGCATGGCTGACATAACGGTCAACTCAACAGATCGTCATCAGCGCAAGCTGCATCCTCTGCCATTGCGCATCATGCATTGGCTCAATGCATTGGCGATGATCATCATGATCGGGAGCGGCTGGAAAATCTACAACGACGAAGTCCTGTTCGGCTGGCTGCACTTCCCGCAATGGATCACGATAGGCGGCGGCCCGGAGGGCGCGTTGCAGTGGCACTTCTTCGCCATGTGGCTGCTGATGATCAACGGCCTGTTCTATCTCGGCTACGGCCTCGCGACCGGCCGCTTCCGTCGCAAGCTGCTCCCGATCTGGCCGAGCGAGATCATCAAGGACGTCCGCGACGCGCTCGCGTTCCGCCTCGCGCATGACGATATCACCCACTACAACGCGGTGCAGAAGCTGCTCTATGTCGGCGTCATCACGGTGATCATCGCGCAGGTTCTGTCCGGCTTCGCGGTGTGGAAACCAATTCAGCTCTCCGAGCTCGTGACCCTATTTGCCGACTTCCAGGGCGCGCGGCTCGCGCACTTCATCGGCATGGTGCTGATCGTCGGGTTTCTGGTCGTCCATGTCGCGCTCGCGCTGCTGGTGCCGAAGACCATCGGCGCGATGATCACCGGCGGCCCGCGCGTCGACGAGCCGCCGGCCGAGGAGCCGCCAGCCGAGGCGGCGCCCGCGGAGTTGGCGCCAGCTGTTCCCGTGCCGGAAGACGCCGTGCGCGAAGCACATTGAAGGAGAGCGCGATGTCGATCCGAACCCCCTCGCCGTCGATCTTTCGTCCCGAAGGCGGCGTCGACAAAAGCCTGATCGAGAGCAGCAAGGAGCTGCTGGCCGAGGTCGACCGGCGCAAGATCCTGCGCGGCACGATGAGCCTCGGCGCGCTGACGATGCTCGCGGGCTGCACCGAGATCACCTACACCGGGCCGGTTCAGTCCTTGCTGAGGACTGTGTCGAGCTTCAACGACCGCGTCCAGCAGCTCCTGTTCCGGCCGAACCACTTGGCGCCGACCTACAGCGAGGCGCAGGTGGTCAAGCCGCCGCGCTTCAACGCCTATTACGAGATCGACGAGCTCGTGCCGGTCGACGGCGCGACCTGGAAGCTCGAACTCGCCGGCCTGATCCAGGACAAGCGCTCGTGGACCGCACAGCAGATCTACGACCTGCCCGAGCAGGAGATGATCATCCGGCACATCTGCGTCGAGGGATGGGACTACATCGGACAATGGTCCGGCGTGAACTTCCGCCAGTTCCTCGAACGCGTCGGCGCCGACCTGACCGCCAAATATGTCGCCTTCAAATGCGCCGACGACTATTCCGGCAGCATCGACATGGCGACCGCGCTGCATCCGCAGACCATCCTGGCGACGAAATACGCCAAGGAGCCGATCACGGATCCGTTCGGATTTCCGCTGCGGCTGCGCACCGCGACCAAGCTCGGCTTCAAGAATCCGAAATGGATCACCGCGATCGAAGTCACCAACACCTATCCGGGCGGCTATTGGGAAGACCGCGGCTTCAACTGGTTCAGCGGCATTTGATTTCAATCGGCCTTGCGGGATGCGAAGGTGCGGTCGCGACAAGGGCGCGTTGAAGGAATCGGAATGATATTGAATTTTCGCAGCGACAATTGCAGCCCCGTCTTGCCTGAAATCTTCGCCGCGCTCTGCCACGACGCCTTGACCGAGCTGCCGGCGAATGGCGGAGAGGCCTATAGCGAGACCTTCGACGACGAGGTCGCCCGCCGCTTCGGCGAGACTTTTGGCGCGAAGGTCGGCGTCCTGACCACATTGAGCGGGACGGGAACCAACGCGCTCGCGATCGCCACGCTGCTGCACGACCCGACGGCGCCGATCTTTTGTCACGAGGAGGCGCACGTCCACGTCTGGGAGGAAAACGCCGCGCTGTACCTGTCCCGCGCGCCGCGTTTTTCCTTGATCGAGGGCGCGGACGGACGAATCTCGCCGTCGAGCTTCGAGAAGCGCATCAACAGCGCCGACCGGCCCGTGGAGGGCGGCGTGCTTGCGCTCACCACGCCGACCGAAGCCGGCACGGTCTATCCGATCGCCGATCTCCGCAGGCTCTGCGAGCTCAGCCATGCGGCCGGAATGTCGGTCTATGTCGACGGGGCGCGTCTCGGCTCCGCGCTCGCGGCGCTCGGCTTGAGCCCGGCGGAATTTGTCACGAGCACCGGCGTGGACGCCTTCTCCTTTGGAGGGACGAAGGCCGGGTGCGTTGCGGCCGAGGCGGGCATTTTCGTCTCCCCCGACGATTCACTGATGTCACGCGCGACCAAGCTCTATCGCGCGAGCGGCCAGCGGACCGCGCGACGGCGGTTCGTCAATGTGCAGCTTCTCCGCCTGTTGAAGGATGGGCTCTGGATCGACATCGCGCGCCGGCAGAACGATCGATGCGCGGAGTTCGTCAAGTTCGCGGACAGCGCCGCGCAATCGCATTTCGTTCATCCCTGCGAGACCAACCAGGCCTTCCTGCGCTATTCCGAGAGGCTGGCGGGCGCGCTCGAGGCGGCGGACATCCGCTTCACGCGATGGACCGACGGCTCCATCCGCCTTGTCTTTTGCCACCATCACACGAGCGCCGAGATCGAGACGCTGGCGCGCGTCGTGCGCGCGAACATCTAACTCCGCAGTCCGGCCGGCGCCGGCGGACCAAAACAAAAGTCGGGAGCGCACTGCCGAACGCCTTCCGCTCCAATATTTACCGTGTATAGTATTCACTGAAGGTCTTCGCGGTGACGCCGCCCCGATCCGGCAGAAGACAAAGCGCTCGGCGCAAACGTGAGGGGTGCAACAAGCTCATTCATCCGGTCATTCACAGGGGACGTACGATGACGGAACTTGCCCAACAGGCTTTGCCGCTTGCGGATCCGCTCGCGGCCGACGGGGACTACGGACATCGCGTCGTCAACAAGGTCATCTGGCGCATCGTGCCGTTCTTGATGCTGCTGTTCGTGGTCAATCTGATCGACCGCATCAATCTCTCCTTTGCGGCGCTGGAGATGAACAAGGACCTCGGCTTCACGCCCGAGGTCTACGGCTTCGCGGCGGGAATATTCTTCATCGGATATTTCCTGTTCGAGGTCCCGAGCAACCTGATCCTGGCGAAGGTCGGCGCGCCGATCTGGATCTCGCGGATCATGATCACCTGGGGAATCATCTCGGCCGCGATGGCGTTCACGAATTCCTCGACGACCTTCTACATCCTGCGATTCATGCTCGGCCTCGCCGAGGCGGGCTTCACGCCCGGCATCTTCTACTACCTGGCAGCCTGGGTGCCGGCCGCGCAGCGCGGCAAGGTCATGGGCACGTACCTCATGGCGTCACCGGGCACGACCGTCATCGCCGCGCCGCTGTCCACCTACCTCCTGTCGTTCGACGGCATCTTCGGCTTGCGCGGCTGGCAGTTCATGTTCCTCGCCGAGGGCATTCCCGCCGTCATCCTCGGCGTCGTCGCGTTGTTCTACATGACCAAGCAGCCCGCCGACGCCAAATGGCTCGCCCCGGACGAGCGAACCTGGCTGGAGAAAGTCATCGCCGCGGACAATGCCCAGGCCTTGAAGGTCGGCTACCAGGACATCTGGCAGGCGATGCTCTCCGGGCGCGTCCTTCTCATCAACGCACTGTACTTCTGCACCGTCATCGGAATTTACGGTATCGGTCTGTGGCTTCCGACGATCGTCAAAAGCTTCGGCCTTTCGAACATGGCGGTCGGCTGGGGCGTCGCGGGCCCCTATCTCCTCGCCACGATCACGATGGCGATCTGGACGCGGCGATCGGATCGGCTGGGCGAGCGCCGCTGGCATCTCGCGCTGCCGGCCTTCGTCGCCACGGCGGCCTTCGTGGTCAGCGCGCTGCTTGGAACGCAACTGATCGCGCTGATACCGCTGGCGATCGCAGCGGCCGGCATCTACGCCGTGCTGCCGTTGATCTGGACGCTTCCGAACAAGTTCCTGACCGGGTTGGCGGCCGCGGGCGGCATCGCCTTCATCAATTCCATCGGCAACCTGGGCGGCTTCGTCGGGCCCTACATCGTCGGATATATCCGCGAGGCGACTGGGAGTTTCACCTGGGCTCTGATGGCGCTCTCGCTTGGGATGTTCCTCGCCGGCGTCATCGCGCTTTGCCTGCCGAGCGGACTGCGCAACAAGTGAGCGGCGCCGGCGCGGCTTGATCCCTCCGGCGGCCGTGCACCGGGCATGCGCAAGGCGAAACTTGCGCTCCTGACCGCATCGAAATATTATAATACAGAGAAAAATATAATAGCAGGCGAACATGGCGATCTGGGTTGGCGTTGACGTCGGCGGCACGTTCACCGATTTCATCGCCTATGACGACGACACCGGCGAGAGCGTCACCTTCAAGCGGTCGTCGACGCCGAAGGACCCGGCCGACGCCATCGTCGATGGCCTGAAGGCCATGATGGAGCGCTTCGGCATCTCCGGCGAATCCATCGCGCAGGTCGGCCACGGCACCACGGTCGGCACCAACACGCTGATCCAGCGCAAGGGCGCACGCGTCGCGCTGATCACCACCAAGGGGTTCCGCGACGTGCTCGAGATCGGGCGCCAGACGCGGCCCGGCTTCTTCGACATGTATTCGGACTGGCCGCCTGCCGTGGTGCCGCGCACCCGGCGCTTCGAGATCGACGAGCGCGTGGGCGCCGACGGAAAGGTCCGCGTGCCGCTCACCGACGCCGAGATCGACCGGGTGGTGAAGCTCGCGCTCGCGAGCGACGTCGATGCGTTCGCCGTCAGCCTGTTGTTCGCGTATCTGACGCCAGACCATGAACGCCGGATCGGCGCGGCACTTGCCAAAGCCGCACCGGGAAAATTCATTTCGCTGTCCTCGGACGTCCAGCCCGAGTTCCGCGAATATGAGCGCACCTCGACGACCACGCAAAATGCGTATCTGCAGCCGATGATGCAGCGCTACCTCACCACTCTGGCGGACCGGGTCGGCGCCGCAATCCCGCAAGCGGATGTCGTGATCAGCCAGTCGAGCGGCGGACTGATGTCGATCGACAAGGCGCAGCGCTTTCCGATCCGCACCGCGCTTTCGGGACCGGCGGCGGGCGTGCTCGGTGCTCTGGAGATCGCGCGTCTCGCGAACCGTCCCGATGTCGTCACCTTCGACATGGGCGGCACCAGCGCGGACGTCGCGCTGGTGCGCGACCTGATGCCGGCGCAGAGCTACGACAAGCTGATCGGCGGGCTTCCGGTCCGGCTGCCCTCCGTGGACATCAGCACGATCGGCGCCGGCGGCGGCTCAATCGCGCATTTCGACCGCGACGACCGGCTGAAGGTCGGTCCGATCAGCGCAGGCGCGGACCCGGGTCCGGCCTGCTACGGCCTCGGCGGCGAACGCGCGACGGTGACCGACGCCAACCTGGTGCTCGGGCGGTTGAGCCCGGCGGGCCTTCTCGATGGCTCGATGGAGCTCGACCGGGACGCAGCGGTGCGCGCCATCCGCCCGATCGCCGATCATCTCGGATTGACTCTCGAGCATACCGCGCATGGCATCATCGAGATCGTCGTCTCCAACATGGCGCGGATCATCCGGGCAATCTCGGTGAACCGCGGCTACGATCCGCGCGATCTGTCGCTTCTGGCTTTCGGCGGCGGCGGGCCGCTGCATACCAGCGCGGTCGCGGCGAGCCTCGATATGCGGGAGGTGATCGTGCCTCCGGCGCCCGGCATCCTGTGCGCCGCGGGGCTCAACGTCTCCGACCTGAAGGAGGACTTTGTCCGCACGTCCCGCGTGCCGGTGCGCGAAGACGCCCCCATCGCGGAACTGGAAGCCAACCTGCGCGCGCTGCACGCGCGTGCCGGGCAATGGTTCGAGGACGAGCGCATTCCCGCGGATCGCCGCTACGTGCGGGTCTCGCTCGACATGCACTACGTCGGCCAGAACTTCGAACTGTCGGTGCCGATTGCGGGCGGCGCGCAGGCCGAACTGCCGCCGTTACCGGCGATGGCCGAGCTACAAAAGATGTTCTTCGCCGCGCACGAGCGCACCTATGGCTTCTACAATCCGCGCGACCCGGTGCAGGTCCTCAACTGCCGCATGATGGCGGGCGGCCGGCGTCATCGCCAGCATGCGGCGCGCAAGGCAAAGGCCGGATCGCCGGGCGAACCGATCGGGCATCGCCAGGTCTGGTTCGCGCCCGACGCCCCCATCGACACGCCGATCTATCGCCGCGAGCACTTATCGGTCGGCCAGGAGATGCAGGGGCCGGCCGTGATCGAGCAGATGGACACGACAACGCTCGTCTTTCCCCGCGACGTGGTGCGGGTGGACGATCACCTGAACCTCCTGATCGAGATCAACCGATGAACGCCAAGCCTGTCGAGCTCGACCCGATCACGCTCGAAGTCGTCCACAACGGATTGCTGTCGATCGCGGATGAGACGTTCTACGCGCTGATGAAAAGCGCCTACTCGACCAACATCAAGGAGCGGCACGACCACTCGACCTGCCTCGTCGACATCGACGGGCACACCATCGTCCAGGCGACGCGCACCCAGGTCATCCATATCAGTTCCATGCTCGGACATATCGGCACGATCCTGAAGACCATTCCGCGCGAGGATATCCGCGAGGGCGACATCTTCATTTCCAACGACCCATATGTCGCGGGCGGCAGCCATTTGCCGGACATCAATTACGCGGCGCCGATCTTCGTCGACGGCGAGCTCGCGGCGTTTTCCTGCAACATCGCCCACCACGCCGATATCGGCGGCATGGTCGCCGGCAGCATGTCCAGCAACATGACGGAGATCTTCCAGGAGGGGCTGCGTCTGCCGGTCGTGAAGCTCTTCAGCGAAGGCAAGCTGAACGAGGACATCCTCAACATCGTGCTGCTCAATATCCGGAACCCGGAAGAGCGGCGCGGCGACTATTTCGCCCAGATCGCCGCATGCCGGCTGGGGATCCAGCGCTTCCGCGAACTCGCCGCGAAGCACGGCGTCGCCAGGATCAAGGCCGCGTCGAGCGAGATCATCCGGCGGACCGAGGCGCGGATGCGGCGCGCCATCGACAC
>CAYZMR010000158.1:0-8363 GCA_964479515.1 uncultured Hyphomicrobiales bacterium | reverse complement strand
TGGTGTCGAGCCCGGCGCAATACGAGAAGGTCGGCAAGGACTGGGACAAGTTCGCGAGCGCGCCGTCCGGCACTGGCCCCTTCAAGCTCGACAAGCTGATCCCGCGCGAGCGCGTCGAGCTCGTCAAGAACACCGAGTACTGGGACAAGCACCGCATCCCGAAGGTGGATCGGCTGATCCTCATCCCGATGCCCGAAGCGCTGACGCGCTCCAACGCGCTGCTCGCCGGACAGGTCGATCTGATCGAGACGCCGGCGCCCGACGTGCTGCCGCGCCTCAAGCAGGCCGGCATGACGATCGTCACCAACGTGACGCCGCACGTGTGGAACTATCACCTGAGCATGCTGCCCGGCTCGCCCTGGACCGATGTGCGCCTGCGCAAGGCGCTCAACCTTGCGATCGACCGCGACGCGATCCTGCAACTGCTCAATGGGCTGGGCAAGGTCGCGGTCGGACAGGTCGACCCGTCGAGCCCGTGGTTCGGCAACCCGAGCTTCAAGATCAAGTACGATCTCGCAGAGGCCAAGCGCCTCGTGAAGGAGGCCGGCTATTCGCCCGAGAAGCCGCTCAAGACCACGTTCGTGATCGCGCAGGGTGGCACCGGCCAGATGCTCTCGCTGCCGATGAACGAGTTCCTGCAGCAGAGCTTCAAGGAGATCGGGATCGACATCGACTTCAAGGTGGTCGAGCTCGAAGCGCTCTACACCTATTGGCGCAAGGGCGCCAAGGACGAGTCGATGGCCGGCATCACGGCCAACAACATCGCCTATGTGACCTCCGATCCGCTGCTCGCGATCATCCGCTTCTTCGATTCACGCCAGGGCGCGCCGGTCGGCGTGAACTGGGGCTACTACGCCAATCCGAAGGTCGACGCGCTGATCGACGAGGCCAAGCGCACCTTCGACGTGAAGAAGCAGGATGAACTGATCGGGCAGGCGCATGCGCTGGTGGTCGACGACGCAGTGCTGGTCTGGGTCGTGCACGACACCAACCCGCACGCGCTCTCGCCGAAGATCAAGTCGTTCGTGCAGGCGCAGCATTGGTTCCAGGATCTGACGACGATCGGCGTGGAGTAGCCGCGTTCGGAGTGTGTCCGCTTGCGTCATCGCCGGGCTTGTCCCGGCGATCCCGACGAGGGGGGCAGTGCGCTTCCTAAGCGGGATGGCCGGGACGAGCCCGGCCATGACGAATGATAGATCGAGGAAGAACAGCATATGAAAGTAATCAAGCAGACGACCGTTCTCGCAGTGCTTGCGTTGACCCTGAGTTGGAGCGCGGCGCACGCGCAAGGCACGCTGCGCATCGGCATGACGGCATCCGACATTCCGCTCACCACCGGCCAGGCCGACAATGGCGGCGAGGGCATGCGGTTCATGGGCTACACGGTCTATGATGGCCTCATCAATTGGGATCTGAGTTCTGCGACCAAGCCGTCCGATCTCGTGCCTGGACTCGCGACCTCTTGGGTCGTCGACGAAGCCGACAAGACCAAGTGGATCTTCAAGCTGCGCGAAGGCGTGAAATTCCACGACGGCAGCGATTTCACCGCCGAGTCCGCGGTCTGGAATTTCGAGAAGATCCTCAACGACAAGTCGCCGCAATACGATCCGCGTCAATCGGCGCAGGGGCGCACCCGCATTCCCGCCGTCGCCGCCTACAAGGCGATCGATAAATACACGCTCGAGATCACCACCAAGGTGCCGGACGCGACGCTGCCCTATCAGATCGCCTGGATCATGATGTCGTCGCCGGCGCAGTTCGAGAAAGTCGGCAAGAGCTGGGACGCGTTCGCCAAGACGCCGTCGGGCACCGGTCCGTGGAAGCTGACGCTGTTCATCCCGCGCGAGCGCGCCGAGATGGTCCCCAATGCGGATTATTGGGACAAGGCGCGCGTGCCGAAGCTCGACAAGATGGTGCTCGTGCCCTTGCCCGAGGCGAATGCGCGTGTCGCGGCGCTGCGTTCGGGGCAGGTCGACTGGATCGAGGCGCCGCCGCCTGACGCCGTGCCGTCGCTGAAGGCGGCGGGCTTTGTCATCGTCACCAACGCCTATCCGCACAACTGGACCTGGCATCTTTCGCGGGTCGAGGGCTCGCCGTGGAACGACATCCGCGTGCGCAAGGCAGCGAACCTCGCGGTCGACCGCGAGGGCATGAAAGAATTGCTGAGCGGCCTGATGATCCCGGCGGAGGGCTTCTTCCCGCCCGGTCATCAATGGTTCGGCCATCCGACGTTCAAGCTCACCCATGACGTCGAGCAGGCCAAGAAGCTGCTCGCGGAAGCAGGCTACGGCCCGAACAAGCCGCTGAAGACCAAGATTTTGATCTCGGCGTCGGGCTCGGGGCAGATGCAGCCGCTGCCGATGAACGAGTTCGTGCAGCAGAACCTCGCCGAAGTCGGCATCCAGGTCGAGTTCGAGGTCGTCGACTGGAACACGCTGATCAACATCTGGCGCGCCGGCGCCAAGCACGACTCGGCGCGCGGCGCGACCGGCATGAACTACACGTACTTCATCCAGGACCCGTTCACCGGATTCATCCGCCACCTGCAGTGCAACCTCGCGCCGCCGGCCGGCACCAACTGGGGTTACTACTGCGATCCCGAGATGGACAAGCTGTTCGACCAGGTGCGCAACACCTTCGACAAGGACAAGCAGACCGCGATCCTGCAGAAGATCCACGAGAAATACGTCGATGACGCGCTGTTCCTGATGGTGACGCACGACGTCAACCCGCGCGCCATGAGCGCCAAGGTGAAGGGCTTCGTGCAGGCGCAGAACTGGTTCCAGGACTTCTCGCCGATCACGATGAGCAAATGAGGGGCCGATGAGCGCGTGTCCCGGGCGCGACGCAGCACGCAGCGAAGCGGAGTGGTGCGACGCAGACCCGGGACCCCGGTGTCTTAGGACGGGAATAACCGGGGTCCCGCATCTGCGATGCAGCGGTGCACGCTGCATCGCGTGCGGGACACGGGGCGCCGCATGCTGATCTACATCCTCAAGCGCCTCGTCTACGTCACGCCGGTCGCGATCGGCGTGAGCATCGTGTGCTTCCTGCTGGTGCACATCACACCCGGCGATCCGCTGACCGCGATCCTTCCCTCCGACGCGACGCTCGAACTGCAGGAGCAGATGCGCGCCGCCTACGGCTTCGACAAGCCGCTGCCGGTGCAATACGCGCTCTGGTTCTGGAAGGTGATCCACGGCGACCTCGGGACCTCGCTCGCGACCGGCCGGCCGGTCGCAAGCGAGGTCAGCCGCGCGGTGAGCAACACCTTCATCCTGTCGGCGACCGCGACCCTGATCGGCTTCACCTTCGGCACGTTCTTCGGATTCGTTGCCGGTTATTTCCGCGACTCCTGGCTCGACAAGCTCGCCTCCGGCATATCGGTGCTCGGCGTGAGCGTGCCGCACTACTGGCTCGGCATGGTGCTCGTCATCATCTTCTCGGCGCAGCTTGGCTGGCTGCCGCCGACCGGCGCGGGGCCGGACGGCTCCGGCTCATGGCGGCCGGACCCCGAGCACCTGCGCTACATCATCCTCCCCGCCATCACGATGTCGGTGATCCCGATGGGCGTGATCTCGCGCACCGTGCGCGCGCTCGTCGGCGACATCCTCAATCAGGAATTCGTGCAGGCGCTGCGCGCCAAGGGGCTCGGCGAGTTCGGCGTCTTCAAGCACGTCGTCACCAATGCGGCGCCGACCGCGCTCGCCATCATGGGCCTGCAACTGGGTTACCTGCTCGGCGGCTCGATCCTCATCGAGACGGTCTTCTCCTGGCCGGGGACAGGCTTCCTCCTGAACGCCGCGATCTTCCAACGCGACCTTCCGTTGCTCCAGGGCACGATCCTGGTGCTCGCGATGTTCTTCGTGGCGCTCAACCTCATCGTCGACGTGGTTCAGACCGCGCTCGACCCGCGCATCCAGCGGGCGTGACGATGGCGATCGCGACCGCCGATATCGCGCTGCCGCCCACCAAAAGGGTCAGCCGCGGCTATTGGGCCGACGTGGCGCGGCGCCTCTCGCGCGATCCCGTCGCGATGACGGCGCTCTGCATTGTCCTGCTCATTGTGCTCGCGGCGATCTTCGCGCCTTACGTCGCGCCCGCAGACCCTTACAAGGGTTCGATGATCCGCCGCTTGAAGCCGATCTGGGATGCGAACTACATCCTCGGTTCCGACGAGCTCGGCCGCGACATGCTGACCCGCCTGATCTATGGCGGGCGGCTCTCGCTGTTCATGGGCGGCCTGCCGGTCGCGCTCGCCTTCGTGATCGGCTCCAGCATCGGTATCTTCGCCGGCTATGTCGGCGGCTGGGTGAACACGCTGATCATGCGGACCATCGACGTGTTCTACGCGTTCCCGTCGGTTCTGCTGGCGATCGCGTTGTCCGGCGCGCTCGGCGCCGGCATCCTCAACGCGATCGTCTCGCTCACCATCGTGTTCGTGCCGCAGATCACGCGCGTCGCCGAGGCCGTGACGACGCAGATCCGCACGCGCGACTATGTCGAGGCCGCGCGCGTCAGCGGGGCAGGGCCCTTGACGATCATCCGCGTGCACGTGCTCGGCAACGTGCTCGGGCCGATCTTCGTGTACGCGACGAGTTTGATCAGTGTTTCGATGATACTCGCCTCGGGGCTCTCGTTCCTCGGCCTCGGCTCGAAGCCGCCGGAGCCCGAATGGGGCCTGATGCTCAACACGCTGCGCACCGCGATCTATGTGCAGCCGCTGGTCGCAGCATTGCCCGGCGCGATGATCTTCATCACGTCGATCTCGTTCAACCTGTTCTCGGACGGATTGCGGTCGGCGATGGAGGTCAAGCAGTGACGCTCGCCGTGGACCTCGACGACAAGGACCGTGGCGGCCCGGCGCAGCCGCTGCTCTCGGTTGCCGGGCTGGTGAAGCATTTCCCGGTGAAGAAGGGCTTCGGCGGTGCGCGCAGCGTGGTGCGCGCGGTCGACGGCGTTGCATTCGAGGTCGCCAAGCGCGAGACGCTCGGCATCGTCGGCGAGTCCGGCTGCGGCAAGTCGACCACCGCGCGCCTGCTCATGCACATCATCGCGCCGGACGCGGGCGATATCCTATTCGACGGCGAGAAGGTCGGCACCGCGGCGCTCGAGCTTGGCAGCTATCGGCGCCAGGTGCAGATGGTGTTCCAGGACAGCCACGCCTCACTCAACCCGCGCCTCACCGTGGAAGACACCGTGGCGTTCGGTCCGCGCGTGCATGGATTCTCGCGCAACGCCGCGCTTGGGCACGCGCATGATCTCCTCCATCGCGTCGGCCTCGAGCCGTCGCGTTTCGCCGGCCGCTATCCGCATGAGCTCTCCGGCGGACAACGCCAGCGCGTGAACATCGCGCGCTCGCTCGCGCTGCAGCCACGCCTTCTCATTCTCGACGAGCCGGTGTCGGCGCTCGACAAGTCGGTCGAGGCGCAGGTGCTCAATCTCCTGCTCGACCTCAAGGATGAGTTCGGCCTCACCTACGTGTTCATCTCGCACGACCTCAACGTGGTGCGCTTCATGTCGGACCGGGTGATGGTGATGTATCTCGGCAAGATCGCCGAGCTCGGCCCCGCCGACACGATTCTGCAAAACCCGCGGCACCCCTATACGGCGGCGCTGCTCGCCTCGATGCCGTCGATGGACCCGAACAATCGCACGCAGGAGGCGCCACTCATGGGCGATCCTCCCAATCCGATCGACCCGCCGCCGGGATGCCGCTTCCACACGCGCTGCAAGTTTGCGGCGCCAATCTGCTCGGCCAAGGAGCCGCCGCTCGCGCAACTCGATGCCGCGCATGGCGTCGCGTGCCTGATGGCAATTCCCGGTTCCGGTCATCCGCGCGCGTCCGCGCTCGCAAGCGAGGCCGCATGAGCGACACACCGCTCGTCGACGTGAAGGGGTTGACCGTCGAATTCACTGGCGGCGGCAAGCCGGTGCGCGCGGTCGGAGGCGTCGACCTGACGCTCGCCAAAGGTGAGGTGCTGGCCCTGCTCGGCGAGTCCGGCTCGGGCAAGACCGTGACCATGCGCGCACTGATGCGCCTATTGCCCGAAAAGCGCGCGAAAATCGGCGGGCAGGTTCGGGTTGACGGGCGCGACGTACTGGCGATGGCGCCGGACGAGCTTGCAGCGATGCGCGGGCGCGTGATCTCGATGGTGTTCCAGGAGCCGGGGATCGCGCTCGATCCGGTCTATCGACTCGGCGACCAGATCGCCGAAGCCGTGATGCGCCACGAGGGCGTATCGCGCACGCAAGGGCGCGCCCGTGCGCTCGAACTGTTCGAGCGCGTGCGTATTCCGTCAGCGGCGCGCCGCCTCGACAATTATCCGCACGAAATGTCGGGCGGCATGCGCCAGCGCGCGATGATCGCGCTTGCGCTCTCGTGTCATCCGAAGGTGCTGCTGGCCGACGAGCCGACCACCGCGCTCGATGCGACCGTGCAGATCCAGATCCTGCTCCTGCTGCGCGAGCTTCAGCGCGAGCTCGGCCTGGCCGTCGTCTTCGTAACCCACGACATCGGCGTCGCGGTCGAGATCGCCGATCGGATCGGCGTCATGTATGCGGGACGGATCGTCGAAGCCGGGTCGTGCAGCCGCGTCGTGATGGCGCCGCAGCACCCCTATACACAAGGCCTGCTGGCGTCGCGCGCCGGCCACGTGTTCGCCAAGGGCGCGCGGCTCGGTACGATTGCGGGCTCGCCGCCCGATCTCGCCAATCCTCCGCCTGGCTGCGGCTTCGCGCCGCGCTGCAAGGTCGCCGAAGCCGTCTGCGCGAAAGAATTGCCGCCGGAGTTTGAAGTGGAGCGCGGCCACGTCGCGCGCTGCGTTCGCCTCGCGCCCGAGCGAGTGAACGCGGCAGTTGCCTGAACCACGATCGTGTCGCTGCGGCTCGAGCCGGCCAACGATGGCGCGGCTCAGGGGCTCTTCGTGGGCGGCGGAGTCGTGTTCGGGATTGCCGGCGTGCTCGGAGCCGGCGGCAACCAATGCTGTACAAACTGGTCGAAGGTCGGACGCCAATAACTTTCCGCCAGCACCAAGGTCTGAATCGTCAATACGATGACGATCAACACCACGATGCGGTGCTCGCGCAAGAACTGGTGATACTCCGCAAAGCGCTCGCTCACAAACTTGTAGTGGTCGGCCATTCCGTCGACGGCGTCGTCGAGCCGCATCAGCCGGTTCTCGACCGATGCCAGCAGCGTCAGCTCGATGAAGACGCGCCGGGCCGCGCCGGAGAATTCCGGAGCGGGCGCTTCGAGCGCTCTTTCGATTTTCAGGTATCCGGCCTGCATCGCGGTCGCGTTGCGCGTCAGCTCGTCGACGTGAGGCCGCAGCCGGAGTGATCGCCACGACAGCTTGTCGGTCAGATGCGGCTCGTCTTCGATCGTGCGCCAGGCTTTCTCGGCGCGCCGCTCGAATTCGCGTAGCTCGGTTTCGCACAGGGAGAAATGCGCGATGGCGACCAGGATGTCGTTGAGAAAGTCCGGCGTGCCGAAGCAGATCGCGCGGCCGTGACGCCACAGCAGGCGCTCGCTGCGAAACAAGACTTCGAGAATTCCCTCCTGCTCGCCGGCGCGCCGCGCCATCCACTGCTCGGTCTGCTTCTGCAACTGGTAGACCGTGGCCGAGCCAGACTGGATGAAGACGAAGGTAAAGCCGTCGGCGTCGGCGGTCGGGGACGAAACGTCCGCCAGCGCCGCCGTCGCATCGATCTCGTTGGCGTACACCCACGCGGCGCGCGGCTGGCTGACGACCGTCAGCGCGGTCCGATCCGGCAGCGCGCTGTCGGCAAATTCGATCGACCACGCGCGCACCGGCGCCTTGGGCTGCCCTTCCATGAGACTCATGGCGTATCCAGGGCAGGGAGCTTGGCTCGCGTGGGGTCGATGTCCTCGGTGTCCGGCGGCTCGATGAAGGGAACCTCGTCCTCGAGAACGGGGCCGGGTTGCGCCATCAGGTAGCGCGTCTCCTTGTCCTTCGCATAGCTCGCGATCATGAACTCGCCGTTGAGATGGTCCATCCAGTCGTGGCCCAGGCGTTGCTCGATCAACTGATCGATCTTGTCGGCGGTCCAGTTGCGCGGGCTTGCCCAGTCCGACGCCATGATGATTCCCCAGGTGCCGAGAAACGACGGCACGGTGACCTGGGCCGAATGAACCTCGGGGAACAGCGTCCGCAGCGTCCGCACCAGCGCGACGTGCTGCTTGTGCGTCGAGAATGAGAACTCCAGCCCCTGGATCATGACGATGGCGTCGGGGCGCAGGCGCTTGCGCAGGTGTTCATAGAACTGGCGCGTGTAGAGCCGGAATGCCGGACCGTCCGCCAGCATGTCGACCACGTCGATGATGACGACGTCGTAGATCT
>CAYZMR010000157.1:3749-8385 GCA_964479515.1 uncultured Hyphomicrobiales bacterium | reverse complement strand
CCGAAGGTCATCGCCTTCAAGAAGCGCCGCCGCAAGAATTCGCGGCGCAAGCGCGGCTACCGCGACGAGTTCACGCTCGTGCGCATCACCGAGATCCTGACCGACGGCAAGAAGCCGGAGAAGAAGGCGAAGGCCGCGCCGGCGCCAGCGCAAGCAGCAGAGCCGGCAGCGTCCTAGCCGGACGTTGCCAAACGTCAAAAGAAGTGATGAATCCCGCCCCGATCAGGTGATGATTTCGGTGCGGAATCGGTTTAGAAGCTAGAAGGACTTCGGAGTTTCTCATGGCTCACAAGAAAGCCGGCGGATCATCGCGCAATGGGCGCGATTCAGCGGGCAAGCGTCTCGGCGTGAAGTTGTTCGGCGGACAGGCCTGTCTCGCCGGCAACATTCTCGTGCGCCAGCGCGGTACCCAGTGGCATCCCGGCGCCAATGTCGGCATCGGCCGTGATCACACCCTGTTCGCCAAAATCGAAGGTCGCGTTTCGTTCAATACCAAAGCCAAAGGCCGCGTTTACGTATCCGTCCTTCCGATGACGGAGGCAGCGGCCGAGTAGACTGGTGGATTTTCAAGATCCGCCGGCACCCTGAGCCCCGGCGGATACTTGGAAACAGACGAGGTTCCAAGTCCGAGGGGGAGACGGGATGCCGGCTCCCCCTCGGTGCTTTCAAAGGAGCCCGTGCCATGAGCTGCCTCGAGACCCTGCCAAAGACACCACTCGCGACGCGATGTATCGCCGTCCTCGAGACGAAGCGGCTCATCTTGCGCGCGCCGCAGCTCGGGGACGCTAAGGCAATTGCCGCGCTCGCGAACGACCGCCGCATCGCCGAAAACACCGCGCGCATTCCTCATCCGTATCGTCAGGCGGACGCCGAAAGCTGGATCGCCGGCGTGAACGCGCGCGCCGACGAGCAGACCTTCCTCATCGCGCTCGCCGACGGCGCCGTCGTCGGATGCTGCGGCTTCGATTTGCGCGACGGGCCTGTCCCTGAGATCGGCTACTGGCTCGGCACCCGCCACTGGGGCAAGGGCTACGCGACCGAGGCGGTGCGCGCGCTCATCGACCATGCCTTCGAGAACCTCGAGTACAAGGCGCTGCAGTCCTCCGTCCGCGTCACCAATCCGGCCTCACGCCGGGTGCTGGAGAAGTGCGGCTTCCAGTGGATCGGCGTCGGGCTATGCCGCATCCGCGCGCTCGGCTCCTCGGTGCCGGTCGACCGCTTCCGGCTCGAGCGCGGCATCTGGTCGGCGCTCAAGAGTTGGGGGCCGGTCAAGCGCGTGGCCTAACCAAAACGAGGTCGGGGCGGATTCCGCCCCGACGACAGGTGACGATCATGGCCGTCGAATGCCTGTTTTGCCGGATCGCGACACATGCCGCGGCGGCCCACGTGGTGCACGAGGGGCCGCATCTTCTCGCGTTTCTTGACATCCATCCGATCAGGCCCGGGCACGTGCTGATCATGCCGAAGCAGCATTTCGCGTACTTCGACGACATGCCCGCCGATATCGCCGCATCGATCCTTGAGCTCGGCCAGAGGCTCGCGCTGGTGATGAAGCGGATGTATCGCGTTCCGCAGGTCGGATTCTTGTTCACCGGTTCGGACATCCCGCACGCGCATGCGCACGTCGTTCCGATGCACGAGAAGACCGACCTCACGTCGCGCCAGTATATCGTCGAGCGGAAGCTGACATTCCGCGAAACGCCGCGCGCGTCCGGCGACGCGTTGTCCGCGACAGCGGCGGAACTTGCGGCTGCACTTCGGACCGCCGGTTGATGACGATGACTGTGCTCAACGAGCAAATCGACATCCGCACGGCGCGGCTCCGTCTGCGGGCGCCGCGCGACGGCGACGCGCCGCCGCTCTATGCGCTGTTTTCCAACTGGGAAGTCATCCGCTGGCTCAGCTCTCCGTCCTGGCCGTTCATGCCGGACCATGCGCGTGATTTCATTGCCGCGCGCAAACGTGCTGCCGAAGCCATCACGGCCGCGATCACGCTCGACGGCGACTTCATCGGTATCATCGATGCGCGGATCAAACCGGCGAGCGCCATCCAGCGCGAGCACGGCTATTCGGTCGGCTATTGGTTGGGGCAACCCTATTGGGGGCGGAGCTACATGAGCGAGGCGGCGCTTGCCTTCATCGCGCATGTCTTCAAGCGGATTCCCGACGAGACGATCTATAGCGGCGCTTTCACCGCCAACGCAGCGTCGCTGCGCATCCAGGAGAAACTCGGCTTTCGCCGCGACGGCGAAGCGATGTTCTTTGCAAAGCCGCACGGGAAGGACATGCCGCACGTGAGCACGAGCCTGACACGCGCCGACTTCGCCGCGATCGCCCCATGATCGCCGCGCCGGCGCGATCGATCCGGGTCATTGCCGCCAGCGGCGCGACGCGCCAAGGATCGCGCGCAGTGGAGCGGTGAAGCGCCACGAACGTGAGGCCCGCACCAGATCGAGCGCGCGCGTGGCTTCCGCGCGCTCGCTCTCGGCTTGTGCATGGGCCGCGACTGTCCGCTCCAACTCCGCCTGAATGCGATCGCGCGAAGCGATGACGCGGCCCCACTCGGTCAGCAACCAGTCGCAAGCGCCCTTCAGCCGCTCGATCTGAGATGCGAAGCTGTCGCGCGATTCCGTGCTGCATAGCTCCGCGAGCGCGCCCTCGCGTGGTCCATGGCTGAGCGTCGGGGCCGGCTGGCCAAGCAGCGCCGCGGCGAACGCAAGATGCGTGGCGAGAACCTCTCCGACGCCCGCGGCGCCGAAGCGACGATCGATATCGTTCCAGTCGATGGCCGGCCCGTGGCGCTTGCGCAGCATCGCGACATCGAGCAGATAGCGCAGTTGAGTCTTCTTCGCCGCGTAGTTGCTGTGAAAGATCTCGCCGTGAAAGATCGCGTGCGCGAGGTTGCGGGTCGGGTCGGGCAGGCGAACGCGACCATCGCGGAACACCGCGGGCCGCGTCATCTCGCAGAACCAAGAGGTCGCGATGACGGCGTCGGGCGCGCGGCTCATCACATCCGTGTGCAGCTCAACGCCGGTGCCGGTTACCGGGTCGTGCAGCGTTGGCAGATGATGATGACTGGGCGGCGGCACGACATCCGATAACATCTCGCCGAAACCCGCCGCCCGAAGTGCCGCGACGGCCGTCGCGCCCCGGTCACGCGGGATCAAGATGTCGATGTCCCCCAGGATGCGCAGTCCAGGCTCGGGGTAGATGCCTTCGACAAGATAGGCGGCGCCCTTGAGCAGGACCGGTTCGATGTCGATTGCGTTCAGGATCGACGTGGTGCGGGCGAGAGTCGCCAGCATCCGTTCGTTGCGCTCACTGTTGAGCGATGCCATCGCGGCGAAATAGTCGCGGACATCGGACGGAACGGTTGCGTCGTCGCTCAGGCACCAGGCAAGCGTGGGCGTCACGTAATGGAAGCTCGAAACCTCGATTATCAGCTCCCAGGGCACGCCCCGCTCAACTTCGCGCTGACCTCCGAGCAGCCCGGCGCGAAGATCGCCGCAAATCGTCGTGAGGGCATCCCAGCGCGTCACCGGATCACACTTTCGACCAAACCCACCGCATCATCGAGCGTCCCGTAGGACAGCGCATAGGCCGGCGTGTCGTCCAGCCATGCGAGGAAAGCCGTGACCCGTTCCTCGGTGATCGGATCGCCAAGCCAGACCCTGTCGGTCAGCAGCCGTTCGAGCGCCTCGAACGGTGAGAGCCGGCGCGTCTGCGGCGTCGTCCCCGCGATGAAGCGCGGAAAAATCAGTGTCTTCAATTTGACCGGCGGCGTATCCCAGGCGTCGGCGTCGGGAAGAAGCAATCGCGCCTCGATATTCTTGGTTTGATAGCGGTGAGCCTGCGCCAAGTCCGGATATCGCGATGCCAGGATATCAAGGCTGCCGGGTTTCACGCTGATGGGTAGCGGCCACGGCACGATCGCGGCGTCCGGCTGCGCGAGCGCGACGAGGTCGTCGGCCAGATAGTCGAAGTCGGCAGCCATCAGGCCGGCCGCCAATGTGCTCTTTCCAGATCCCGTCGACCCGATCAATGCGAACCCATGGCCGTGGCGCACAAGAGCTGCGCCATGCATCAGGGCGAACCATTGCAGGCCCGGCCGGATGCGCTCCAGCACAGCCACGTAGAGCGCGCCGACCGCAATCGCTGTTTCGTCGGTGCGCAACCGTTCCTGCCCGTCCTCGACGAGCACGAACTCTCCCGACGGCGTCCTTGCGATCATCATCCGCGATTGCACCACCGCGCCGGGCGTTTCGAGATGGCTGAACAGGGCGCGCACCGGCGCCAGCAACTCAGCGGCCATCGTGAACGCAATCGCGGTCTTGTGGATCGTGCAAACCCAATCGTCGGGAGCAACGGACGGCAAGGCCACCGGTTCGCTGCCGGAGCCGGAAGCGCGATCGGCCGGCAATTCGGCATCGCCGGCGAGCAGACCTTGCGTGCGCCACAACGCCAGGATCGAGTGGATATCATCTTGCGCGAGCGAGGCCGGGATCCCCCATCGCTCGGCAATCGCCGCAACGGCCTCCGGCTCCGATCGACCAGCCTCGATCAAGTCCCAGATGCATCGCGCGACGTCGTTGTAAGCCAGAAGAGTATTGGAGGCCCGGTCCAACAGCAGAAGGCC
>CAYZMR010000157.1:0-3649 GCA_964479515.1 uncultured Hyphomicrobiales bacterium | reverse complement strand
GGCCATGCTGGCGTCGATCGGCAAGGACAGGGCTTTCGCCGCTAGCTGACAGCGCCGCGCGATGGTCGCGCGACTTCGCAACCATCATGGCGGCAGCGTGCGGATCGGTTCGCGCCCCATGACGATCTGCTCGCGTCGGGGACATCGAGCCGGTTGCTCATCGCGGCATCAATTGGTAGCATTTTACGGACCTACCGTAGGGTACGGTTCGAGGGAAGGCTATGAGTGCAGAAGACGAACCCGATCCGGCGGAGAAATCGGCCGACAAGCCCGACCCGGCTGCCGATCGGACCAGCAGTGTCGCCCGGTTCGCGCACTACACATCGCCGATCATGGTGGCCATGCTGGTATCGGCCGGCAAGGCCTTCGCCGCCTCGCCGCCTCCGCCTTGATCCGGCGCCGCCGCTGACCGCACCCCGGCCGATTGCCGTCGCCGCGCCACCCCGGATTGCCCTCGCGGCGGCCAAGCCTTACCTCAGGGCATGAAATTCCTTGATGAAGCCAAAGTCTACATACGCTCGGGCGACGGCGGCGCGGGCGCGATCTCGTTTCGGCGCGAGAAATTCATCGAGTTCGGCGGCCCGGACGGCGGCGACGGCGGGCGCGGCGGCGACGTCACCGTGGAGGCCGTCGACGGGCTGAACACGCTGATCGACTACCGCTACCAGCAGCATTTCAAGGCCAAGACCGGCGGCCACGGCATGGGCAAGAACCGCTCGGGCGCGAATGGCGCCTCGGTCACCCTGAAAGTGCCGGCCGGCACGCAGATCTTCGCCGAGGACAAGGAAACCCTGATCGCCGATCTTGCCGAGACCGGCCAGCGTTTCGTGCTCGCCAAGGGCGGCAACGGCGGCTTCGGCAATGCGTATTTCAAATCATCCGTGAACCGCACGCCGCGCCGCGCCAATCCGGGCCTAGTCGGCCAGGAGATGTACATATGGCTGCGGCTGAAGCTGATCGCCGACGCCGGTCTCGTCGGCCTGCCGAACGCCGGCAAGTCGACCTTTCTCGCCGCCACCAGCGCCGCCAAGCCCAAGATCGCGGACTACCCCTTCACCACGCTCAATCCGCAGCTCGGCGTCGTGCGCATCGACACGCGCGAATTCGTGCTCGCCGACATTCCCGGCCTGATCGAAGGCGCGCATGAAGGCGCCGGACTCGGCGACCGCTTCCTCGGCCACGTCGAGCGCTGCCGCGTGCTGCTCCACCTCGTCGACGGCACCGGCGAGCATGCGGGTGAGGCGTACAAGACCGTGCGCGGCGAGCTCGACGCTTATGGTCACGGCCTTGCCGACAAGCCCGAGATCGTCGCGCTCAACAAGGCGGATGCGCTGACCCCTGAGCAATTGAAGCAGCAGCTTGCGCGGCTCAAGCGCGCCGCCAAGAAGACGCCGCTCGTCCTCTCCGGCGCGACGGGCGCCGGCGTGCCGGAAGCCCTGTGGGCGCTGCTCAAGGTGATCGACGGCGCACGCGCGGAGGCCGCCGGGCAGCCCGTTGCGGCATGGCAGCCGTAAGCGCGATTGTCGCTCATCGGCCGGCCTGATAGATTCGCGACGTGCACGAGCGCACACGACGCCATCCGGGAGGGCGAACATCATGCGCAAGACTCTGCTCGCCGCTTTGGTCCTCACCGCTGCATCGTTCGCGACCCCCGCGAGCACGATGCAGCTCAGTCCGGGCGCCGATCCCGGCAATCCGGCGCTGCACACCCGCTCCGGCAGAATGCATCTGTGCCGGGTCCATCTCGAGACCCAGGGCTATCCCTACTCGTACCTTCACCGCAGGACCGGTCGGGGGCTTGTCGGGGCCTGCGCGCGGGGCCTCTGGCGCAAGTGGAAACGTCCTCTATCCGCTTGATCTGACGCGCGCGTCAGGCGTGATCCGCGGCGCGGCTGCGCCGACACGTATTTCTGCAGTGATTGCCAAGCCTCCTGGCCGTGTGGGACAGGGTTCATCCCGTCGCTCCGCATCGAATGCCCATGTCCCGTAAAGCTCCAGCGCTCACCGACTTCCGCCGCATCGTCATCAAGGTCGGCTCGTCGCTCCTGGTCGACGCCGCGGCCGGCCGCGTCAACGAGGGCTGGCTCGCCGCGCTCGCGGACGACATCGCGGGACTGCACAAGGACAAGCGCGACATCCTGGTGGTGTCGTCGGGCGCGATCGCGCTCGGGCGCGCCGTGCTGCGGCTGCCGGCCGGCCAGCTCAAGCTCGAGGATTCGCAAGCCGCCGCCGCGGTCGGGCAGATCGCGCTCGCGCGCACCTGGGCGCAGGCGCTCGGCCGCCACGCCATCACGGCCGGACAGATTCTCGTCACGCTGGGCGATACCGAGGAGCGGCGGCGTTATCTCAACGCGCGTTCCACCATCGACAAGCTGCTCGAATGGCGCAGCGTGCCGGTGATCAACGAGAACGACACGGTCGCCACCAACGAGATCCGCTACGGCGACAACGACCGGCTCGCCGCGCGCGTCGCCACCATGACGAGCGCCGACTTGCTCGTGCTGCTCTCCGACGTCGACGGCCTCTACGACGCGCCGCCCGAAGCGAACGCGGGCGCCAAGCTCATTCGCCTGGTCGAGCGCATCACGCCCGAGATCGAAGCCATGGCCGGCGCGTCCGGCTCGGAGCTCTCGCGCGGCGGCATGGTGACCAAGATCGAGGCCGGCAAGATCGCGACCACCGGCGGCACCCACATGGTGATCGCGTCGGGACGCATCGCGCATCCGCTGCGCGCCGTCATCGATGGTGCCGCCTGCACCTGGTTCCTCACGCCCGCGAATCCGGTCACGGCACGCAAGAAATGGATCGCGGGTTCGCTCGAACCGAAAGGCACGCTCACGATCGACGCCGGCGCGGTCGCGGCGCTGCGGCGCGGCAATAGCCTGCTCCCCGTAGGGGTCATCAAGGTCGATGGCTCGTTCGCGCGCGGCGACGCCGTGATCGTGCGCGGGCCGGACGGCGCCGAGATCGGGCGCGGGCTCGTCGCCTACGACGCCGAGGACGCCGAGAAGATCAGGGGCAAGGCGTCGAGCGATGTGATGCTGATCCTCGGCATCGCGGGCCGCGCCGAAATGGTGCACCGGGACGACCTGGTGCTCGGGCACGCCTAACCAGTGCCGCTCATGCCCGCGAAAGCGGGCATCCAGCACTTAAGACCTGGGTCCCCGCTTTCGCAGGGACGAGCGGAACCTCCATATGGAACTTTGTCGTGCGAGCGGCGTCTTCTCTGCGGGGTCGTTGTCAGCACCAGGGGCGCAATGCGCGCGATCACGGTTCATCCGACCACGCCGAATTCCATTGAATTACAAGATGTTGCCGAGCCGCCCCTCGCGGACGGCGCAATCCTGGTCGACGCGCTCGCGCTCGGCGTCTGCGGCACCGACCGCGAGATCATCGTGGGCGATTACGGCGAGGCGCCCCCCGGCGCGCCGCGCCTCATCCTCGGCCATGAGTCGCTCGGGCGCGTGCGCGAAGCGCCCTCCGGTTGTGGGCTTGCGTCCGGCGATCACGTCGTCGGTATCGTGCGCCATCCCGATCCGGTCCCCTGCCCGGCCTGCGCGTCCGGCCAATGGGACATGTGCCGCAATGGGCAATACACCGAGCACGGCATCAAGGGGCTCAACGGCTTCGGCGCGGAGCGCTGGCGCAT
>CAYZMR010000156.1:5453-8457 GCA_964479515.1 uncultured Hyphomicrobiales bacterium | reverse complement strand
TTTGGAGCGGGCGTTCTCGCCGCAGCCCTCTGGTTCGCGGCCTCCCCCTCCCCCGCGCGCGCCGCCGACACGCCGCCGCCGCCGCTCGCGCAGGCGCTGCCGGAGCCGCGCGACGGAGCGGTACGCGAGCGCGAGCGCCAAGCCTTGATCGCCTTCTACAACGCGATGCAGGGCCCGGACTGGATCCAGCGCGACTTCTGGGGCAGCGACCGGCCGGTCGGCGAGTGGCACGGCGTGCAGACCGACGCGGACGGCTACGTCATCACCTTGACGATCTACGACAACAACGTCAGCGGCACGCTCTCGCCCGCGGTCTGCGCCCTGGAGCGGCTGTCGACGCTGCATCTCTCCTTCAACAACATCTCGGGCGCGCTGCCGGACGCGCTCGGCGCGTGCCGCGCGCTCAAGAACCTGTGGCTCAAGGGAAACAAGATCACCGGCCGCCTGCCCGACTCGATCGCGCTGCTGCCCAAGCTCGAATATCTCGACATCCACGCGAACTTCATGTCCGGCCCGCTGCCGGCCAAGTGGGATACGCCGAGCCTGAAGACGTTCTGGGGCAACGACAACCGCATCTCGGGCCCGCTTCCCGCGCAGCTCATGCGCCAGCCGCTGCTCGAACAGCTCGTCTTCCACAACAACAAGCTCAGCGGGACGCTCCCGACATTGCTCAGCCCGAACCTCGCCTCGCTCCTGCTCACCAACAACGCGCTGTCCGGCCCGGTCCCCGAAACGTTCGGCTTCCTGCGCAAGCTGACCGACCTGCGCCTCAACCGAAACCAGCTCTCCGGGCCGATCCCGGCGAGCCTCGCCAGCGCGCCGGCGCTCCAGGTGCTGCGCCTCGACCACAACCGCCTCAGCGGCACCGTTCCGGACGGCCTCGCCAAGCGCCTGATGGTGTTCGATGCGTCCGGCAATGCGGGCCTGTCGGCGGCGCGATAGCGGCGCGACCGCGCTCGCGGCGCGCAAGCAGATCGCGCCGCTTCCGCCCGCTCTATTGGCTCGGGGTCTTGCCCGCCGTCTCCAGCAATTGCCGCACCAGGCCGCTGTCGACCGCGGCCTTGATGTCCGCCGCAAAGCCCGTCCGCAGCGCCGCGCCGCATTTGAATTGCTTGGAGAAGGCGACATACATCGGCGACGACAGAAGCTCCTTGGGCAGGAACGCGACCTTGTCGACGATGCCCAGCCGCCTTGCTTCGTCGCGGCCCGGATAGAGCCCGATGATCAGGTAATCGGCCTGCCCGCCGAGCAGCGCCGCGAACGCCTTGTCGACGCCGTCGGCGCGCGCCACCGTGAGGTCCGATCCCATGAAGGCGTCGAACTTGTCGCCGTAGCTCTCGCCGGCGTTGGTCACGCCCTTGCGGCCCTTGAGGTCGCTCCATTCGGCGAAGGCAAAGCCCGCGCCCTTGCGCACGACGATCGCCACCGGATCGGTCATGAAGGGCGGCTCGATGAAGTCGAGCTAGGCCGCGCGCTCGTCGTTCTTGTAGATGCCGAAGATCACGTCGGCCTCGCCGTTGCGCGCCGCCGCCTGCGCGCCCTCCCACGAGCCATAGTCTTTCGACACGACCTCCCTGACGCCGAGCTTGGCGGCGATCGCGCGCACCAATTCGGGCGCGGCGCCGACGATCTTGCCCTGCGCCGCCCAGGCGACCGGCGGATAGGACGGATGCCCGGTGATCACCAACGCGGCGCAAGCCTGCTCGGTCCGCGCGGGCGCGACCGTGCCGACCGCGAGCAGCGTGAATCCCAACGCCGGCAACGCGAGCCACGACATCAGACGCTTGCTCATCGCGATACTCCCAACAACGCCGCCGGCACGGCCCGGCTCAATACGGATGCCGATCCTTCTTATCCATCCAGGCCTGATAGGCCTTGAGGCCGGTGTCGCGCTCGAAGTTTTCGGTCACGGCGATGCGCCGCTTGGCCCACGGCTTGGCGAAGTCGTCATATTGGAAGGCGTCGTCGAACCCGATCGCGCTCGTGTCCTTCAGGCTGCCGCCGAAATAGACGTGATCGATGCGCGACCAATAGATCGCGCTCATGCACATCGGGCACGGCGCGCCGTTGACGTAGATGTCGCAGCCCTTGAGCATGCGCGCGCGCTCCGCCACGGGATCGGGCGAGCCCGCCTCGCGCGGAATCATCTCGAGGATGGTTCCGGCGGCGTAATCGCTGCCGAGCAGCGCTTTCGGATTGAGCTTGGCCGACGCATCCGTGATCGCGGTGATCTCGGCATGCCATACGGGATTTCCGGTCAGCAGCACGCGGTTCTGGCCGCGCCCGATGATCGCTCCATCCTTCACGATGACGGCGCCGAACGGCCCGCCCCAGCCCTTCTCGACCGACTCG
The DNA here is from genome assembly GCA_964479515.1 of uncultured Hyphomicrobiales bacterium. Lineage (GTDB taxonomy): Bacteria > Pseudomonadota > Alphaproteobacteria > Rhizobiales > Xanthobacteraceae > PALSA-894. Next base: position 6,105 of record CAYZMR010000156.1, on the reverse strand, counting down.
ATCGCGAGCCGCGTCGCCTCCTCCATGAATTTGCGCTTGTCGACGGGGGGCGACGCCTCGGCGGGCTCGGCGCCAAGTCCGCTGGCCGCGACCACGGTCGCCGCGGCGGCGCTGGCGAAGAACGAGCGGCGCCCGGCGTTGGGCAGCGGATAACGAGGGCGGTGTGTCATGGCGCGTCCTTCATTCTGGCGAGGTATTTGGAGCGCCAGTGAAGTGCCTGACAGGCGTTAAGAGAAGCCGGGACCGGACCGCTTGATATGATTCAAGCTGGCGTGATTGATGGTCCGAACACTTAGGCTTTGCGGGCGCCGACGCTACGGCCAGCCGGCGGGCGCAGTTGACGACAAAATCGGGAGCGAGGAAGATCGTCATTCGACTTGAGCTTGTATCGTAACGCCGCTACTTTTCGCCCCGGGCGGTGGGTTACCATGACTGACGCCGGGACTAAAACAGCTTCCAGTGCGGGCCACGCACTGTCGGCTTCGAAGCCAGCCAAAGTCGCGACCAGCGATGTTCGTCCGGTTTTGCGACGGCGCCTGCTGGGGGCGTATAAGCAGATGTTGGCAAGTCTCTTCATCGCCACGCTTGTCGTTATTGCGGCGACGGCTGCGCAACATTTCTCGACTTCGTAGCTCATTGGTCTCCGAACGGA
>CAYZMR010000156.1:0-5353 GCA_964479515.1 uncultured Hyphomicrobiales bacterium | reverse complement strand
CGGCGACGGCTGCGCAACATTTCTCGACTTCGTAGCTCATTGGTCTCCGAACGGAGGAGACAATTTCGCTAAGGCCCTCGTGTGGGGCTTTATCGCGGGATTTGCCGAGCGACTGGTGCCCAACACGCTTCGAACGCTGGCCCGATCTGTCGAAGACAAGGGCCAGACGCAAGAAAGACACGAAGCGAATTAAGCAAGCGTAGCGCGTCGTACGAGTTCGCACCGCAGGCGCGTAATCCGCCGCCGATGTCGCCGCTTGCGCCGTGATTAGGGCGCGGTGCTGCCCCCGCTACGACCCCAGCGGCGTGCACGTCTTGCCGAGATCGAACGAGAAGAAGCCCTGTTTGAGCTTCCCCGTAATGCAGACCTGGTTCGGCGGCTCGACGCTCAAGACGCCGGCGAGCGTGAAGCCGCCGCCGAGATCGATGTCCTTCTCGACGTCCTTGTTGGTCTTGATGTGCTGAGTCTTGGAGAACTTCAGGCCGAACTCGTCGACATTGACGACGATGTCGGCGTCGATCATCTCGCCGTTGATTGTTGCATTTTCGATCTTCACATCCACGCCCATGACGCTGTCTCCGCCCTTGCTTGACGTTGTCAAACGCGGTGATCTTACCGGGTGCTCGTCGTTTGCGTCTACTTTTGTTTGAACATTGGCCGGTGCAGCCCGGATGAGCGAAGCGACATCCGGGTCGGCTGTGGAAAGCCCCGCATGTCGCTTCGCTCATGCGGGCTAGGCCGTGCGAGACGTCGCGGTTAGGGACATTGCCAGCCCGTGCAATCATTTGTACCGTCCGCGCCGGACCTTCCGATCCTTCTCGCCTGGGAGCCCGCGATGCGTCCTACGACAGCCTTGCTGGCGTTTTGCATCCTCGCCGCCGCGCCCGGCGGCGCGTTCGCGCAGCAGCCGGACAGCGGGTGGGGCAAGCCGTCCGACCTCAAGCCGCTGCTGCCGCCCGTGCTGCCGCCGGTCATCCCGCCGAACTCGCTGCTCACCACCGGCCCGGCGCTGGGGGACGGGCTTTCGCCCTACGCCAGCGGTCCGCTCAACGATCCGTCGCGCTCGCAGGCGACGCCGGGCTTGCGGCTGACGATCCCGACGCATTGAGGGGTCGCGACCACGCCTTGCCCGGGTGGGCTGCAAATTTAGCGCAGTCCGCCCAACGCCAGCAGCAGCGCGACCGACGCCGCGACCAGTACGAGGACCGCGGAGCCGCCGCCGAACTGGCGCAACGCCGATTGGCCGAGCGTGCGATTGAGCGCGTAGGCGCTGGCGAAGCGCGAGGCGATGAGCGCGACGCCGAGCACGTGCACGGTGAGCGCGCGGGCACCTGCGGCCTCCGCGAGCGCAATCACGATCAGGGCGAGGGGTGCCTGCTCGATAAAGTTGCCTTGCGCGCGGATCGCCTGCGCAAGCCGCGCGACGCCGCCGTCGCCGGTGTCGATGCGGGCGCGCACGCGGTTGCCGATCACGTTGACGGTCAGCAGCGCGCCGAGCAGGCCGAGGATGGCGGCGTAAGGCGCTATGGTGAGAACGGGCATGGCAGTCCCTCCGGATGAGGAGGGCGGCGCCCTCCGACACCTCGACGACGATCGGAGCGCGGTCCTTTCGACAGCACGTCGATTTTTTTTGCAGACCTGGCTGGCGCACGACCCGAAGCGGGGCTCCGCCGCTTTTCGCCGCGCCGCCGAACTGCTACCGGCTGGTGGGCGTTTCCTTATGCCGGCGCCAGCCGTTACGACCGGCACCGGCTGCCCGCGACCCTGTTGGAGCCATGATGCCCGGCAACGTCCGCGACAATCCCGCGCTGCACCGCTTCGAGCTCGACGCCGACGGCCACACGGCCGTCGCCTATTACCGGCGCGACGGCGGCGTGATCACCTTCACGCACACCGAAGTGCCGCCGGCGCTCGAAGGTCGCGGCATCGGCTCGGCGCTGACGCGTGGCGCGCTCGAGGCCGCGCGCGCGCAAGGCTTGAAGGTCGTGGCGCGTTGCCCGTTTGTGTCAGCCTATATCGCCAGGCACGCGGAGTTCGCCGACCTGCTGGCCTGAGCCCGGGGGCGTTCGCCATTTAGCCGAAAGGCCAATGAGACGGGCCGCCATTTTCACACGCGCGGTCAAGAAAGTGCCGGGTTTTGCATGGATGGCTGCCGGGGGGCCGAACCGGGAGACAATGACATGCCGGTGCGAGATTTCGATCCGCGCGATGGCCAAGCCTTTCAGGGCGACATCGCAATTGTCCCGATCCCGCCGTCGATCACGGTGGCGCAAGTCGAAGAGATCGCGCCGATCGACGGCCGCCTGATCATCCAGGAAGGTGAAGCGAGCGGGCATCACCACGCGATCCGCCTGCCCGGCCAGGTGGAGATCGCGCGATTCCGCGATGACGGATCCGGGTCGGGCGGAGGCGAACTCCGCGATGCACGCGGCGACGCCCGCGAGAACAAGCCTAAGCGCCCGCGCGTCCGCGCGATCGTGGCCCACATCCTCGGGCGCGCCACGTCCCCTCGCGCGCAGGCCGCCGCGCGCCTGTACCGCGATCATCGCGCCGTCAGGGCGCTGTTCGCGGCCGGAATCCTCACGCGCACCGATCTGGCGATCGGCTGCCTCGTGGTGGAAGGCGGCGATGTCGTGATCGGTCACGAGGAGCACGACGGCATTCGCTTGCCGCCGGGCCGCTATTATATCGGCCGCCAGATCGAGAGCGCGGGCGCCGACGCGCGCATCGTCGCGGACTAGCAGCTCACCATGGCCGACCGCATCGAAAAGCTCACGCCCGAGCAGGAAGCCGAGATCCCGCGCCTGCGCGAGCGCTGGCGCGCGCTCGGGTCCGCCACCGACCCGATCGATGCCGATACGGCGCGGCGCGCCGTGCACGATCTCTACCGCGCGGCCGGCATGGCCGACCCCGCCGCCGTCATCGTGCTGGCCTCACCCATGGCATGCCTGGTCGCGCATGCGTTCATTGAGCGTTTCGTCGACACCGAGCTCCAGCCCGATCGGATGCATGTGCCGCTGCAAGAGACGCGGGAAGAGGCGATACAACGGCACTGGCGCCAACTTCAGCGGCCCGTCGGGTCGCATCTGCGCATCCAGCTCGGCGAGCAACTGAAGGGTGAGCTCTCGCGCGAGGCCAAGCTTCAGCTCGAGCAGGAGATCAGCCGGCAACTCGGCGCGGAGATCAGAGATCCGCTGCGGACGCAACTCGCTGGCCACTTGCGAGCGCCGCTTGAAGACCAGCTCTGGGAACAACTCCGGGACCGCTTTTGGGAGCAGGTCCATCGCCAACTCGGCCGCAATTTCTGGGATCGGCTACGGGCCGAGCTCGGCGGACATTCGCTGCGCGGGATGTGGGCCCCGCTCATCGGGGCTACGGTTCTGGACCGGCTCATGGAGGAGATCGGACCGCACGCCATCGACAGGTTATGGGATCGTTTCCGCGATCAGTTCATGCGGGAAGGCGTCTGGCGGCAGATCGGCGACCTACTCGGCACGCAGAGCCAGTTCATCGGCGCGCAGGATGCTTTCTGGCTCGCGTTCTACGAATTCAGCGAGCAGCTCGGCGTGCGCTACAAATCCGCCACCAAGGCGCATTTCGAAGCCTACAAGACCTACGCGCGCACCTGCGGCTGGCTCTATCCCTACCCCTCGGTCGCCTTCGTGTCGGACCGCCCGCAGGAGATCCACCTCGACGCGGCGCGCCGTCCGCACAGCGCGACCGGAATGGCGGTGAAATTCCGCGACGGCTGGGGCGTGCACGCCTGGCATGGGCTGCGCGTGCCGGCGCACCTGATCGAGGACCGCGCCAGCATCACGCCGGCCTCGATCGAAGCCGAGGCGAACGCCGAGCTGCGCCGCGTCGCGCTGGAGATCTACGGCTTCGAGAAATACCTCGCCGAACGCGGCGCCACGGTGATCGCGCAGGACGAGCTGCACGGACAGAAGCGCCGCTTGCTCGAGGTCACCATCGCAGGCGCGCCGGTCCGCATCATCGAGGTCGTCAACGGCTCGCCGGAGCCGGACGGCACGCGCCGCAAGTTCCACCTCGGCGCCATGCCGGGCGACACGCCGCACGACGCGGTCGCGGCGAGCTATGGCATCAATCCAGCGGTCTATCGCGAAAGCGTGCGGACGTGAGAAGCCGCCTGCACGGCGGGCTTAACGATGCGCCGCACGCGGCGCATGGTCTGGGGATCGTTCCCAGCCGCTTCCGGAAGAAAAAGGCCTGACGGAGATACTCGATGGGCTGCGTCGGGCCCTTTCCGAATCCGACGGAAGAGCGTTGCCCTCATTCCCCGTGGTCACTACTTCGCGGACGCGGGAAACGCCGGCAGTTTTTCGACGTCACGCGCATCGTGCGGGATGATGACCGTCGCCTTGAGATTCTCCGCGAGCTTCTTGATCCGCTCCATCGACGCCACGGTCTGCGCGCGATCGAAGTTGAACCACGGCACCCCGAACGCGTCGTAGTTTTCGCGAAAGTGCATCGCATCGCCGCTGAGCACCACGGCGCCCATCTGCGGCAGCTTCACGAGCAGACTGGAATGGCCCGGCGTGTGCCCGGGCGTGCGCAGGACGATCACGGTGCCGTCCTCGAACACATCCTTGTCGATCGCGAGCGGCTCGACCTTGCCTTCGCCCTTGATCCAGTGCTCGAACGGCTTGAAGTTCACGCCGGTGGCCGGCTTCGGGCTCGTGATCGCGTCCCAGTCGCCCTTGCCGATCAGCACCGTGGCGTTCGGAAACGAGTCGACCTGGCCGGTGTGATCGGGGTGATAGTGGCTGATGCCGACATATTTGATCTGCTCCGGCTTGACGCCGACCTTCGCGAGCTGATCGACCACGCTTACCTTCGGCGCAACGTTGGGCGCCGTCATGGCGTGGCCCGTGTCCCACAGCATGTAGTCGTCGCCGTGCTTGATGAGATAGCAACTGAAGACGAACTGAAGCTTCAGGTCGCCAAGCGCAAAGGTGTCCGAGAAACGCTGATTGACCGCCGCAGGCGCCTGGGGTGTGCCGCAGTCCAAGCGCGTGAGCGACATGTCCGGCGCCGCTTGCGCCGGCGCCGCGAGAGCGGCGGAAGTAAAGGCGGCGGCAGCCAGAATGGTCAGTGTCCGATTCATTGTTTCTCTCCCTATCCGGTGAACGAACGGCGTTAGCTTGTGCCGCCTACGCCGCCGCCGTGCCCGCGCCGTTGGCCCCGGCACGCACCAACTTGCCCGGCAGCGCGCCGGTGTGCTCGCCCTGTTCGAAGATCGGTGTGCCTGCGACCAGCGTCGCCTCATAGCCCGTGACCCGCTGCACGAAGCGCCGGCCGTTCGCCGGCATGTCGTGGATCAGCTCGGGCTTCT
>CAYZMR010000155.1:0-8592 GCA_964479515.1 uncultured Hyphomicrobiales bacterium | reverse complement strand
CCGGAAAGATCACCCAGGTCATCGGCGCCGTCGTGGACGTGCAGTTCGAGGGCCATCTGCCGGCGATCCTCAACGCGCTGGAGACGACCAACCAGGGCAATCGCCTCGTGCTCGAAGTCGCCCAGCATCTCGGCGAGTCGACGGTGCGTACGGTGGCGATGGACACCTCCGAAGGCCTGGTGCGCGGCCAGGCGGTCAGCGACACCGGCGCGCCGATCTCGGTCCCGGTCGGGGACGAGTGTCTCGGCCGCATCATCAACGTGGTCGGCGATCCGGTGGACGAGGCCGGCCCGGTGCCGACGAAGCTGCGCCGCGCGATCCATCAGGACGCGCCGCTCTACACCGATCAATCGACCGAGGCCGAAATCCTCGTCACCGGCATCAAGGTGGTGGACCTGCTCGCGCCCTATTCCAAGGGCGGCAAGATCGGCCTGTTCGGCGGCGCCGGCGTCGGCAAGACCGTGCTGATCATGGAGCTGATCAACAACATCGCGAAGGCGCACGGCGGCTATTCGGTGTTCGCGGGCGTCGGCGAGCGCACGCGCGAGGGCAACGACCTCTATCACGAGATGATCGACTCGGGCGTCAACAAGGACCCTCGCAAGGGCTCGGTCGAAGGCTCCAAATGCGCGCTGGTGTATGGCCAGATGAACGAGCCGCCCGGCGCGCGCGCGCGCGTCGGCCTCACCGGCCTCACCGTCGCGGAGCACTTCCGCGATCAGGGCCAGGACGTGCTGTTCTTCGTCGACAACATCTTCCGCTTCACGCAGGCGGGCTCGGAAGTCTCCGCGCTGCTCGGCCGCATTCCTTCGGCCGTGGGTTATCAGCCGACGCTCGCAACCGACATGGGCGCGCTGCAGGAGCGCATCACCACCACCACCAAGGGCTCGGTCACCTCGGTGCAGGCGATCTACGTGCCGGCCGACGACCTGACCGATCCGGCGCCCGCGACGTCGTTCGCGCATCTCGATGCGACGACCGTGCTCTCGCGCGACATCGCGGCGAAAGGCATCTATCCGGCGGTGGACCCGCTCGACAGTACCTCGCGCATGCTCTCGCCGCTCGTCGTCGGCGACGAGCACTACGCGGTGGCGCGGCGCGTACAGCAGGTGCTGCAGCGCTACAAGGCGCTGCAGGACATCATCGCGATCCTGGGCATGGACGAGCTCTCCGAAGAGGACAAGCTCGCCGTGTCGCGCGCGCGCAAGATCGAGCGTTTTCTCAGCCAGCCGTTCTTCGTCGCCGAAGTGTTCACCGGCTCGCCCGGCAAGCTCGTCGACCTCGCCGACACCATCAAGGGCTTCAAGGGCCTGGTGGACGGCAAGTACGATCACCTGCCGGAGGCCGCCTTCTACATGGTCGGCACCATCGAAGAGGCGATCGACAAGGGCAAGAAGCTCGCGGCGGAAGCGGCGTAGCGAGTCGAGCTCTCTCACACCCTCCCCCGCTTGCGGGGGAGGGTGGGGAGGGGGCTAGCGAGCCAAGGAAGTTCCCCCTCCCGGCGCGCTGCGCGCGCCGACCTCCCCCGCAAGCGGGGGAGGGGAAGGAAGAAAGAATGGCCACCTTCCAATTCGATCTCGTCTCTCCCGAAAAGCTCCTGTTCTCCGGCGACGTCGATCAGGTCGACGTGCCGGGCTCGGAGGGTGATTTCGGCGTGCTCGCCGGCCATGCGCCGATGGTCTCTTCGCTGCGGCCCGGCATCATGACGGTGTTCGTCAGTGGTCAGGCGCAGCGCATGATCGTGCTCGGCGGCTTCGCGGAAGTCGCGGCCGACGGCAAGCTCACCGTGCTCGCCGACCTCGCCGACTCGGTGGAGGACTTCGACCGCGACGTCCTTGCCAAGCGCATCGCCGCGCAGGAAGACAAGATCAAGGACATGGAGTCCGGTTCCGCGCTCGACAAGGCGGTCGAGCGGCTCGACCATTTCAAGCAGGTGGATCAGCACCTGGATGGTACGGCGCTGCATTAGCTTTCTTCCGCTCATGCCCGCGAAAGCGGGCATCCAGTCATAAAGGTCTGGGTCCCCGCTTTCGGGGACGAGCGGAGCGGGCGGTTAACCCGCAAACCGCGCGAACGCCTTCGCCACCGCCTCATAGACCGCGCGCCGGAACGGCACCACCAGCGCCGCCACGTTTTCGAGCGGCTCCCACCGCCACGCGTCGAATTCCTGCGGCTGGTCGTTGCGCACGTCGGCGACCACGATCTCGCGCTCGTCCCCCAAAAATCGGAACGCGAACCACTTCTGCCGCTGGCCGCGGAACACGCTGAGCCGGTGCGGCGGTCCGTCATAGGGCGGGAAATCGTAAGCGAGCCAGTCCGGAGTCTCGCCGAGATGGGCGATGCTGGTGACGCCAGTCTCTTCGTAAAGCTCGCGAATCGCCGCCGGACGCGGATCTTCGTCCGCGTCGATGCCGCCCTGCGGCATCTGCCATTCGTGACCAGGCAGGATGATCTCCGGCCCGTCATCCTTGAATCGGCGCGCGATCAGCACGCGGCCCTGCGCGTCGAACAGCGCGATGCCGACGTTTGGGCGATAGGGTTTGGAATTTTGGAGCGGCATGGGGGCGTGGTGAGAGGAGCGAATAGCGAGTGGCGAATAGCGAATAGTAAGTCGAACAAACCGCTCTATTGTCTACCACTCACCATTCGCCATTCGCCCCTTACATCACCAGATGCGCGAACGCATCGACGACGCGCTGATAGACCGCGCGCTTGAACGGGATCACCAGGTCCGGAAGGTTGCGCATCGGCTCCCAGCGCCACGCGACGAATTCCGGCTCATGCGCGCCGCCGCCGGGTGTCAGGATGTCGATCTCGTTCTCCTTGCCGGTGAATTTGAGCGCGTACCATTTCTGCGTCTGCCCGCGGTAGCGGCCCTTCCAGGCCTGCTTGGCGACGTCGGGCGGGAGGTCATAGTCGAGCCACTCAGGCACCTCGCCGAGCTTTTCGACCGAGCGGATGTTCGTTTCCTCATGCAGTTCGCGCAGTGCCGCCGGCCACGGATCCTCGCCGGGATCGATGCCGCCCTGCGGCATCTGCCAGACATGCGTCAGGTCGACATGCTCCGGGCCTTCGGTGCGCCGGCCGATGAACACGCGGCCGTCGCGGTTGAGCACCATCGTGCCGACGCAGGGGCGGTAGGGGAGGGATTCGTGCGGGGGCATGCGGAACCGGCGAGTGGTGAGCGGCGCGTGGCGAATAGATACGCCCGCTGTTCGCTATTCGCCACTCACTATTCGCCCGCTTCAACTCGACTTCGGCTTGTTCGCGACCGCGCTCACCGGCACCAGCGTGATGCCGCGCGCTTCGACGGCCTTCGCCCATTGCGCGATGCGGTCGATCGTGACCGGGAGTGCGGTCGCAAAGCCGACCGCGGCGCCGCGGCTGCGCGCGGCCGCTTCGAGGCGCGCGAGCGCGGCGTCGATTTCGGCGGCGGTCGGCACCGCGTCGAGCGCCATGTCTGCCTTGGCGAACGCCACGCTGCTGGCGCCGGAGATCTGTCCCGCGAGGCTGCGCGGGGAGCTCCCATCGTCGAAGTAGAGGAGGCCGCGCTTGCCGATCTCCTGCAACACTGGCGCGAATGCCTTGTCGGTCGCGGTGAAACGCGCGCCCATCAGATTGGTGACGCCGACATAGCCCTGGAAGCGGCTCATGAACCAGGCCAGCCGATCGACGTTCTGTTCCGCCGGCAGGGATGTCAGCAGCGTCTGCGGCCCGGGATCATTGTCGGGATAATCGAACGGCTCCATGCCGATTTGCAGCAGCACCTCGTGGCCTTCGCCGCGCGCGCGCGTCACCCAGCGGTCGAGATCGGTGCCGTAAGGCCCGAATGCGAGCGTGACGGGCGCGGGCAATTTGGCGAGCGCCTCGGCGGTTGCGTTCGCGCCGATGCCGAGCCCGCCGATCACGATCGCGATGCGCGGACCGTCGGCGCGGCCGGCCTGCGGCTTGACCGGGCGTGCATAGACCTCGGAGGGACGCGCACCATCCGTCGCGATCTTCGGGATCGGACCGTGACGCGAGGTTTCCAGCAGCCGCGGATCGATGCCGGCGCCTGGCGTGATCGCCGCCTTGGAGCCGGTCGGCGCGGTGACCTGGATGTCCTGCCTTTTTCCGGTCGTGCCATCGATGATGGTGATGGTGTGCGCGTCGGTCGGTGTCGGCCGGTCGTTTGCCGGGAAGGTCGTGGGCGGCGTGACGATCTCGGAGGTCTTGCTCGGTTGCGCCGGCGCGATCGCAGCCGCGCTGACGATGACCACCGGCTCGCCGCCGAACGGATCGTCGACGACCAAGGCCCATCCAACCAGCACCGCAACACAGGCGCCGAGCGCGCCGGCGATGATCCGCGACGGGCGCACCGGCAGCGCGAACCGGCGTTTCTTCTTGGTACTGCGTCCCAGCGGCGCGTTCAGGTCATCGGTCGACATGGGTCAAATCCGCGTTGACCCGCCGAAGCTACCGGGGAGGCGTTAACTGATCGTTTACCGTAACGGGCAAGCCCGAAAAGCATCGGGGCGGCCCGAAGGCCGCCCCGACGGAAATGCGACGTGCCGAAGGGTTAGTTCGGGACCTGCGCGGCCTTCGGGTTCGGCGGGAACGCCGGGTTGGTCGTGACGCCGCGCAGGAGATCGAGCGCGGCGAGCAGCGCCTTGTCGTTCTTGGCGTCCGGCGGCACGTAGGACTGCGAGCCGGTCTGCTCTTCGCCTTCCTGGACCTTCAGGTGGCCGCGCAGCGAGGCTTCACCCTTGGTGTCGGCGCGGGTCTTGAGCTCGTCCGGCACGTCCTGCAGCACCTCGATCTCGGGCACGATGCCCTTGGCCTGGATCGACTTGCCCGACGGCGTGTAGTAGCGCGCCGTGGTCAGCCGCAGCGCGCCGTTGCCGGAGCCGAGCGGGATGATGGTCTGCACCGAGCCTTTGCCGAACGAGCGCGTGCCGAGAATGGTCGCGCGCTTGTGGTCCTGCAGGGCGCCGGCCACGATCTCGGAAGCCGAGGCCGAGCCGCCGTTGATCAGCACGATGAGCGGCTTGCCATGGGTCAGATCGCCGGGGCGGGCGCTGTAGCGCTGCGTCTCCTCGGCGTTGCGGCCGCGGGTCGAGACGATCTCGCCGCGCTCCAGGAACGCATCGGAGACCGAGATCGCCTGGTCGAGCAGGCCGCCCGGATTGTTGCGCAGGTCGATGACATAGCCGCGCAACTTGTTCTCCGGGATCTGCGCGATGATGTCGCTGATCGCCTTCTTCAGGCCTTCGGAGGTCTGCTCGTTGAATTGGGTGATGCGGATGTAACCGACATCGTCACCCTCGACGTGCATGCGCACCGAGCGCACGCGGATGACGTCGCGCGTGATCGAGACTTCGATCGGCTTGTCCTGGCCCTTGCGCATGATGGTCAACTTGATCTTGGTGTTGACCGGGCCGCGCATCTTCTCGACCGCCTGGTTCAGGGTGAGCCCCTGGACCTGTTCGCCGTCGAGCTGCGTGATGATGTCGTTCGCCATCACGCCGGCCTTGGCGGCAGGCGTATCGTCGATCGGCGACACGACCTTCACCAGGCCGTCTTCCATCGTCACTTCGATGCCGAGACCGCCGAATTCGCCGCGCGTCTGGATCTGCATGTCGCGGAAGCTTTTCGGGTCCATGTAGCTCGAATGCGGGTCAAGCGCATTGAGCATCCCGTTGATCGCGGACTCGACGAGCTTGCTGTCGTCGGGCTTCTCGACGTAGTCGGCGCGCACGCGCTCGAACACGTCGCCGAACAGGTTGAGCTGCCGGTAGGTGTCCGCTGCTGCGGCTTTCGCGCTCGATCCGACGAGGAACATCCGCGGCTGGGTGGCGTAGAGCGTGATCGCCACGCCGGCCGCCGCGCCGAGCACGATCAGTGAAGTTTTCCGTATCATCCGCGAACCTTCTCGTTATCGGTTGCCGCCCACCATGGGCTGGGATCGACAGGCGTCCCGTCCTTGCGAAACTCGATGTACAGAACCGGCTGACTTGAGCCGATCGCGACGGCGGCGGCCGATTGTGGCCCGCCCCCCATAACCGCCACGGGCTCCCCGGTCAGTACGAACTGGCCGAGATCGACCGAAATCCGCTCCATTCCGGCTAGGACCACATGATACCCGGCGCCGGCATTCAGGATCAAGAGTTGTCCGTAGGAGCGGAACGGACCCGCATACACCACCCAGCCGTCGCATGGCGCCGTGACCTGGGCGCCAGCGCGGCTCGCGACGGAGAGCCCCTTCTCGGTTCCACCGAGCCCATCGGGCTCGCCGAACGCCTTGATCTTGATGCCATTCACCGGCAGCGGCAGGGCGCCCTTAGCGGCCGTGAAGCTGATCGCGGGCGACAGGCGCCCCGGATCGTTGAGGGCCGCGAGACTGGCCTTGGGATCGGGCTTGTCGGCGCCCGCGCGGGCAGCCGTCGCAGCGCGCGCCGCCGCGGCGATGTCCTGCTCCAGGCGCGCGATCAAATCTTTCAGGCCGTCGGCCTGTCGGGCAAGCTGGACAGCGCGGGCGCGCTCGCCTTCAAGCGCCTTCTCGGTTTCGGCCTGCTTGCGCTGGCGCTCCTGGACGAGCAGCGTCATGCGTGTTCTTTCCTGCGAAAGTGCGGCGAGATCACGGCCGAGCGTGTCCTTCTCGGCGGCAATCGCACCGCGCACCCGGACGAGCTCGGCAAGGTCGGCGACCAGCGTGTCGACCTCGGTCTTCATGTCGGGCAGCACCGCGCCGAGCAGGATCGCGGTGCGCACCGAGGTGAGCGCATCTTCCGGGGTTACCATCAGGGCCGGCGGGGGATGGCGCCCGATGCGTTGCAGGGCGGCGAGCACCTCGGCGATGACCGAACGGCGGCTCGCAAGCGACTTTCGGATCGTATCCTCGTTGCCGGAAAGGTCCGCCAGCCGTTTCTCGGCCGCAACGATCCGCTCTTCGACCGAGCGGGCGGTCGCGGCGGAACCGATCAGAAGCTGATTGAGCTTGCGGCGGTCCTCGCCGATCGCATCGAGTTCCGCCTTGAGCTTGGCCTCGATCTCGGCGTTCCGCTTCTGATCGGCCCGGACCTTGTCGAGCTCTTCTTGGCGCGCGCCTTTGGCGGCCTCGGGCGCGACCGCGACGCTGGTGGTCTGCGGTTGCGCCGAAGGCGCGATCTGGAGCGGTGCCTGTTGGGCTTCTCCCGCGGTCGAAAGCGCCAGCAGCCCGGCGCCGAGCGCGGTGACCATCAGGCGATGCGCCGTTATCCGGCCTGCGGAGGACAGGGTCATCGATGCAAAATACGCACGAATTTCGTTGACGAACCATTAACCTTTGCGATCACGGCGCAATTGGGCGCGGCCTCTGGTTGAACCGCGGCCAAGGGCACCATCGGGGTCACAACTGCGTGAACCTGCGCTATTCCCGGTGATAGGGATGTCCGGCCAGGATCGTGACGGAGCGATAGATCTGCTCCAGCAGCATGACCCGGACGAGCTGGTGCGGCCAGGTCGCGGTTCCGAAGGCGAGACGCATCGCCTTCTCGGCGAGGCTTGGCGCAAGGCCGTCCGGGCCGCCGATGACAAAGACCGCGTCGCGGCCGCCATCGTTCCAGCCGCGCAGTCGCGCCGTCAGCGCCGGACTGTCGAGGTTCTCGCCGCGCGGATCGAGGAGGACGACCACCGCTCTGTCGGAGATGATGCTGGCGAGCGCGATCGATTCTTCGAGCATGCGCCGCTGCGCGTCGCGCGCGCGGCTCTCGGCGATCTCGATCACTTCGACCGCGCGGATGCCGAGGCCGCGCCCGGCTTTCGCGGCGCGCTCGCGATAACGCTCCGCGAGATCGCGCTCGGCTCCGCGCTTCAGTCGACCAACGGCCGCGACGACGATCCGCATGGCCGCAGGCTAAAGCATGACCGCGAAAAGATCATGCTTACGCGTGAGCCGTCAGCTTGCCTGCCGGCTCGGCCCGCCCGGCGCCCACATCTTCTCGAGATTGTAGAAGGCGCGCACTTCGGGCCGGAACACGTGGACGATAACGTCGCCCGCGTCGATCAGTACCCAGTCGCAGTGCGGGACGCCTTCGACGCGCGGACGCGGCCCGCCGGCCTTGCTGAGGTCTTCGACGACACGATCGGCGACCGCGCCGACATGACGGTGCGACCTGCCGGAGGCCACAACCATTGTGTCTGCGATCGATGACTTGCCGCGGAGATCGATTGAGATCGTGTCCTCAGCCTTCATGTCGTCGAGGCTCGCGAGGACGAGGCGAAGGGTCTCCTCAGGGTCAGGACGCACCTTGGAGACCACTACGGGCTTGAAACGGGCTGCCCGTGAGAGCGCAGTGCTGGACAGGGCTGTTGATCCTTTCGGCTCATCGCCCCGGGCACCCTGCCCGGGGCCTGCGGTTAGGATATGCGCGCTGCATTAACGGATTCAACCTTCACGCTGTTCCGCAACCTCGTTTTCCGGTCTTTGCGCGACCTTTATGTGACAGTTTCGGGCGCCGCACGACCTCTCCCGAAAACGGGTGCCACCCCGGATCACGTAGGCTTTTTCTGGGTCATGTGCTGGCCCTTTTCGCCCGCAAAGCGGTCGAGGACAGCGGCGACTTCAGCCCATGC
>CAYZMR010000154.1:0-8670 GCA_964479515.1 uncultured Hyphomicrobiales bacterium | reverse complement strand
GCATCGCGCACGAACTGCTCCATGCCGTGCTCGGCGATGTAGCCGTGACCGCCGAACACCTGCTGCGCCGCGACCGTGTTGGCAAAGCCCGTGTCGGTGAGGACGCCCTTCACGACCGGCGTGAGCAGGCCCATGTGGTCGTCAGCGGCCTGGCGTTCCTTCTCGTCCGGCGAGCGATGCGACACGTCGCCCTTGAGCGCGGTCCACAGCAGCAGGGCGCGCGCCGCCTCGTTGAACGACTTCACCGACATCAGCGCGCGGCGGATGTCCGGATGCACGATGATCGGATCGGCCGGCTTGTCGGGCGCCTTCACGCCGGAGATCGAGCGGCCCTGCAGGCGCTCGCGCGCGTAGATCGCGGCGTTCTGGTAGGCGACCTCGGAGATCGAGAGGCCCTGCATGCCGACCGCGAGCCGCGCCTCGTTCATCATCGTGAACATCGCGTGCAAGCCGTGATGCGGCTCGCCCAGCAGCCAGCCGGTCGCGCCGTCGTAGTTCATCACGCACGTCGAATTGGCATGAATGCCCATCTTGTGTTCGATCGAGCCGCACATCACGCCGTTGCGGCTCCCAAGCGATCCGTCCGCATTGACGAAGAACTTCGGCACGATGAACAGCGAGATGCCTTTGGTGCCTTCCGGCGCGCCGTCGATGCGCGCGAGCACGAGGTGGATGATGTTGTCGGCGAGATCGTGCTCGCCGGCCGAAATGAAGATCTTGGTGCCGGTGATCTTGTAGCTGCCGTCGGGCTGCGGGGACGCCTTGGTGCGCAGGAGCCCGAGGTCGGTGCCGCAATGCGGCTCGGTCAGGTTCATCGTGCCGGTCCATGCGCCGGTCGTCATCTTCGGCAGATACGTCTTCTTCTGCTCCGGAGAGCCGTGACGCAGCAGCGCCGCGATCGCGCCCTGGGTGAGACCCGGATACATCGCGAAGGCCATGTTGGCGGACGCAAGCATTTCGTTGACGACCATCGTCATGGTGGCGGGCAGGCCCTGCCCGCCATATTCGGCCGGCACCGAGATGCCGACCCAGCCGCCTTCGACCAGCTGCCGGTAGGCTTCCTTGAAGCCCTTCGGCGTCGTGACGCTGCCGTCCGCGTTGCGCGTGCAGCCTTCCTGGTCGCCGCTGCGGTTGAGGGGCGTGAGCACCTCTTCGGTGAATTTCGCGGCCTCTTGCAGGATCGCCGCGACGACGTCCGGCGACGCGTCGGAAAAGCCCGGCATGTTGCCGTAACGCTCCCAGTGGAACACGTCGTCGAGCAGGAACTGCACGTCCTCCACGGGCGCCTTGTAGGTAGGCATCGTCCTCTCCTCAGCGGCTTTTGTTCAGTCTACAGCAAGCCCGCGTGCCGCGAGCTTCGCCTTCATCGAATCACTGGCACGCGTCAGCTCGGCGACAACGCGGTCGATATCCGCCTTCTGCCGCTCGAGCCGCTCGATACGCTCGCCGAATTTCGCCAGCGCCACTTTAAGCTGGGTCACCTGCCCGTCGCCAAGGTCGTAGAGGTCGAGCATCTCGCGCACTTCCTCGAGCGAGAATCCGACCTGCTTGCCGGCCAGCACATAGGCGAGCCGCGCCCGGTCACGTCTCGAATAGAGCCGCTGCTCGCCGCGCCGCGTCGGGTCGACCAGGCCCTTCTCCTCGTAGAAGCGCAGCGTGCGCGCCGAGACGGCGAATTCCCTGGCGAGGTCGCGAATGGTGAAGACGTTGCGGCCCGCAGCCGCGCTCGGCGCGAACCCCCCGACGAACTCGGTCAGGGTCTCACGTGCCTCGGTCTGGTCGAATTCGCTCAACGCTTCGCTCCCCGCTGATATGTGCCATTCTCATACATCTAGTTTACGTAAACGTAAAGAGAGCGCCAAAAAAATTATGCGTCCGCGCGCCGCGTTGGCGGCACACCCTCCGGGTGCACTCCAGATCATTGATTCGGCTACGTTTTTTTCCGGATTGCGGCGCCATGTCGCGCCGTGCGGTGTCGCCGCTTACCAGCCGGTGCGTTCGAGCGGCTTACCGGCGAGCAGCGCGTAGATCCGCAACAGTTCGGCAAGCCCTTCTTCCAGCTCGGTTTTTTGACGCTCCAGCAGCGCGATCTGCTCCAGGCATTTCTCGCGGCTGAGATTGAGCGTCGCGCTCTCGGCGGCGGCGCCCTCCTCGGCCGCGACCATCTGCTGGATCTCGCCGAGCGTGAAGCCGAGCTTCTTGCCTTTGAGAATCAGCGCCAAGCGATCGCGATCGCGTTGCGAATAGAGGCGGTTGAGGCCGTCGCGCTGGGGCGCGAGCAGGCCCTTGTTCTCGTAGAATCGCAGCGCCCGAAGCGTCACGCCGAACTCGCGGGCGAGCTCACCGATTGTGAAGACAGCCTTCTCGCCGGACGGCGAGTCAGCGGAATGATCGGGAGCCCATTGGGCGTGGGCCGCCGACCCATCCGTGGGGGGGGAATCGTGCATCTGTCAGCTTTCAATCCAGGGTGATCCGCAAGCCCGACACGCGGGCAGCTTTGCCCCCAAATAGGGTTCCGATTGCGCAAAAGCGAGGGATCTGACGTTACGAGAGGTGACATAAGCAGTAGTCATCAACAGAGTTACCTTCATACCGTTCGATCCGAAGCAGATATTTACAACCAAAAGACGAGCAACGCAATAGCGAACCAAAGGGCGCCGCGGGGCCTGCTCGGGCGGCGGCCGCGTGCGCGGAATTAACCGATCGCTCCGCTGCTTAACGGCTTATTTACCCTAAAGCGGAAAAGTCACGGTCGAGGACGCAGGACCTCGCGCGCCGTGCACACCACGTTAACGAGCGTTGGTTTCAGGAGATCGACCCTGCTGGTCCCCACGGTCCCAAGATTGCGGGTTGCGCGATGACTTCAGGCGGTTGGAGAGGCGATACCGGGCTCAGCCCACAGCTGCAGGAGACGGCGCGCGAAGCCGCGCGCCGCGCCGGCATGTCGGTGGACGAGTGGCTGCGCGCGACGATCGGTGGTTCGGCGGCGTCGACCGGCATCAAGGCGCCACGCGCCGGCTCGATCGGCGGGCGCCTCGACGAACTCTCGAACCGCCCCGGTCGCGCGGCACGCCCCGAGCCGCAATCCTTCATGCACGCCGCCGCTGCGGCCGAGCCAACCTCGCGGCTGGCCGCGACGGTCGCGCGGCTCAACGAGCGCCTTGACCGATTGACCGCAGGCCGCGCCGTCCATGGCGAGGTCGATCAGCGCGTGTCCGCGATCGGCGGCGAGCTCGACCAGTTGCGGCGCGATCCCTCGCCCTCCATCGCGCCCGAAGCCGGCGCGTTTGCGGTCGACAGCGCGGTCGCCGAGATCGCCGCGCGCCAGCGCGCCATCGACGAAAGCGACAAGCGCTCGCCCGGCACCGCCACGAGCGCCGATCTCGCGAACCTGCAGGCGCAACTGCGTCACATGTCCGAGCAGATCGATGCGCTGCGCCAGCCGGCCGGCATCGAGGACGCGATCACCGGCCTGCGCCGCGATATCGGCGAGATCGCCGGCGCCATCAACGAGGCGATGCCGCGCCGCGCCCTCGAAGCGTTGCAGGGCGATGTTCGCGCGCTCTCCGAGCGGGTCGAGCGGGGCTATGGCACCGGCGCCGACCCGTCGGCGCTCGCCAGCATCGAACGCGCCCTCGGCGAGGTCGTCGCGGCGATCAATTCCATGACGCCGGCCGAGGGCCTCGGCGCGTTCGAACAGCATCTGCTTGAGCTCTCGCGCAAGATCGACGGGCTTAGCGCCGGCGCCCCGCCGGATCCGGAGGCGCTGCACACGCTGCACGGCGCGATCCAGGAATTGCGCGGGCTGACGGCGCATATCGCGTCCGCCGAGGGTCTCGCGGCGCTGCGCTCCGACGTCCATACGCTCGCCGAGCGCATCGACAGCATCGCGGTCACGACCGGCGCCGGCCATCTGGAGTCGCTGGCGCAGCGGGTCGATGCGCTGACGCACGCGCTCGATGCGCGCGGCACCGAGCGTGTCGAGCTCCCGCAGAATATCGAATCGCTGGTCCACGCGCTCACCGACAAGCTCGACCGCGTCGGCGCCCCGCAAAGCGAGCCGATCGCCTTCGATCAGCTCGAACGCCAGATCATACGGCTCGCCGACAAGATCGAGGTCGCCGACCAGCGTTTCGGCAATATCGGCGCGATCGAGCGCGGAATAGCGCAGCTCATGAACGAGGTGCAGGCCGCGCGCGCGGACGCGGCCGCCGTCGCCGAGCGCGTCGCGCGCTCCGTCGCCAACGAGAACGTGCCCGGCCCGGGCGGCGACGTCTCGACGCTCAAGCGCGACATCGCCTCGCTGCAGGCCAACCAATCGCAGACCGAGCGCCGCACCCAGGACACGCTCGAAGCCGTGCATGACACGCTCGAGCGCCTGGTCGACCGGCTCGCCATGGTCGAGACCGACATCCGCACCGAGGCGCCGGCCGAGCCCGAGCCGACACGCGCGCGCGAGCCGCTCGCGCCGTTGCCGCAGGCCGCGCAGATCACGCCGGCGCTAAAGCCCGCGGCGGCGCCCGCCTTGCAGGTGCCGCGCCGCGACCGCCCGCCGATCGACCCCGATCTCCCGGCCGATACGCCGCTCGAGCCCGGCGTCGGCGCGCGCGCGCGCACGCCGGCCGAACGCATCGCGGCCTCGGAGGCCGCGCTCTCGCCGATGAAGCGCGAGAACGGCAGCGAGACGACCGGCAAGGCGAACTTCATCGCGGCCGCGCGGCGAGCCGCGCAGGCCGCCGCGAGCGAAGGCGCGACCGTCGAAAGCGCGCGCGTCGAAGAGCGCAAGGACGACGAGGCGCCGTCGAGCATGATCGGCCGTTTCCTCGCCAACAGGCGGCGCGCGCTGATGATCGGCGTCACCGCGCTGCTGCTGCTCTACGGCGGGATGCAGCTTCTCAACATGAACTGGGGTTCCGAGGACAAGCCGGCCGAGCCGCCGCGCCCGAGCTCGAGCCAAAACACGACGCCGCCGGCGGAGGAGCAGAAGCTCGTTGCGCCCGCGACGCCGCCGCCGGCCGAACCCGCAACGCCCGCACCCGCCGTTCCGAGCCGCCAGTCCGCGATCGCGCCGGCGCCCGACGCCGCGCCTTTCGTCGCGCCGGTCGCGACCACCGCGATGATCACCACGACTCCGGTGCAGGCGGCGATCCCGCCGGCCGCGCCGGTCGCGACCACGGCGACGCCGGCGAGCGAGATCACCGGCTCGACGCCGCCGCGCGCGCCGCTGCCGGCGTCGAAACCCGCCGCGCTCGAGGCGCCGCCGCTCTCGTTGCAGGCGCCCTCGCTCGTCGACAAGACGCTGCCGGCCGCGATCGGCGGTCCGGCGCTGCGCACGGCCGCGACCGCCGGCAATCCGGCGGCCGAGTACGAGATCGGGCTGCGCTATGCCGAAGGGCGCGGGGTCGCCACCAATCTCGAGCTCGCGGCGCACTGGTTCGAGCTCGCCGCCAATCAGGGACTGGCGCCGGCGCTTTATCGCCTCGGCAGCATGTACGAAAAGGGCCAGGGCGTCAGGAAGGACGTCAACAAGGCGCGCGAGCTCTATCTCGCGGCAGCCGACAGGGGCAACGCCAAGGCGGTTCACAACCTCGCGGTGCTGTATGCCGAAGGCTTCGAGGGCAAGCCGGACTACCGCACCGCCGCGCAGTGGTTCCGCAAGGCGGCCGACCGCGGCGTCGCCGACAGCCAATACAATCTCGGCATCCTCTATGCGCGCGGCATCGGCGTCGACCAGAACCTCGCCGAATCCTACAAGTGGTTCGCGCTCGCGGCGAACCAGGGCGACCAGGATTCCGCCAAGAAGCGCGACGACGTGGCGGCGCGGCTCGACCAGCAGTCGCTCGTCGCCGCGAAGCTCGCGGTGCAGACCTTCACGATCGATCCGCCGCCGGAAGATGCCATGACCGTCAAGCCGCCGGCCGGCGGCTGGGACCGCGCCACCGCGTCGCCCGCGAAGGCGACCGACCGCCGCAAAGGCACGTGATCCGAGCCGGCCCGCGGAGGTCGGCCCCCATGATGGCGACATTGCGACGCGCGCGCGGCGAGCACCGGCCCCAAGGCCTCATAATCCCCGCGTATTCACAGAACCTTCAGCCATGTTGCGCGTATCTATGCGCGCGACGGCCGGAGAATCCGACTAAGCTTTGGTCCGCCTCCGCGCCGTTGCCGGCCTGACGGCCTGAGCCCTCGCATCGGCGGACCCGTCCCGTGCAGATCTACCTTCCGATCGCCGAATTGCCCGTCAACGTGCTGCTGATCCTCTTCATGGGGCTGGCGGTCGGATTCATCTCGGGCATGTTCGGCATCGGCGGCGGATTCCTGATGACGCCGCTGTTGATCTTCATCGGCATCGCGCCGGCGGTCGCGGTCGCGAGCGTCGCGAGCCACGTGGCGGCATCCTCGTTCTCCGGCGCGATCACCTATTGGCGCCGGCGCGCGCTCGATCCCGCGCTCGCCGCGATGCTGCTGGTCGGCGGCCTGATCGGCACCACCGCGGGCGTCTGGCTGTTCACGCTGTTACGCGCGATCGGGCAGCTCGATCTCACGATCGGCCTCTCCTACCTGATCCTGCTCAGCGCCGTGGGCGGCATGATGGTGGTGGAAAGCCTGCGCGCGATCATCCGCGCGCGCGAGGGCAAGCCGGCCGAGGTCCGGCGGCCGGGCAGCCACATGTGGATCCATGGGCTGCCGCTCAAGATGCGGTTCAAGACCTCCAAGATCTACGTCTCGGTCATCCCGATCTGCACGATCGGCTTCATCATCGGATTCATCGGCGCCATCATGGGCATCGGCGGCGGCTTCCTGCTGGTGCCGGCGCTGATCTACATCATCCGCGTGCCGACCGGCGTCGTGATCGGGACCTCGATGGTGCTGACTCTCGTCACCATGGCCTACGCGACCGTCATGCATGCGGCGACCAACCACCTGGTCGACGCCGTGCTGGCGCTCATCCTGATGATCGGCGGCGTGATCGGCGCGCAGTTCGGCGCGCGCGCGGGACAGCGGTTTTCCAGCGAGCAGTTGCGGCTCCTGCTCGGCATCCTAGTGCTGGCGGTGGGGCTACGCTTCGCCTTCGACCTCGTGGTGCAGCCGGCCGATCTGTTCACTGTGCGCACGATCGAGGGCCTGCCATGAGGGCCGCGCGGATCGCGGCCGCGGTGCTCGCGCTCGTGCTCGCGGGCGCAGGCCCGGCCGCCGCCGAGAAGCTCGTGATCTCGCTCTCCAGCTCGCGCGTCCTGATCACGCCGAACTTCACCGGCGCGGAGCTCGTGCTGTTCGGCTCGGTCGAGCGCGACGCCCAGACGGTGGCGCGGCACGGCGGCTACGACATCGTCGTCACGGTGACGGGGCCGCGCGAGACCGTGACCACGTTCCGCAAGGCGCGCGTGTTCGGGATCTGGGTCAACGCGCAGAGCCGCACCTTCGTGCGGCCGCCGTCCTATCTGGCGGTGCTGGCGAACCGCCAGATCAACGACATCGCCGACCTCGACACGCTGCGGCGGACCCAGACCGGGCTCGCCCGCACGCTGCTGCCGCAGGAGATTTCCGGCGACATCGGCGATTCGACCCGCGGCGATCCGTTCCGCCAGGCGTTCCTGCGCCTCAAGGTCGAGCACGGCCTCTATCGCGAGCAGCAGAACGCCGTGACGTTCCTCACGCCGGCGCTGTTCCGCGCCACCGTCCCGCTACCCGACAACGTGCCGACCGGCATCTACGAGATCGACGTCAAGCTGTTCGGCGACGGCGCCCTGCTCACGCGCAGCCCGACCGCGTTCGAGATCGTCAAGGTCGGGTTCGAGCAGTTCGTCGCGGGCGCGGCGCGCGACCACGGCATTCTGTATGGGCTCGCCACGACCCTGATGGCGCTGCTCACCGGCTGGTTCGCAAGCGTCGTGTTCAGGAAGGATTGAGTCTCAATCCGACAGGCACCGCTTGGCGGCGACCGCATAGAGCCGGCGTTCGCCCAGCATGTGCGCGGTGAATGCGGACGCTTCGAACAGGCCCGCGAAGGCGCGATCACGCACGTTGAGGCCACCCGCATAGGCGCCGAAGGCCGGCATCACGAGGCGCTGGCCGTCGGCCGCAAAGCAGCGGCGGCTCACCGCGCGCCCGCGCTGCGCGATGCGCGCGACGGGATGGAGATGGCCCGCGACCTCGCCCGCAGGCGCCTCGCGCGTGGGCTCATGGCGGAACGTCAGCGCGCCGAGCGCGAGCACGGCAGCGAAGGATCCGCCGATTCCCTCGGCCGGATCGGGATCGTGATTGCCGGCAATCCAGATCCAGTCGCGCCCGCGCTGCAACGCCCCGAGCGCCGCGCGGTCGGAGGGCGCGAGGCGGGCCGGTCCGCCGCCGTCATGGAAGCTGTCGCCGAGCGCGACCACGCAGCGCGGCCGATAGCGCGCGACCAGTTGGGCGAGGCGTCCGAGCGTCGCGACGGTGTCGTAAGGCGGGAGCAGCACGCCACGGCGCGCGAAGCTCGATCCTTTTTCCAGGTGCAGATCGGAGACGACCAGCAGCCCTTCGTCGGGCCAATAGAGCGCGCCCGAACAGTCGGCGTGCAGCGTGACATTCGCGATTGAGACGTAGGCGCCGGCCAAACGCTCGGTATGTTCCCCTCCCCCATAGCCCGTCGAAGACGGGCGTGAACGCCCTGAGGGCGGGGAGGGGTTA
>CAYZMR010000153.1:0-8703 GCA_964479515.1 uncultured Hyphomicrobiales bacterium | reverse complement strand
TGTTCTGCGCCAAGAACATCGAGCGCATGGGCGATCACGCCACCAACATCGCGGAGACCGTGCATTACATCGTCGAGGGGCGCGCGCTCGCGGACCCGCGCCCGAAGGGCGAGAGCTTCACGTCCGTGCCGTTCAGCAACTGATGGAAGGCTGAGCTTAACCGATGACCGCGCGCATCCTGATCGTCGAGGACGAGGAGCCTCTCACGCTCCTCTTGCGCTACAACCTCGAGGCCGAGGGCTACGAGGTGGAGACCTCGGCGCGCGGCGACGAGGCGGAGATCCGGCTCAAGGAAAGCCCGCCCGACCTGCTCGTGCTCGACTGGATGCTGCCCGGCATGTCCGGCATCGAGCTCTGCCGCCGGCTACGCGCGCGCACCGCGACCGAGCGCATGCCGATCATCATGCTCACCGCGCGCGGGGAAGAGAGCGAGCGCGTGCGCGGCCTCTCGACCGGCGCGGACGACTACATCGTCAAGCCGTTCTCGGTGCCGGAGCTGCTCGCCCGGATCCGCTCGCTGTTGCGCCGCGCACGCCCGGAGCGGGTCGCGAGCGTGCTCGGCGCCGGCGACCTCGAGCTCGACCGCGAGAAGAAGCGCGTCTCGCGCGCCGGCCGCGAGGTGCATCTCGGCCCGACCGAGTTCCGTCTGCTGGAATTCCTGATGCAGAGCCCGGGCCGCGTCTATACGCGCGAGCAGCTCCTCGACGGGGTGTGGGGGCGCGAGATCTATATCGACGAGCGCACCGTCGACGTGCATGTCGGGCGACTGCGCCGCGCGCTCAACCGCGGCCGCGCCAGCGATCCGATCCGCACGGTGCGCGGGGCGGGGTATTCGTTCGACGAGCGCTTCGGCAAGATGGCTTAGCGCCGGACCCCGGTTCGTTTCCAAGCGGGGCAGCGCGTAGCCCGCATGAGCGAAGCGAAATGCGGGCAGGCATCGCATAAGACCCCCGGATGTCGCTTCGCTCATCCGGGCTACGGTGTCCGCCAAACAAATCGGGCGGCGGTTGCCCCCGCCGCCCCAAAGTCGAAAGCACTCTTGGGAGGACTTCCGGTCAGGCGCGCATCGGCCGCTTGTCGCGGCGCCGGTCGTTGACCGGCTGGTAGGCGATGCGCGCGTGGTATCCGCAATACGGCGTGCCGGCATTGGTCTTGCCGCCGCAGAAGAAGAAGTCGGGCTGCCCCGGATCGCCGATCGGCCAGTGGCATTTCTCGTCGGTCAGTTCGACCAGATTGCAGCGCTGTCCGATCGGAATGATGTTCTCGATCGGTATGGGCTCGGGGTCCGGCTCGTAATCATAAGCCGGCATGGCGAGCGCCGTGTTGCCGCGCATCATGGTGCGCGGCGCGCGAAACATCTGCGAGGAGGCGCGCGGCTTGCGCTGGCGCGGCACCGAGGAGGAGGGCGCCTTGGCGCGGCCCGACAGGCCGAGCCGGTGTACCTTGCCGATCACGGCGTTACGGGTGATGCCGCCGAGCTCGGCGGCGATCTGGCTCGCCGAGAGGCCATCCGACCAAAGCTTCTTGAGCAGCTCGACCCGTTCGTCCGTCCAGCTCATGCCATTTCTCCTGCTGAGCATCCCGGGCCGCCGGCTGAGCGTTCACAGAATCCCTTCCCCTCGCCCGGAAGCCTGACAAGGCCGCCTGGCGCACGCATGGACATCGAAGGGACTCAGGAGACAGTCCGCCGCACGAGATGTCGTACCTGACCGTCACAAAACCTACAATATGCCGTGACTCCCGCGCAAGAGTCCCCCTAGCATTAGTCGGTGGACGACCGCGCCTTGTCCCCAGCAATGTCCATCTCGGCAGAGCAACGCGGCGAGCTTGTGGCATTTTCGGCGCCGCGCGTACGTAGTCACCACAGCAGGAGCGGCGCGTTCAGGTTGACTTGGCGGGGACCGACAATAGAATGCGTTTGAAGTGCCGCCCGGCGAGGCGGCACATTTCATTTCAGCCTCGTGCTGCAGACGGACGAGCCGTGCCGTGACATCGCATCTGCTTCCGACCTTCGCGCGCGTCGACCTGGCGTTCGACCACGGCGAGGGCGTCTGGCTCTACGCCACCAACGGCGAGCGCTATCTCGACTTCACCTCCGGCGTCGCCGTGAACGCGCTCGGCCACGCGCACCCGAAGGTCGCCGACGCGATCGCGCGCCAGGCGCACAAGGCGATCCACGTCTCCAACCTCTTCCGCGTGCCGGAGCAGGAGGCGCTCGCCGACCGTCTGTGCGCGGCGAGCTTCGCCGACTACGTGTTTTTCGCGAACTCCGGTGCCGAGGCGATGGAGGGCGCGATCAAGACCGCGCGCAAATTCCACGCCGTCAACGGCAACCCCGAGCGCTACCGCATCATCACCTTCGAGGGCGCGTTCCATGGCCGCACGCTCGCGACATTGGCCGCCGGCGGACAGAAGAAATATCTCGAAGGTTTCGGCCCAGTGGTCGAGGGCTTCGATCAGGTGCCGTTCGGCGACCTCGAAGCCGTGAAGAAGGCCATCGGACCGGAAACGGCCGCGATCCTGATCGAGCCGATCCAGGGCGAAGGCGGCGTGCGCGTCCCGGACAACCATTTCCTGCGCAGCCTGCGCGCGCTCTGCGATCAGCACGGCCTCCTGCTTGTGTTCGACGAGGTGCAGACCGGCATGGGTCGCACCGGCGAGCTGTTCGCGTATCAGCGCACCGGCGTCGCCCCCGACGTGATGGCGCTCGCCAAGGCGCTCGGCGGCGGCTTTCCGGTCGGCGCCTTCCTCGCCACCAAGGACGCCGGCAAGGGCATGACCGCCGGCACGCACGGCTCGACCTTCGGCGGCAATCCGCTCGCCATGGCGGCTGGCAACGCCACGCTCGACGTGATGCTGGAGCCTGGATTCCTCGACCGCGTCAAGCGCATCGGGCTCCTGTTCAAGCAGCGCCTCGCCGAGATCAAGGACCGCTATCCTTCGATCATCGCGGAGGTGCGCGGCGAGGGCCTGCTGCTCGGCCTGCGCTGCCTCGTGCCGAACGGGCAGCTCGTCGACGCGCTGCGCGAGGAGCACCTACTCGCCGTCGCGGCCGGAGAGAATGTCGTGCGCCTCGTTCCGCCGCTGATCGTGACCGAAGACGAGGTCGGCGAAGCAATGGCGATGCTCGACCGCGCCTGCGCGCGGATCGCGCGCGAGAAGGCACCGAAGACAGAGGTCGTGGTGTGAGCGCGCCGGCGCCGCGCCATTTCCTCGACCTCACCGAGATCCCGGTCGCCGAACTGCGCGGGATGATCGAGCAGAGCCGCGCCATGAAGCGCATGCGGCGCGAAGGCGGCCCGGTCGAGAAACCGCTCGCCGGCAAGACGCTCGCCATGATCTTCGACAAGCCCTCGACGCGCACGCGCGTGTCGTTTGATCTCGCGATGCGCCAGCTCGGCGGCGACGTCGTGGTGCTGACCGGCACGGAGATGCAGCTCGGCCGCGGCGAGACCATCGCCGACACCGCGCGGGTGCTCTCGCGCTACGTCGACGCGATCATGATCCGCATCCTCAATCACGACGCCCTGGTCGAGCTTGCGCATTACGCGACGGTGCCGGTGATCAATGGGCTCACGCGCGAGTCGCATCCCTGCCAGGTGATGGCCGACGTGATGACGTTCGAGGAGCACAAGGGCAGGATCAGCGGTCACACGGTCGCCTGGACCGGCGACTCCAACAACGTGCTCTCATCCTGGATGCACGCGGCGAAAAGCTTCGACTTCCGCCTCAAGGTCGCGACCCCGCCGGAACTCAAGCCCGACCGCAAGATCGCCGCCTGGGCGAAGCAGTCCGGCGCGAGAATCGAGATCGGGACCGATCCCGAAAACGCCGTCGAGGATGCCGACTGCGTGGTGACCGACACCTGGGTGTCGATGGGCGACAAGGATGGTGAGCGCCGCCACAACCTGCTGAAAGCCTATCAGGTCAATGCGCGGCTGATGGCGCGCGCCAAGCCCGACGCGATCTTCATGCATTGCCTCCCGGCTCACCGCGGCGACGAGGTCACCGACGAGGTGATCGACGGCCCGCAGTCGGTGGTGTTCGACGAGGCGGAAAACCGTCTGCACGCGCAGAAGGGGATCCTGGCCTGGTGCCTCGCGGGCCGCTGATCTTGTGGCCCGGGTTGAGCGGAGCGAAACCCGGGGACTGATGCGGCAGCGCGATCGCACCCGGCTTTTGCTTCGCTCAAGCCAGGCTACAGGGCGCAAATAGAGGCTCGCAATTTTTCTCCGAGCCTCTAAATACGTAATCATAATGCCCAGTCCCGATATCGCGATTCCGACCCGCGCGCCCGCGGAAGTCTCGGCCGACGACACGATCCTGCCCTTCGAGGTGGCGGCGCTCGACCTGCGTGGCCGCGTCATTCGGCTCGGGCCGGCGGTCGATGCGATCCTCTCCGACCACGGCTATCCGGAGCCGGTGGCGAAGCTGCTCGGCGAGGCGATCGTGCTCGGCGTGATGCTCGGCTCCTCGCTGAAGTTCGAGGGTCGCTTCATCCTGCAGACGCAGACCGACGGCCCGGTGCGGATGCTGGTCGTCGACTACATGACGCCCGACAAGGTGCGGGCCTGCGCGCGTTTCGACAAGGACCGCGTCGCCGAGGCGATCGCCGCCGGCAAGGTTGGCGCGCCCGCGCTGCTCGGCCGCGGCCATCTCGCGATGACCATCGATCAGGGCGGCGACATGAGCCGCTACCAGGGGCTCGTCGCGCTCGAAGGCGGCACGCTCGAGGACGCGGCGCACGAATACTTCCTGCGCTCCGAGCAGATCCCGACGCGCGTGCGGCTCGCGGTCGCCGAGGAGTTCCGCGGCGACGGCGGCCCGAAACATCGCTGGCGCGCCGGCGGCATTCTGCTGCAGTTCGTGCCGCGCGCCCCCGAGCGCGCGCGCGTTCCCGATCTACATCCGGGCGACGCGCCGCAGGGCACCGTGCCGCATGTGATGCCGGAGGACGACGCCTGGGTCGAAGGCCGCTCGCTGATCGCGACCGTCGAGGACGTCGAGCTGATCGATCCCGAAGTCTCGTCCGAACGGCTGCTCTACCGGCTGTTCCACGAGCGCGGCGTGCGCGTGTTCCGCAACACCGAGGTGCGCGCGCAGTGCTCCTGCTCGCGCGAGGGCGTCGAGACGATGCTGCGGCGTTTCTCGAAGGATGACCGCGACCACATGGTCGAGAACGGCGTCATATCGGTGACGTGCGAATTCTGCAACGCGACCTATGTGTTCCAGCCGGCGGATGTGGCGGATGATAAGAGCGAATAGCGAATGGCGAGTAGCGAATAGAAAAGTGGGCCGGGGGCTTACTATTCGCTACTCGCCATTCGCTATTCGCCCCTTCTTCAATTGATCGTCCGCTTCTGCTCCGGCCCGTCGAGCGAGAAGGTCGGGATCTCGATATCGAACGGCTCGCCCGCGGCCGACACCATGCCGTAGGTTCCGGTCATGAAGCCGGAGGGCGTCGAGAGCGGCACGCCGCTCGTATATTCGAAGGATTCGCCCGGCTTGAGCACCGGCTGCTTGCCGACGACACCGGCGCCACGCACGTCCTGCCGGCGCCCGTTCGCATCCGTGATGCGCCAGTGGCGCGTGCGGAGCTGCACGGTCTCGGTGCCGCGGTTGGTGATCTCGATCGTATAGGCCCAGAAATATTCGCCCTGATCGGGGGCGGAACGCTCGGCAAGGTATTGCGGCGCCACCGTCACCTCGATGTGGCGCGTGACAGCCTGGTACATGGCAGATCAACTTCGCTCAGTTCGTGATTCGGCGCGCTCGCGCGCGCATGCTAGTGAATCCGGTTCCTCGGTATCGCGCAATGGGCGCGCCGCTGCGGCATTCTCAATTCCTCCACACCGCACTAGTATTTTGCCCGAGCACGACAATTCAGAGCAGTTCATGCCTCCGACCGCCCCGGCCGAACGCGATCTGAGGCTCGATCTGTTTCGTGGCCTCGCGCTCTGGCTCATTTTTCTCGATCATATTCCCTCGAACGTCGTCAACTGGATCACGATCCGCAATTACGGCTTCTCGGACGCCGCCGAGATCTTCGTCTTCATCTCGGGCTATACGGCGGCCTTCGTCTATGGCCGCGCGATGCGCGAGCGCGGCGCGGTCGTGGCGAGTGCGCGCATCCTCCGGCGTGCCTGGCAGGTCTACGTCGCCCATGTCTTCATCTTCGTGATCTTCATGGCGGAACTCGCGTATCTCACGCGCTCAATCGACAATCCGCTTTACAACGAGGAAATGGGCGCGCTCGACTTCCTCAAGGAGCCCGGCGAAACGCTGATCCAGGCGCTGCTGTTGAAGTTCAAGCCCGTCTTCATGGACGTGCTGCCGCTCTACATCGTGCTGCTGCTGGGATTTCCCCCCGTGCTGTGGCTGCTGCTGCGCGCGCCGACGATCGCGCTTGCGGCATCTGCCGTGCTCTACACGCTGGCCTGGGATCAGGGCTGGAACCTGCCCTCCTATCCGACCGGCCTCTGGTATTTCAATCCATTGGCTTGGCAGCTCATCTTTGTATTCGGAGCGTGGTGCGGCGTCGGGGGTACAACCTGGATGCGCCCATTTTTGCGCTCGCGTGTCGCGCTCGGCCTTGCTGTTGCCTATTTGCTGTTCGCCTTCCTGGTCGTCATGACGTGGTATTTTCCGCGTTACGCGGTCTATATCCCGAAGGCGATGCAGGACTGGATGTACCCGATCGACAAGACCAACATGGACGTGCTGCGCTTCGTGCATTTCCTGGCGCTTGCGTTGGTGACCGTGCGGTTTGTTCCGGTCGATTGGCCATGGTTGAAGTCGCCGTTGCTCAAACCGATGATCCTGTGCGGACAACATTCGCTGGAAATCTTCTGCCTCGGGATCTTCCTGTCGTTCCTCGGCCAGTTCGTCACGGCGGAAATCTCGCGCTCGATCGGCATGCAGATTCTGATCAGCGCGTTAGGAATACTGGCAATGATTGCGGTCGCCGCGCTCATCGCGTGGTACAAAGAGGTGGAAGGACGCGGCGCCGGGCCGCGTTCCAGGCCGCCGGATGCGGATCTCGCAGGGGGCGCGGCATGAAGGCTGTCGCCGGGGCGCTTCTCTGCGCCGGGGCAATTCTGGGCACCCTCGCGCCTGCGCTGGCCGCGCCGGTTGCGTCGGAAGAGGCCTGCGCGGTCGCGGCGCAGCTCGTCCAAGCCGACGCCGGTCTGGCGAAAGCGGCGGCCGCCATCGCCAACACCCACGCCCTTACGATCGTCATCGCCGGAACCACGTCCTCGACGCTGCCCGGGGCTCAAGGCGCGGCCTTGGCCTATCCGGCGCGGCTGGAGCTCGCGCTGCGCGCCAAGCTGCCCGACGTGACGGTCAAGGTCGTGCCTTACGCGGCGCCGCGCCGGACTGCCGCAGACATGGCGCAGACATTTCCGGCCATCCTTAAGAACGACAAGCCAGCGCTCGTGATCTGGCAGACAGGAACTTACGACGCCATGCAGGGCATCGCCCCGGAAGAATTCCAGGGGACGCTGGAGCAGGCGGTCGAGACGCTGCGCGACGGCGGCGCCGACACCATATTGATGAACATGCAATACAGCCCGCGTACCGATGCCGTGCTCGCCTCGCAGGCCTACGCGGAAGCGATCCGCTGGGTTGCGCTGGAAGGCGGCATCAACCTGTTCGACCGCCAAGCCGTCATGCGCCATTGGGGGGAGCTCGGCACGTTCGACCTGATGGCGGTCACCAAATCACTTGACACAGCTGCGCAAGTGCATGATTGCATTGGCAAGTTGCTCGCCGACCTCATCATCCAGGCGTTGAAGATGAGCGAGACCGAGTCCCGGGAGACGAAATAGAAATGATTCGGTCTTTGCTTGCGCCGGCCGGCATCATGCGCCGCGCCCTGTGGTCTCTTGTCCTCTGCGTTGCGTTGCCGGCGACGGTCCAGGCCGACGCAACGGTGCCGATCGCGTCCGCCTGCACGTCACCCCGCGACGCGACAAGCCTCGGATATTTGCCGACACATCTTCGTCTGCGCATCGCGCAGGGACGCCCGATCAAGATCGTCGCTATTGGTTCGTCATCGACCTTCGGTGCCGGAGCTTCGAGCCCGGCCGCATCCTATCCGAGCCAACTCGCGGCCGAACTCAAGGCCCGGCTTCCCGGCCTGCCCGTCACGGTGATCAACAAGGGCATCAACGGCGAAGAGGCGCCCCAGGAGTTTGCGCGCTTCGCCGCCGACGTGCTCGAGGAGTCGCCCGACCTGGTCATCTGGCAGGTCGGCACCAATTCGGTGTTGCGCGATCATCCGACGCCTGCCGCAGTGCTTCGTGAGGGCATCGAGCTCATGAAGACGAACGGCGCCGACGTGATCCTGATGAATCTGCAATACGCGCCGAAGGTCCTCGCCAAGCCCGCCGCGCAGAACGCCATCGACGTCATCGGCGCGACCGCGCGCGACGAGAAGATCGGGCTGTTCGACCGGTTCGCCGTGATGCGCCATTGGAACGAGGCCGAGAAGATGCCGTTCGAGGCATTCATCACGCCCGACGGCCTGCACATGAACGATTGGGGCTACGCCTGCGTCGCCAAGCTCGTGGCGAACGCCATCTTGGACGGCGTCAAGCCGCCGGCGACGACCGCGACCGCCGCATCAGCGGCGCTCAGGCGCTGATCTTCCGCGTTTTATCGGCGCTGGCGTCGTCACACCGCGTCGAGCGCGGCGAGCAG
>CAYZMR010000152.1:0-8813 GCA_964479515.1 uncultured Hyphomicrobiales bacterium | reverse complement strand
ACTCGCACTGCAGCGGCACCAGGATCGCGTTCGCGGCCGCCATCGCGTTGACGGTCACGAGATTGAGCGAGGGCGGGCAGTCGACCAGCACGTAGCTGTAGTGGATGCTGGGCTCGACATCCGCGTTGAGCGTGCGCAAGGCGTCGCGCAGGCGGAACGCACGATCGCGCTCGTTCGCGATCTCAAGCTCGAAGCCGGACAGATCCATCGTCGACGGCACGACATGCAGCCGCGGGACCGCGGTCTCCTGGATGGCGTCGCGCAGCGCGACCTTGCGGGTCAGCACGTCATAGGTCGAGTAGCGCCGGCTCTTGCGGTCGATGCCGAGGCCGGTGGAGGCGTTGCCCTGCGGGTCGAGATCGACGATCAGAACGCTCTCACCGTTCGCCGCCAGCGCCGTGCCGAGATTGATCGCGGTGGTTGTCTTGCCGACGCCGCCCTTCTGATTGGCGAGAGCGAGAACGCGCGGAAGCGTGGCGGGATCGTTCATGGCGGCGCCTTTCTTGGCGGTCCGAACCGAATCACGTAGCGATAACAATATGTTATCGCTTTTTCGCGCGGTGTAGAACGACGATTCGGCCGCGCGGATCAGTCGTGCTTGGGACCAGCTCGGCCTGGATGTTCCAATATTTAGAGGCTTCGGTCAATTCAGCCTCTACATCTTGTCCCTTCGGAAACAGGCCGACCGTACCCGTTTTCAACAGCGGAATTGCGTAGCCGAGCAATTTGGGGAGCGGCGCGAGCGCGCGCGCCGTCACGACGTCGAAGCGGATTTGATTTTTCGCCGCGAAATCTTCGATGCGGATCGGATGGACCACCACCGGCAATCCGAGCTCTCGGGTGGCCTCGGACAGGAACGCCGCCTTCTTCTGCGTGCTTTCGACCAGATGCACCTCGGCGCCGGGCGTGCCGGTGAGCGCGCATGCGATCGCCAGGCCGGGAAAGCCGGCGCCGGAGCCAAGGTCGACCCAACGCAGCGCCCCGGGCGCGAGCGGGAGGAGCTGCAGCGAGTCGGCGACATGGCGGGTCCAGATCTGGGGGATCGTGGACGGCGCGATGATGTTCATGTGCTGCTGGCGCTCGACCACCAGGGTGACGAGCCGGTCGAGCCGCGACCATGTTTCACGTGAAACAGACTGAGGCGCGAGCGCCACGGCACGCGCGCGGTCGTGCGCGAGGGTCGTCGCGTGGTCGGATGCAAGATGATCGGGCGTCATGGACGTTCGCGAACAACGTGGATGAATTCCGGAAGTTCTTGCTGTTCGTCGGGCGGTTCGGCCCTGAGTTCAGGCCAGTTTCGAGCGTGTTCGCGGCTTTCCGCCACGCCGGACATGGGCGGCGAGCAGGGTCAGGGCCGCCGGCGTCACGCCATCGATACGGCCGGCCTGGCCGATGGTACCAGGCCTGATCGATCGCAGCTTCTGGCGCATTTCCATCGATAGACCAGGCATTTGGTCGTAGTCGAGCGCCTCGGACAGCTCCAGGCTCTCGTCGCGCCGATAGGCCGCGACGTCCGCCGCCTGCCGATCGAGATAGACCGCGTATTTGGCGTCGATTTCGAGCTGCTCGGCGATACCCGGCGCAAGCTCTTGAAGTTGCGGCCAAATCCGCGTCAATTCGGGCACGCTGATGCCCGGATGCGACAGCAATTCGAATGCGGTCTTGCGCTGTCCGTCCTGGCTCACCGCCAACCCCTGCCGCAACGCCTCGGTTGGCGTCGTCGATAGCGAATTCGCGAGAATTCGGGCGTGTTCGAGGGCCCTCTCCTTGATTTCGAATTGAGCTCGCCGGGTTGTTCCGACGCAGCCGATCGCGATGCCCTTCGGGGTCAGGCGCTGATCCGCGTTGTCGGCCCGCAGCGCCAGCCGATATTCAGCGCGTGAGGTAAACATGCGGTACGGCTCGGTGACCCCGCGCGTGACCAAATCATCAATCATTACACCGAGATAGCCCTCGGCACGATCGAAGACGATCGGCGCCGCTCCGCCTGCCCGCGCGGCCGCATTGAGACCTGCGACGAGACCCTGGGCCGCGGCTTCCTCATAGCCGGTCGTGCCGTTGATCTGGCCAGCCAGGAAAAGCCCTTGAACGCGCTTGGTTTCTAGGTTCGCCCGTAACTCGCGCGGATCGACATGGTCGTACTCGATGGCATAGCCGGGCCGGGTGATCCGTGCGTTTTCGAGCCCCCGGATGGTCGCGACCAGCGCCCGCTGGACGTCCTTCGGCAGCGACGTGGAGATGCCGTTAGGATACACCGTCGTATCGTCAAGGCCTTCAGGCTCAAGGAAAATCTGATGCCCATCGCGCTCGCCGAAGCGCACGATCTTGTCCTCGATCGACGGGCAATAGCGCGGGCCGCGGCTCTGGATCTGGCCGGAATACATCGGCGAGCGATGCACATTGGCGCGGATAATCGCGTGCGTGGCCTCGTTGGTCCGCGTGATTCCACAATGAATCTGCCGGTTTTCGATGCGCGTCGTCAGCATCGAGAACGGCTGCGGCGGGTCATCGCCGGGCTGCATCTCAAGCGCCGCCCAGTCGATCGTCGCGCCGTCGAGTCGCGGCGGCGTACCGGTCTTCAGCCGACCGAGCGCAAAGCCGAGCCGCTCGAGCGTCCGCGACAAACCGAGCGCCGGTGCCTCGCCGACGCGACCGGCCGGTGTCTGCTGCTCGCCAACATGGATCAGGCCACGCAGAAAAGTTCCGGTGGTCAGCACTGCGGCGCCACAGGATAATATCCGCCCGTCAGCCAGCCGCACCCCAGTCACGAGGCCATCGCGGACCAGCAGATCGTCGACTTCGGCTTCGACGACGCTGAGATTCGCCGTCTCGCGGATCGCCTGCTGCATCGCCTTGGCGTAGAGCTTGCGATCGGCCTGCGCGCGCGGCCCGCGTACGGCGGGGCCCTTGCGCCGGTTGAGGACGCGGAACTGGATGCCGCCTTGGTCGGCCACGCGACCCATCAACCCATCGAGGGCGTCGATTTCGCGCACCAAATGGCCCTTGCCGAGCCCGCCGATCGCCGGATTGCACGACATGGCGCCGATCGTTGCGAATCGGTGCGTGATGAGGGCGGTGCGTGCGCCCATTCGCGCAGATGCGGCCGCGGCTTCGCAACCGGCGTGGCCGCCGCCGATAATGATGACGTCGAAGCCCGCGTTCATCGACAGAAATCCTTGGTATCCGGGGTTTTAGCGGAGCAGCGGCCCGCCGTCAAAGCGCCGCGCCCGACGGCATATTCGCCCCGGTGTTTCACGTGAAACATCGCGAATGGTATGATACAACCGCAAGAGCTCGCGCGAACTCGGCTGAACTCGACCTAGAGGTGCGCCAGAACTCTCAGAATCCAGCGCGGTGTTCTCGATTCAGGCTTCCGCGATGATAGCGAGCGGTTCAAATTCGGTCCGCCCCTTCCCCATCGTCACTTGCCGATGCAGAAGTCCCTGAAGATCACGTCGAGGATATCCTCGACGTCGACCCGCCCCGTCAGCCGGCCGAGCGCCCGGGCGGCCAGCCGCAGCTCCTCCGCAATGATATCTTCGCGGGCGGCCGTACTCTCGGCGAGCGCGCGCGCGAGGGCCGCCGATGTGTCCCGCAAGGCGACACGATGCCGTTCGCGGGTCACCAGCGCCGGCTCGGTCCGGCCCAAGGAACTCGCCGCATAGTCGGCAAGCGCCGCCACCAGGACATCGATCCCCGTGCCGAGCTTCGCCGAAATCGCGAAGGCGCGATGATCGTCGCCCCCAGCCCCAACTTTTGCAGCAGGCGATTCGCCTTTAGTTTCAATCTGATCGACTTTGTTCTGAATGATCCAATAGTTCTTACCGCTTATACCCATTCTACGATCACTTATTGGCGCAGTCGCTTCGCCGGTGTCGAGCACCCACAGCACCAAGTCCGCAGCGGCTGCGCGCACTTGCGCCCGGCGCACGCCTTCCTGTTCGACCGGATCGTCGCTGTCGCGGATCCCCGCCGTATCCAGCAAGGTCACCGGATAGCCGCCGAGATCGAGATGCACCTCGATCACGTCGCGCGTCGTCCCCGCATAGGGCGACACGATCGCGGCCTCGCGTCGCGCCAGGCGGTTCAGGAGACTCGATTTTCCGGCATTCGGCGGACCCGCGATCGCCACCACGAGTCCCTCCCGCAGGCGCTCACCGCGCCGCTCGTCTCGAAGCGTTTCCTCAATCTCATCAATTAGTTCCCGCGCAACATGAAGCGCGGGCCCGACCAGGCCTTCGGGCACGTCCGCCTCGTCGGAGAAATCGATCCGAGCTTCCACCAGCGCCAGCGCCTCGATCAATCGCTGCCGCCACGTCTCGGCCCGGCGCCCAAGCGCGCCGGCGAACTGCCGCATCGCTTGGGCGCGCTGCGCCTCGGTCTCGGCGGCGATCAGGTCCGCGAGGCCCTCCACGGCCGTGAGATCGATCCGTCCGTTCTCGAAGGCTCGGCGCGTGAACTCGCCGGCCTCCGCGGGGCGCAAGCCTTCCACCTTGCCGAGCTCGCCCAACACGCCAGCCACCACCGCGTGGCCGCCGTGCAAATGCAGCTCGACCATGTCCTCGCCGGTCTCGGTGTTCGGGCCCGGCAGCCAGAGCACCAGCGCGTCGTCGAGCACCTCGTTGGTCGCGTTGCGCAGCTTGCGCAGCGCCGCGCGACGCGGCTCCGGCAGCTTCGCGGTCAGCGCTTCGAGTCCCGCCCGGGCGCGCGGACCGCTGACGCGCACGACCGCGATCGCGGCAGGAGGGCGTCCGGAAGAGAGCGCGAAGATCGTGGGGCGATCATCAGCCATTATCGCTCAAGCAAGCCGCCTGATCGCGCCGGGTCAAGACCGGATCGATCCCGGCGGACACATCACCGATCTGTGCTAGCTGTCGGGAGGTCGACGGATAGCCAGACGCCGGAGCCACACATGGCCGAAGTCAAAAATCACCTTCAACGCTGCCAGACCCTGCCCTTCTCGGTGCCGGGCAAGAGCGTCGCGAAGCTCGACGAGGCGCAGCGGACGCGGCTGCGCGCCATCATGCGCGAGCGCCTGGCCGCGCGCGACGGCAGCATCAGGTATTCGGCGACCGCGATCGCCGCCAAGGCGCAAACCGCAATGACGCCGAAATGATGCCGCGACGGGCAGGCCGATGACTGACCCGCTGCTCGCATTCCTGATCAAGCTCCCACTCGCGCTCGCGGTGTTCCTGGTCATCGCCTATGCGGGCACGATCAGCCAACGCGTCGCCGGCGTACTGTTCACGTTTCCGATCCTCAACGGCGTCGCCATCGTCACGAGCCTCGATCCGGTCGCGGTCGCGGATGCCATCTATCCGCTGGTGATCTTCAACTGCGCGCTGTTCGCGCTCGTGATCTCGTTCCCGCGCGCGCTGCCGCGGGTCAGCGACGCGCTGCCGCGAACCGCCCGGCTCCTGCTGCGCGTAATACTCTGGAGCCTTGCGTGGTTTGCCGGCGCGTTCGCGCTCACGTCCTGGCAAAGCGCGCTTCCCGGGGGAGCCGTTTTGCTCGCAGGCGCCGCGATCTTTGCGCTTGGCTTCATGACCATCTGCTGGACGCCGCTCGCGCCTGGTTCCCGACACGCGAGCAGCGCGGGTTTTGTGTCATTCTGGGCGAGCCGTGTCGGGCTGTGGCGGATCGTGTTCTTCTGCCTGACCTACGCGGCGCTTGTTCTGGTTGCCGGACGAACGCTCGATCAAAAATGGGTCGGTATGGCAAGCGCCCTGCCGCTGCCCGGCTTCTTTGCCCTCGGCACGTTGATCGATGCCGGCGAGGACGTGCGGCCGATCCGCGACACGCTGTTTCTCGGCCCCATCCTGGTCATCCCGTTCAACTGGGCATTTTCGCATCTGCTGGCGTTCGTGCTGCCGCCATCTCCGCCGCTTCGTTATGCGCTGCTGTTTGCCCTGTGGGCCGTATCGGCACTCGCTGTGGTGACGATCGTGCCATGCATCGCGCGCTATCGCGATCGGGGCGCAGCGCGTAGCCCGGATTGAGCGCCAGCGAAATCCGGGAGGCCTGTCTCTCCGGCAATCTCCCCGGGTTTCGCTGCGCTCAACCCGGGCTACGCACTACGCACCTACGCGCCACGGCTACTACGGACAAGCCGCTCCATCCGGGCTACGGTTCTGGGATGTCGTCACCAAACCCAGCCCACACCAACCGCCTCGCGGCCGCGACCTCGCCCTATCTACTGCAGCATCAGCATAACCCCGTCGACTGGCGCGAGTGGGGGCCCGACGCGCTCGGCGAGGCGAAGCGGCTCAATAAGCCGATCCTGCTCTCGGTCGGCTACGCGGCCTGCCATTGGTGTCACGTGATGGCGCATGAGAGCTTCGAGGACGAGGCGACCGCGGCGGTGATGAACGAGCTGTTCGTGCCCATCAAAGTCGATCGCGAGGAGCGGCCCGACATCGACCAGATCTACATGAACGCGCTGCATCTGCTCGGCGAGCAGGGCGGCTGGCCGCTCACGATGTTCCTGACGCCCGCGGGCGAGCCGGTGTGGGGCGGCACGTATTTTCCGAAGGACGCGCGTTACGGCCGGCCGGCCTTCGTCGACGTGCTGCGCGAGATCGCACGGCTGTTTCGCGAGGAGCCAGCGCGCATCGGCAAGAACCGCGACGCCTTGATGGCGCGGCTCGCCGAAAAGGCCTATCCGGCGGGCAAAACCGTGATCGGACTTGCCGAACTCGATCGCGTCGCGAACGGCATCGCGCGCGCGATCGATCCGCAGAATGGCGGCCTGCGCGGCGCGCCCAAATTCCCGCAACCGCAGATCTTCGAGGTGCTGTGGCGCGCAGGACTGCGCGCGCCTTCGGAAGAAAACCCCGCGCGTACCGCTGCGCCGGCGTTCTTCTCGCGAGTCGAGGTGACGCTCGACCATATCTGCGAAGGCGGCATCTACGATCATCTCGGCGGCGGCTTTGCGCGCTATTCGGTCGATGAACGCTGGCTGGTGCCGCATTTCGAGAAGATGCTCTACGACAACGCGCAGCTTCTCGAGCTGCTGGCGCTGGCGCATGCGGCGACCGACCGGCCGCTCTATCGCCAGCGCGCCGAGGAGACGATCGGCTGGCTCGAGCGCGAGATGATGACGCCGGAGGGTGCGTTCTGCGCCTCGCTCGACGCCGATTCGGAAGGCGAGGAGGGAAAGTTCTACGTCTGGTCGCTGGCCGAGATCGAACGAGTGCTCGGAAAGGATGACGCGGCGTTCTTCGCCGCCCGTTACGACGTCAGCGCAGCGGGTAATTTCGAAGGACACAATATCCTCAATCGCCTCAAAGACTTACCGCGCAGCATGGAGGACGAGGTCGCCGCGGATGCCGTGGCGGGGTTCCTCG
Organism: uncultured Hyphomicrobiales bacterium; assembly: GCA_964479515.1. Taxonomy (GTDB): domain Bacteria; phylum Pseudomonadota; class Alphaproteobacteria; order Rhizobiales; family Xanthobacteraceae; genus PALSA-894. The sequence continues at coordinate 1,467 of CAYZMR010000152.1, read as the reverse complement.
CCATATTGCGCGGTAAGCTATTGAATGCACGAGAGAAACGGGTCCGACCTGGATTGGACGATAAGGTGCTGGCCGACTGGAACGGCCTGATGATCGCGGCGCTCGCCAATGCGGGCGCTCTTATCGGCCAGAGCGAATGGCTCGCACGCGCGGCGCACGCCTTCCGCTTCATCGTCGCCGACATGACCCGCGGCGACCGGCTCGGCCATTCCTGGCGCCGCGGCAAGCTCCTGTTTCCGGGCCTGGCCTCCGACTTCGCCAACATGATTCGCGCGGCCCTTGCCCTCCATGAGGCGACTGGGGAGCAGTCCTACCTCGACCAAGCGGTCGCCTGGCAGGGAGCGCTCGATCGCCACTACGCCGACCCGGCGACCGGCGGCTATTTCCTCACCGCGGACGATGCCGAGGGCCTCGTGGTGCGCCCGGGTGCCACCACCGACGACGCCACGCCCAACCCGAACGGTATCGCGGCGCAGAACCTCGTGCGGCTTGCGGTGCTCGCGGGCGACGATCGCTTTCGGGCGCAGGCCGATCGGCTGATCGAGGGCGTGCTCGGCGCGGCCGGCGACAATCTCATCGCCCATGCGTCGCTGCTCAACGCGCTCGACCTGAGACTGCGCGGGGCCGAGATCGTGGTCACCGGGGAGGGCCTACGCACCCATATGTTGACGGCAGCGGCGTTGGAACTGCCGTTCCTCGACCGCATCGTGTTGCGCGCACCGACCGCCGATGCGCTGCCGGCGTCGCATCCGGCGCGCGACAAGATCGCCGCGGCACCGGACGGCGCGGCATTCGTCTGCGTCGGCGAGCGCTGCTCGCTGCCGGTGACTGAGCCGAATGCGCTGGCCGAAGCCGTCCGCGCGATGCGCTGACTACTCGGACAGCTCGAGCGCCATGTAGGCGACGCCCGGGAGCGGATTTTCGTAGTAGGGCGCTACGGCTGAGAAGCCGAGATCGCGATAGAGAGCGCGCGCCGACGCCATTGAGGCCAGCGTGTCGAGCAGCATGGTGCGATAGCCATGCGCGCGCGCATGCTCGATCAACTCCTCGGCGAGCTCGCGCCCGAGTCCATGGCCGCGGAACTCCGGCCTTATGTAAAGCCGCTTCATCTCGCAGACGCCCGGCTCGAACATCCGATACGCGACCGCGCCGGCGGCCTCCGCGCCGTCCCACGCAAGCAGCACGACACCGCCAGGCCGGGCGTATTTGCCCGGCAGGCCGGCGAGCTCCTCGTCCACGTTCTGGAAGCTGATGTCCTCGGCGAGCGAGGCCACGTATTTGCGGAACAGCACTTCGACGGTTGCGCGATCGGCCGGCCAGCGCGCTTCGGAGATGCGGAATGCCATGGCATTTTACTCCGCTCATTCCCGCGTAGGCGGGAATCCAGTTCTGGGCCCTGGGTCCCCGCTTTTGCGGGGACGAGCGGGATAGATCCCAGCTCGCTTACGCGTTCATCGACTCGAAGAA
>CAYZMR010000151.1:0-8835 GCA_964479515.1 uncultured Hyphomicrobiales bacterium | reverse complement strand
TGCGCGCCTTCTTGGTCGAGCCGGTCCCGAATTCGACCAGCGCCGCCGCGAGCGGGATAAAGGCCGACATCTCGGCCGAGCGGCGTTCGAGAATCGTCAGCTCGGTGCGCGTCGGATAGTATTCGGGAAGCCGCGTGATCTCTTCGAACAGCTCCGATCCCGCCGCATCATAGAAGTATTTCGCCGAGAGCCATTTCGGATTTTCGTTGAGGCCGAAGATCACGTGATCGGCGAAACTATCCGAGGCTGCCGCCTCGTGGCGCGCTGAATAGCGCAAAACGGATCGAGCGACGGCGGCCATGGCTTATGTCCCCAGGGTTCAGGTGAGCGCGAACAGGTCGGCGTAGTCGGCAAGACGCACGCCGGTGAATTGCCAGCGTGCGGGCGGATAGAAGAAGTTGCGGTAGGTGACGCGGGAGTGTTCTTGCGGCGTCGCGAGCGAGGAGCCGCGAAGAACCATTTGATTGATCATGAACTTGCCGTTGTATTCGCCCAGCGCGCCGTCGCAGGCGACAAAGCCCGGATAGGGCGCGTAGGCGCTGCGGGTCCATTGCCAGACGACGCCATAGGCATCGGCGAGGTGTCCGCCGCGTGCCGCGACCTCCCATTCCTGCTCGGTCGGCAGGTGCTTGCCGGCAAAGCGCGCGAAGGCGTCGGCCTCGTAGTAGCTCACATGCGTGACCGGCGCCGCGGGATCGACCGGCTTCAGCCCGGCGAGCGTTAACTGCTGCCACGCGCCATCGTGCTGCTGCCAATAGCCGGGCGCGGTCCAACCTTCGTTCTGCACGGCCGCCCAGCCGTCGGAGAGCCACAGGGCCGCATTGGCATAGCCGCCGTCGCGCATGAATTCGAGCCATTCGCCATTGGTCACGAGCGAGCGCGCGATGCGCACCGGCCCGACCAGCGCCCGATGCGCGGGGCCTTCATTGTCGAAGCAATAGCCCTCGCCATTGTGGCCGATCGTGTGGATGCCTTCGGGCAAGTCGACGAAGCCCGCTTGCGGCGCAGCACGCGGCGGCTGCCAGGCAGCGTCATAGGCGGGCGCGGTCGGGTTTTGCGCGAAGGCATGCAGGATGTCGGTGATGAGCAGTTCCTGGTGCTGCTCCTCGTGATTGAGCCCGATCTCCAGGATGCGCCGGATCTCCGGCCACGCGGCCGCGTCCGCCTCCGCGATCAGCGTTTCGATCGCGGCATCGACATGGCCCCGGTAGGCCGCGACCTCGGCCGCGTCCGGGCGCGTGAGCAATCCGCGTTTCGGGCGCGCGTGGCGCGGGCCGGCGGCGACGTAATAGGAGTTGAACAGGAACGCGAAGCGGTCATCGAAGATGCGATAGCCGGGCACGTTCGGCACCAGCAGGAACGTCTCGAAGAACCAGGTCGTATGCGCGCGGTGCCACTTGGTCGGGCTCGCGTCCGGCATCGACTGGATCACCTGATCTTCGGCAGAGAGCGGAGCGGCGCGGCGCTCGGTCTCCTGGCGCACGCGTTGGAATGTGGCGCGCCAGCGGGCGCGGTCGTGACCGGGAGTGACGGCAGCAACGCGCATGGGTTTCGGGCGGGAGCGGGCGGCAGTCGGCATCGTCATCTCCGCGGACAGTCGTCGGCGGAGCAGCCCCGCCCAGCCCCATGCTTATATGCGATTGTGTCAGCCGTGCGCCGAACCGGGGAATCGAAATTTCGTGACGTCGACGCGGGACGCGTCACGGCACCGCGAGGGGCAGGTGATGGGGCGCTGGCAGCCATGACCCTGATCGCACTCGTGTCTTTGACCCACAACGCCAGGGCGGACGAAGAGTTCGACCGGCCGCGGCGCGCAGGGATGTGTGATTTGACATGCGGTCCGTCAATGCCCCGATGGGCTCGCCGGGGACGAGATGGCGTTTTATGATGACTTCAGGGGTGGCTCCGCCGGGCAACAGGAAATGAAGATGTCCAGCAAGACCCTGCTTTCGGCCGCGCTGGCGGTCGTGTTTTGCGCCGCCATCCTTGCGGCGCCCGCGGCCGCTCATGGCCCGGGCAACCACGACACCAATCACGGGGCGACCCAGAATACCGGCAACAAACCTGTCAAGACCAAGGCCAATTCCGCACAGCGTCGCAAGCGCGGGAGAGATGCGAACGAGATCGACCCGGCCGAGAGCGACGGCACCTGCAGCTGGGTCAAGAAGAACGGCCACCGGGTGAAAGTCTGCTCCAACGACTGAGGCGGGCGCCCTCCCGCGATCGCTTAACGGCCCGCGCCGGCGACAACCCGACATTCTGTGATGGCGATCACATCGGCCGGCCCACGTCCCCACTAGGCTCGTGATCATGCAGAGCGATGGTGCTCTGGCGAGCAACGGGAAACGACCATGTTCAGCACCAAGACGATCCTTTCGGTGGCGGTGACCGCGTTCGTATTCGGCGCAACCATCATCACGGCGGACGCCCATGGCCCAGGCAATCACAGCGGCCCTGCCAATCAAAGCGGCCCGACCAGCAATCTCGGCAACAAGCCGATCAAGACCAGCTCCAATATGCCGCAGCGCCAGATGAAACATGGCCGCAAGCACAGCGGCGACGCAAACGACATCGATCCGCAGGAGAACGACGACGTCTGCAAATGGACCAAGAAGAACGGCCACGACGTGAAGGTCTGCTCCGACGACGAGTAAGATCGGCGTCGTGAGGAAGGCGATGCAGGACCCGCCCGCGCCTCTGGCCCGGGCGGGCCTGATGTCGTTCAAGGCGTCAGCCGCCGCGGGCGTGGAGTTGCCGCGCCAGCCAGTCGGCGCTCTGCGCGCGCCAGCGATAGGCGCGGTTGTTGGCGACGTGATTGCCGTCCTCGATCAGCAGGAAGGTGCAAGGGCCTTTGACCTCGCGCGCGAGGCGTTCGGCGTGTTGCCACGGAATCAGGCGGTCGAGCTTGCCGGTCATCACGAAGATCGGACAGGTGATGCGCTCGGCGACGCCCTTGAGCGAGAGCGTCGCGGCGTGACGCTTCGCCTCCGCCTGCGTGGCGCAATGGCTGCGCACGCGGAAGGCTTCGCGCGTGAGCTCGGGCAGGCCGTCCCAGTGCTCGCTCCAGTCGTAGGGACCACCGAGCGCGATGCAGGCCTTGATGCGTGTCTCGAACGCCGCCGCGCGCGGCGCGTAATAGCCCCCGAGGCTCACGCCCCAGACGCCGACGCGCGCCGCGTCGAGGTCGTGCCGCGTCGCGACGAAATCGACCACCGCCTTCACGGCGGCCTCGTAGTCGCCGCGGATGGCGAAATCGTACTCGCCCTCCCCTTGCCCCGGGCCATCGAAGGCGAGCGTCGCGATGCCGCGCTTGAGGTAGGGCTGCTCGTAGGCGTCGGTCTCCTCCTTGGCGGAGTCGAGGCCGACGCACATCACCAGCACCGGCGGACGCTCGACGCCGGGGGGCTTGCGCAAAATCCCGTAGAGCGCCTTGCCCTCATACGGAATCGTGACGCGCTCGCCGGGCGGATCGATATGCGGCAGCGCGAGCCTGCGGCATTCGACCGCTTTGCCATGCGCGGCCTTCATCTGCGGCACGTCGTGCACGAACACGAACTTGGCGAAGTGGTAATAGACGCCAGCGCGCTGGAGATGCTCGCCCGCACTGATGAATGTGCCGGCGGCAAGCGCCTCGCGCCCCATCGCCTCGTGCTGGGCGGCGCGGTCGCTCCAGGCGCCGCACCAGTCGTCCCATTTTTCGATCGAGGCGGTGACCTCCTCGAAATCGGTCAGCGCCACGCCATTGGCGACAAAGCGCGGCGCCCAATGCGCGATCGCCGACTGGACCAGGGCATCCGGCATGAGAGCTATCCCCCGCGCTCGCCGCGCCGATACCACGGCAGGAAGCGCACGGTCGCGTAGCGCAGCGCGAACTCGAACGCCACACCCGCGCCCGCGAGCATCAGCACCCCGACGAACGCCTCGTTGTGGTGGAATGTGCGCGCGCCAAACAGGATGAAATAGCCGAGCCCAGGAATCGTGGTGAAGAACTCCGCCACCACGGCGCCGATCAGCGCGCGGCCGGCGGCGAGCCTCAAGCCCGCCAGCAGGTAGGGAACCGATGCCGGCAGGATGACGTCGAACAGCCGCGAGAGCGCGCCGCCGCGGAACGAGCGCGACACCTCGATGAATTCGCGCGGTACCGAACGCGCGCCGTCCGAGACGTTCACGACGATCGAGAAGAACGCCGCGAAAACGACGGTCGCGAGCCTTGCGTCGGAGGAGAAGCCAAACCAGAGCGAGAACAGCGGCAGGATCGCGGTCATCGGCACGGCGAACAACGCGCTGACATAGATCGAGGTGAAACGGTCGAACCACGGGATGCGGCCGATGGCGACGCCGAGGAACGTGCCGGTCACGGTCGCGATCGCCAACCCCTCGAACACCGCGCGGAGCGTCGCGCCGGTGAAACGCCAGAACTCGGCGCTGGCGATCACCTGCGGGAACACCATCACGATACCGCTCGGCCGCGCGACGAAGACAGGCGCCCACAGCCGGCAACCGATCTCCCACAGCGCCAGGATGACGAGACCCGCGACAATGCGAACCGCCGCGTCGCTGACGGCGACGGAACGCGGTTCGGCAGCGCCCGGCTCGGCGAGGACCGTCATCGGTCGAGCCCCCGCCAGGCCGCGAAGCGGTTTTCCAGCATGCGGCCGAACGAGATCAGCACCACGCCAAGGACCGTGACGACGAGGATGGCCGCGTACAGCCCCGGCGTGTCGAAATCCTGGCTCGAGCGCATGATCAGCGCGCCCATGCCGCTCGCCGACAGGAACAGCTCCGCCGCCACCATGCCGACAAGACCGCGGCCGACCGCCTGGCGGATTCCGGTGAGCGCGAACGGCAGCGTGTAGGGGACCAGCACGTCGCGCCACAATTCCCACTCGCTGGAGCGGAACGAGCGCGCGACTTCGATCAGTTCGGGCTTGAGGCTGCGCGCGCCTTCGACCGTGTTGTAGAGGATCGGGAAGAACGCGAACAGGAAGACGACCAGCGCCTTCGGCGCGAAGCCGAACCCCATGATCGACAGGATGAACGGGATCAGCGCGACCATGGGCGTCGCATACAGCGCCATGATGTAGCTTTCGAGCGCGACGCGCAGGAGCCGGACACGCGCAAGCAGCAGCCCGACGGCGACGCCGACGACCACCGCGCAGGCAAAGCCGGTGGCGAACAGCGCAAGCGAACTGCCCAGCGCATCGACCAGCACGCCATTGCGCGAATATTCGATCACGCGCGCGATCGTGGCGGTGAACGACGACAGGAATGCCGGGCTGGTGTTGAGCGCGGCGAGCTGCCAGACCACGGCGCCCGCGAGGAGCGCCGCGGCCGGGAACGCGATCCGCGACCAGAGCTTGACGACGTTCATCCGCGTGGTCCGGCTATTTCACCATCTTGAGCGCATCGGCGTAGACCGAGGTGTTGGCGAAGCGCTCGTAGGCGACCGGTGTCGCATCCGGCCTGATGCCGCCGATGCGCTTTTGCGCCGCGATGATCGCATCGATGTTCGGCTGGTCGAGCCCCGGATTGTCCTTCGGCCAGAAGTCCATCTTGACGTAGGTCTCGATTGCCCGCTTCGCCTCGTCCTTGGTGCGGCCCGTGTCGGCTGCGGCCTGCGCGACCCTGTCGGCATTCTTCGGATCGCGGATGAAGCGCTCGGCCTCGATCAGCGCGGCCAGCACGCGCACATAGGTATCGCGATTCTCGGCGAGACGCTTTCGCGTCGTCGACACCGCCATGTAGTGATTGACCTTCTGCACGTCATTGATGTCGACGACGGTGATGACCTTCTTCTTCGACTCGCGCTCGATGATCGGCACGTCGTCGATGTGCAGCACGCCGATCTGGAGCTGGCCCGAGATCATCGCGACGTGCACGTTGGTCGAGAGCGGCACCTGCTGCATGTCCTCGGCCTTGAGCCCGCATCCCCTGAGCATCTGGGCCAGCGCAATGGAACGAGCGCCGCCGAGCGAGTCGACGCCGACCGGCAGGCCCTTCATCTGCTCGCACTTGGTCTTGGCGGGATCGAGCGAGCCGATCAGCCAGTCGGGCTTCTCGTTGCCGTAGATCGCCACGATGTCGACGCTCGGATTGTTCGAGAGCATGTTCACGATCAGCGGGGAAGGCGAGAGCGACATGTCGATGTCGCCGGACGCGAGCGCGCGCGCAGCCGACGCGCCGCTGTCGAACGGGCGCAGCGTGACCTTCACGCCATATTTCTCGAAGAACTTCTCCTGCTGCGCCACATAGGCCTGCGTCGATACGAACACCGGCGGGATGCCGGGCAGCCCGAACGTGACGTCGCGCGATTGCGCGGATGCCGGCAGCGTCGCGAGCGCCACCAGGCCGGCCGTCATCAAGCTGATCCTTGTCCTCATGGGTTCCTCCGTTTTTTTCTCTCGGTCGTCTCAGTTTCTTTCGCGCCAGTTCTTTGCCGTCAGGTCAACGCTGCAGCTCGAGCTCCGCGGCTCGCGCCTCGTCCATCAGGGTCGTCCACACGTGCTCGCGCAGCGCGGCAAAACGCGGCAAGGCGAGCGTCGCCCGGCTGCGCGGATGCGGCAGATCGACCGTGACGGTCTCGAACACGCTGGCGGGCCGCCCTTTCAGCACCACCACGCGGTCGCCCATCAGCACCGCCTCTTCGATCGAATGCGTCACGAAGATCATGGTGGTCGGCCGCATCTGCCAGATGCGCAAGAGCTCGAACTGCAGGATCTCGCGCGTCTGCGCGTCGACCGCGGCGAATGGCTCGTCCATCAGCAGAACGCGCGGCTCGATCGCGAGCGCGCGCGCCAGGCCGCAGCGCTGCTGCATGCCGCCGGAGAGCTGGTACGGATAGGCGCGCTCGAAGCCCTTGAGCCCGACGAGACGGATGAATTTCGGCACGCGTTCGGCGATCTCGGCGCGCGCGACGCCCGCGAGGCGCAGCCCATAGGCGACATTGTCGAACACCGTCTTCCACGGGAACAATCCGAAGTGCTGGAACACCATGGCGACGCCGGGGAGCGGCTGATCCACGCGCTCGCCCTCGACCGCGATGGTTCCGGTCGACGGCGGGATCAGCCCGTCGATGCAGCGCAACAGCGTGGTCTTGCCGCAGCCGGACGGGCCGACGATCGCAACGATCTCGGTCGAGCCGACCTCGAGGTCGACGCCGCGAAAGACTTCCAGCGCGCCGTAATGCTTGCCGAGCCCCCGGACAAGAATGCGGACATCGGCCGGCACAGAACCAACAGAAGAATCCAAAATGGCCTCGTCACTCCGCCGCAACGGCTTTGATGCTCTTGCGCGCCCAATAGGCCGGGTCCTGCTTCGCGCGCTTGAGCTTGTCTTCGTCCTCGAAGCCCGGCGCCATCGAGGCGGTCGTGCCAGCGAGCACCTGGTGATGCTCGATGTTGAGCGTGCGCAGCCAGCGCTGCTGTCCCATGGTGAGCGCGACGAAGAAGCCGATCTCGACCAGCTCCGGCTCGCTGAAATGCGCATGCAGCCGCGCCCAGAACGCATCGTCGGTCGGCAGGTCCCAGGTGATCGCCTCCGCGTAGGCGAGTGCAGCCTTCTGCTTCTCGTCGTAGCGCGTGGAGGACTCAAAATTGATCAGGTCGCGGTAATCGTCCTCGACGACGCCCTGCTTGGCGGCCTTCATCGAGCGCTGATTGCCGCAGAACTCGCACAGCACCGACCGCGACACGTAGATGCGGCACAGCTCCTTGATCGCATGGTCGGCGACGCCGTTCCGGAACGTGTCGCGCCAGGCGTTCGCGAACGACCAGAACACCGCCGGCACATGCGCGCGGATCGCCTGGCTCTCCGGCCGCGGCGTGCCCTCGCGCGCGCAGCGGTCGAATTCCGCGAGCATGGCCTCGTCCGTGACCGCCGACGGCTGCACATAGCTGATGCGCGGGCTCATGGTTTCCTCCCGGGCGGCGTTGCGCCCTTTGCGGCGCGGACTATGGCGCAGACCGCAACCGCGATCAACGCGCCCGCCGCCCCGCCGGAATGGCAGGGCTGCGGCCCGAGAAAATCCATTGTGGTGGATTTCGCCTCTGGTCTATGAGCTTAGCCGGAACGGTGGGCCTCATCCCGCCGCACAACACATCGCCAAGCGGGCGGATGGGGGAAGACCAGGATGGACGACGTACGCGAGCGCTTTCAGAATCTGCACGAGTTTCTCAAGGCCGCCAAATTCAACCTCAATCGCAACAATTGGGATTACATCACGGGCGGCACCGAGACCGAGACGACGCTCGCGCGCAATCGCCAGTCGCTCGATTCCGTCGCGTTCCGGCCGCGCGTGCTGCGCAACGTGCAGAAGGTCGACACGTCCGTCACGCTCTACGGCAGGAAGATCCGCCTGCCGGTGATCATCGCGCCGGTCGGCGGCCTGCAGAACATGTGGGCCGGCGGCGTCGCGACGGTCGCGGAAGCGGCCGGCGAGTTCGGCATTCCGATGATGCAGTCCTCGGCGACCGAGCCCGCGCTGGAGGAGACCGCCAAGAAGGCGCCCGACGCCTACAAGATCTTCCAGCTCTACGTGCGCGGCGACGACAAATTCATCGACGACATCTACAAGCGCTCGCAGGACAACGGCTTCGTGCCGCAGTTCTGCTTCACGGTCGACCTCGCCTACTATTCGCGGCGCGAGCGCGACGTGGTGAAGCGCTTCAACCGCATCGCCAACCGCAGCGAGTTCGAGCACCACACACAGGCCGGGCTCGACTGGGGCGTCATCGAGCGCTTCCAGAAGCGCAATCCGAAGGCCGAGATCATCATCAAGGGCATCCAGACCGGCGAGGACGCGCAGATCGCCGTCGATAACGGCATCAAGGGCATCTA
>CAYZMR010000150.1:0-8900 GCA_964479515.1 uncultured Hyphomicrobiales bacterium | reverse complement strand
TCATCAACAACGGCTCGATCTCGGCGCACACGCCGCGCCCGCGCTCGGCCGCCTATACGTCGACCAAGCATGCCGTGACCGGCCTCACCAAGTCGACCGCGCTCGACGGACGCGCCTACGACATCGCCTGTGGGCAGATCGACATCGGCAACGCGGCGACGCCGATGACGGATCGGATGGTGGCCGGCGTGATGCAGCCGAGCGGCGAGATGATGCCGGAGCCGCGCATGGACGCCGAACATGTCGGCTCAGCGGTCGCCTACATGGCGAGCCTGCCGCTCGACGCCAACGTGCTGTTCATGACCGTGATGGCGACCAAGATGCCGTTCGTCGGGCGGGGGTGATCTTCACGCCGCATGCAGCGTGAAGTCGACGCGGACGGCATCGAAGCGAAATTCGATCTGCCCATCGCTGGTCTTGTCGAGCAGACCGGCATCGAGCAGCGCGTGAACGTCGGCGTGAACCGCCTTCACGTCGCGTCCGACGCGGCGCGCAGCCTCGCGGATCGTCATCGCGCCCTGCCCGGCCATCATCTTGAGCAATTCCCAGCGCTTCGCCGTCAACACCCTCCACAGCAGCTCAGGCGTGGCGAAGCTGATGCGCGCGGGCTGTTTCTTGCCCCTGAAGGCGGCAAGCGCCCGGCGCGTCATCTCTTCGCGCGTTGCGACATCCAGCGTGACCGTTTTCACTTCCGCCTTCTCCATGCGTCGACATCGGACCAGAAATCCGCGAGCAGCTGCTCATAGCTGCGAAACACGTAGGGCGTCTCGTTCGCGCCGAGATGCCTATGATCGCCCTTCCCGGCCTCGTTGTCGTAGCGCAGAACGCACTCCCCCGAGACGACAAAGGCCAGACGATACTTCAACCGATGGCTTGATCGCCGCAGGGTCTGCGGCACCTGCCAGACGACCATCTCGACGAAAGCATCTTCGGCGATGACGTGGCGTTCATTGAGGATCACCACGGCTCTCATGTTGGACTTCGTACCAACGCCCCATAATGTTGTCAATGACTCCAACAGTTAATCGCCATGACCGGCGCCGGCGAGCTTGACGCAGCGGCCGCGCTTCGCGACGGTGTGCCGCGCACCGGGAGCGTCGGAATGCGATTTGCAAGATCATTGAGTGCAGGTGCGGTGGGAGTCCTCCTGGCCCTCCCCGCGCTCGCTCAGCCCTTCCCCTCGCGGCCGATCCATCTGATCGTCGCCTATTCGCCCGGCGGCACCGGCGATGTCGTGGCGCGCATCATCGGCGATAAGCTCGGCATCGCGCTCGGGCAGAGCGTGATCGTGGAGAACCGCGCCGGCGCGAGCGGGGCGATCGGCGCGCAGGCCGTCCTCAACGCGACGCCCGACGGCTACACGCTGCTGGTCGGCCAGACCGCCGAGATCGTCGTCAATCAATTCTGGATCAAGGGTCTCACCTACGACCCGAAGGACCTCCTGCCCGTTGCGCTCGCGACCGTCGTGCCGCTCGCGCTCACGGTGCCGGCGAGCGCGCCCTACGCGACGCTCGGCGACATGCTCAAGGCGGTTGAGGCATCGAAACAGCCGATGACCTTCGCCTCTGCCGGCACCGGCACGCCCGGGCATCTCGCCGGCGAGTATTTGAGCGCCAAGCTGCCCGGCAAGCTCGTGCATGTGCCCTACAAGGGCGCCGGACCCGCGCTCAACGACCTGATCGGCGCGCATGTCGACATGTATTTTCCCGGCTTCCCGCCCGCGATGCCGCTGATGAAGGCCGGCACCGTGAAGGTGCTCGCGGTGTCTTCCGCCGTGCGCGCGCAGGCCGCGCCAGAGATCCCGACCGTCGCCGAAGTGACCGGATTCTCGGATTTCGATTTCACGCTATGGCAGGGTTTCTTCGCGCCGCGCGGCACACCGGCCGACGTGATCGCGCGGCTCAACGCCGAGATCAACAAGATCCTCGCCGATCCCGACGTGCGCCAGCGGCTTGTCGATGCCGGCGCCAACGTGGTGCCGCTGTCGATTGCGGACTTCGAGACTTTCGTTAAGAACGAACGCGAGAAATACGAGCGCATCATCCGCCTGACCGGCGTGAAGTCGGATTGAGAGGACATGCTGAAAGCGGCATCGGCTCCGTTGCTGGAGCACTGGCACGAATTCTACGTGCTGATCGGTACCGCGGCGGCGGCACTCGTGGCGCTGCTGTTCGTCGCCGCATCGATCGGCGCCGGCATGCTGACGACGCACGCCGGCGGGCCGACGCGCACGTACATGAGCCCGATCGCATTCCATTTCACCAGCGCGCTGTTCGTCTCGGCGGCTGCCCTCGTCCCCTCGCATACGCTGCTCACCCTCGGCACGCTGGTCGGGCTGAACGCCATCGCGGGCATGATCTATGCGGGCTTCGTGATCCGCCGGCTATTCACCGACAGCATCGCCGATCTCGCGGACCGCATCTGCTACGGCATCATTCCGTTCGTCGCCTACGCGGCCGGGCTGGTCGCGGCCTATCTGATCTTCTGCGGATCGATCCACGCGCCGGAGTTCCTCGCCGGCACGGTCGTGCTGCTGCTGATCGTCAATATCCGCAACGCCTGGGACCTGATGCTCTCGCTCGCGCGCCGGCGCGGCCAGGAGGAGCAGCGCGCGTCCGAGCCTCCGCCTGCGTCATAGACCTCAATCCCCGTCGAGCGCCTGGGCCTCGGGAAAATACAGGTCCTTCCAGGACTCCGGCCTGTTCTTCAGCGTGCCGACATAGTGCATGAACTGAACGAGCTTGCCGACCTTGTGCGGCGTCTTGCCCCACTCGGCGCCGGGCGCCGTCAGGATGGCATAGACCTCGTCCTCGCTCATGCGCCGCTCGTTGGTCATCTCGATATAGAGCTTGGCGGCGCGGCGCTTGTCGGCGCTGATCCAGGCGAAGGCTTCGTCCAGCGCGGCGAGCGAGGCCGCGTAGCTCTTCGGATTCTCCTCGCGGAACTTCGACGTGGTCACGAGGTTCGAGGTCGTCGCCTGGCCGCCGAGAATGTCGTAGGCGGAGGTGATGGTGTGCAGTCCCGCCTTCATCTCCGCCTCGTGGAAGGGCGAGGTCGCGACATGCGCGGTCACCTCGTGGCTGGGGTTGAGGATGGCGATCACCGAATCCGGGTGGGACATCGTCACGATCAGCGGCTCCAGCCGGTTGAACTGTCCCTTCCCGAACACGCGCTCGGCTTCCATCTGCAGCAGGATCGCCTGGGTCGATGACTTGAGCGACGGGATCGCGATGCGGTCCTTCTCGGTGAAGTCCTTGACGCTATGGACATTCGGATTGCGCGTGTTGATCCAGATGTTGCCGTCGCACAGCGCCGCCATGCCCTTCACCTCGAGGCGGCCCTTGGTGCGATCCCACAAGAGCGCCATCGAGGGCGTGCCCTGCGCGCTCAAGGTCACCTGGCCGGAGATCACCGCGTCGACGCCGCCCGACGAGCCGGTGAACTTCACCCAGTTCACCTTGGTCGATGGCAGGCCGGCGGCAGCGAGATGTTTTTCCAGGACGTGATTGTTCTCCATCACCATCAGCGCGAGGTAGAGCAGGCCGTATTGCTGCGCGATGGTGATCTCGCCAACCTCCGCGCGCGCGGGACCGCCGGGACCGGCGCAGGCGAGCCCCGCCGCAACCAGCAATGACATCGCGATCCGGCGCATCATTCTTCCTCCCTGAGTGAGTGTCGACTCTTTGCCGGAGTATACGCCTCGATGGACCCTTTGCTTCAAGTGCCCCGGATCGAATTCAGAGATCGAATTCAGACGCGGGCTTGCGCCTGCGCATCCGGCTGCTTCAGCGGATGTTCGTTCGCGAACGCGGGGATTTCCATGCAGGTCGCGTAGATGCGGCCGGCGGTCGGATGCGCCATCGGATCGCGGTTGAGAAACATCTTCGCGCTGGTCAGGTGCGCGACGAGGCAGATGTCGGCGACGGTCACCTGATCGCCGACGCAGAAGCGGCCGGTGCGCGGATCGCGCGCCAGCACGTGCTCGATCGCGCGGCTCCCGGCATCGAGCCAATGGCCGACCCATTTGACGCGCGCCGGCTCGTCGAGATGCAGCTCCTCTTCGAGATACTTGCGCACGCGCGGCACGATCATCGGATGCGCGTCCATCGCGAGCATCTGCGCGATCGCGCGCGCATGCGCCCGCGCCCGCAGGTCCTTCGGCAGCAGCGGCGGATCGGGATATGTCTCATCGAGATAGTCGAGGATCGCGAGCGACTGCATCAGCGGCGGCCCCTCGCCGTCGATCAAGGTCGGCACGACGCCTTCCGGATTGAGCGCCTGATAGGAGGCCTCGAACTGATCTCCCTTGAGCAGGTCGAGCGAGACCTTCTCCATGGCGAGCCCCTTGAGCCCCATCGCGATGCGCACGCGGAACGCGGCCTGTGAGCGCCAGTAGGTGAAGAGTTTCATGCGCGGTTGCCTCCCCGTGGTCCTTTTCGGCCATGGTGTCGCAACAGGATGTCGCCTGTCTTCAATAATTACGCGTGATGTTCACCAGGAGAAGGCGAAGGGGACGGAAGCACGAACTTCCGCATCTCCTGCGGCATGACGGTGACGCCGAGCGCGTCCGGGCGCGGAATGATCTCGAACGCGCGGCGCACCTCATCCTCCTTGTCGCGGCCAAGCGGCGTGCCGTCCCAGTCGACCACGAAGATGCGCTGCCAGGAGAAGATCGGCTTCACGATATCGGCCCACGGCGTATCGGCCGGCTTGTCCCGCCTCAGGTAGCTCGCCGCCACGAACGGGATCGCGGCGACAAGGTTGTCCGGACGATAGGCGGCGCTTTTCCGCTCGACCTTGATCTCCTTCAGCAAACGCTCGAACGCCGACACGTGGATCATCTCGCCGATCGGATCGGCATGCTGGATGCGCCCTTGGGTCTCGCGGCTGCCCGCGCTCGCGACCGGCACCTGATTGATGACCCGTACATTGTCAGGACGCAGCAGGCTGACCAGTTCCCACGGCTTGTGTTGATCCGCGATGAATTGACGACGGATTCGGTCCTTGATGACCAGGTCGACGTCGCTGTTGAAGAAATCGGTCGCGAAAAAGGGAATTTTCGCGCGGCGCTGCGGCTCGATTGCGAGCGCCTGCGGCGGCGTCGGATCGGCCAGCGGATCGCTCGTCGCGATGTGATGATTGAGCCGCTGGAGCATCCACGCCAGCGGCACGTGCGACAGCCCGAGCGTGTCCGGCTCATCCCACTGAACATAACCGCCGCCGACATCGCCGTGCGCGCCCGGAAACCAGACCTGTTCGGTCGGCGAGATCTCGCCGTTGAAGTGCTGAAACTTCGGCTTGGTCCACATCGAAGCGACGAACTCCGGCCGCGGCTCGTCGATCGCGACCGCATGAAGCCGGATGTCGACGCTCGTATTCACGTCGGTGTCGTGGAATTCGTATTTCGCGCGGTTGAATTGCCGGAACAGGTTGCCGGGCACGCCAAGGGCGCCGACGGTGTCGAAAACACAAAGAGCGCGCACGCGCATCTTGTCGGAATCGTGAACCAGCGTCGTGCCTTCGCTGCCGACCGGGATACGAAATGACAGCCAGTCCGCGCTGAGCCGGTCCTGCGGCGGCGTTCGATAGAAGTCCCACGCACGCTGTTCGTTCTCCTTCGTGCAGAATTCGCAACGCAACAGGCCGACCGCGTGCAGATAGCCGCCAAGACTGCGCGCCGTGAACGCGCCGCGCGAAAATCCAAAAATGAAAATCTCGTCGCCCGGTCGAAACCAGAAGCTCAGGAACTTGTAGGCGCGGCGAATGTCCTGATCGAGGCCGAAACCGAGCGCCCCGCCCTTTACACGATCGACGATGCCACCTGTCCCGACGCCGCGACCGTAATAGACGACGTACTCGAACCCGTCGAAGATCAGGCCGGAGGCGGCCTTCTTGCGGTGACCCGCGTCAAGCTTCATGTAATCGGCTTGGTCCGACGCAGTTCCGCGGTCGAACCGCCGCTGCAAGCCCCAAAACAACAGTTCGCGCAGATAGACGATGTTGGTCGCCGGTCCGCTTTCGTCGGCGTCGTTCCACGTGCCGTCCAGCAAGACGATCAGGCGCCGGCAGACGTGAGACCCGTCGCTTGCCATGACGTTATCCTTGCCTCGCTCCGATCATCGAGGTTGAAGGATGGTGTAGTTTCACTCAAAAGGAAAGCGCCGGCCCGGTGCGCGACGCAGCGCGACGTGCTGCGTCGGACGCGCGACAATACTTCCTACCGCCACCCCTTCATCGGCCACCACAGCGTCGCGGTCGCGTGGTCGGCGGGCCAGACCGACTTGTATTCCTTACCCTGGAGCTGGATCAGGTAGGTGGCCGAGAGCGTGTTCTGCCCGGTCTCGTCGAACTTCACGCCGCGATAGCCGATCATGAGCTGGTCGGGTTTGAGGTCGGTCGCCTTCAGCGCCGCCTGGATCTTGTCGGGCTCGGTCGAGCCGGCGCGGTTGATCGCGTCGGCCAGCACCAGGAAGCCCTGCATCCAGCGCGCGCTGGTGTCATCGAGATCGCGGCCGTACTTCGCCTTGAACATCTCGTTGATCTTGAAGCTGATGCTGCCGGGCTTACCGGCGTCCCAGGCGCTGCGGTTGAGCGCGCCCTGTGCGAGGTCGCCGACATTCGGGATGAAGGTCGGATCGGAGAAGCCGGCATCGTCACCGATGATGATCGGCGGCAGGTAGTCGAGGTTCTTCATCGTCTTGAAATAGAGCACCGTGTCGGCCGAGTAACTGATGAAGATCACGGCGTCCGGTTTCTTGTCCTTCAATTGCAGCACCTGCGCCGAGACGTCGGTCGAATTGGCGTTGTAGGCGATCTGCGCCGCGATCGGGATGTTCGCCTGCTTGGCGGCTTCGAGCACGCTTGCGGCGACCGACGAGCCATAGTCGGTGTTCTCGTTCACGATCGCCATCGTGTCGATTTTCTTGCCCGAGTTCTTCAGCTCGGTGAGGAACGTCGTGTAGGCCTTGGCGAAATCAGGCGCGATCGGGCCGACGCGGAAGGTCCATTTGAAGCCGCGTTGCGTGATGTTGAGTGCGACCGAGTCGGCCACGAGATACGGAATGCCCTGCCGCTCGGCCGCGGCCGTGGAGGTGAGCGCAACCGAGGAATGGTAGGCGCCGAGCATCGCCACGACCTTGTCCTGGCTGATCAGGCGCAGCGTCTGGTTCTGTCCGACCGACGGATTGCCCTGATGGTCGGCGCTGATGAGCTCGATCTTGGCGCCGCCGAGGTTCGGCAGCCCGGCGGTCTCGGCCAGCGGCAGGCCCTTGAGCTCGGGATGCGCGCCGTTGACGATCTCGAGCCCGAGCTCGACCGCGTCCTTCGCCGAGTTGCCGGCGGGCGCCGCATTGCCGGTGAGCGGATAGATGACGCCGATCTTGATCGTGTCGGCGGCGGCGGCCGGAAAAACAAACGCCGCCGCGAACAAGGCGGCGGCGAGCATGTGACGGGCATTCGTCATGCAGTCCTCCCAAGGGTGATTTGCGGATTGTTTTTGTGCAGCGGCAACTGCGAGCGCCGCCTTTGGCCGCATGATACCGGTCGGCTCGGCGAGCGCCAGCCCAAGGAAAGGAATCGGCCGGTGTCAGCCGCTCAATGCAGCCGGTATTCGTCGTCGACGGTGCGCAGCTCGGCCGGCGTGATCAGTCCCGAATGCGCCACCATCACGGAATGCAGCGGGCCTTCGAGCTTGTCCTTCCAGAACTCCAGGAAGCGCTTGAGCTCGGGGAATTTCGGGCAGAGGTCGTAGTTCTGCCAGACGTAGCTCTGCAACAGCCACGGGTGATCCGGCCGGCGGTAATAGATGTGCGCGGTGGTGAGACCGTAACCCGCGAGCTGACGACGAAAATCTGCACTGGCCATGGAATCCTCCGTGTGTCGGATTCAAAGTCTCTTGTGCGTCGCGGTTCCATTGCAAGCTCAAAAACTGAATAAATTGTTTACAATCAAGGCGTTAGCAGCATTCAGCGAGACTGCTGACAAACCCTCGATCGGCGAGCCCGGCTCTACTAGCAATCAACATTAACGAGTGCCAAATTTTTCCGCCCGCCCCCTTGTGGGTCAAAAATTTGTGCCCTATGTCGTCTGCGAGCGGTCCGCGGGGACGTCTCCGGCTGACCGCCGTTTCCAAAAACACCGTCCGAACAATCACTTAGGAGGATATCCATGAAATTCCGCCCGCTTCACGACCGCGTCGTCGTCAAGCGCATCGATGCCGAGGAGAAGAGCGCCGGCGGCATCATCATTCCCGACACTGTCAAAGAGAAGCCCTCGCAGGGCGAGATCGTCGCCGTCGGCCCCGGTGGCCGCGACGAAGCCGGCAAGCTGATCCCGATCGATCTCAAGGTCGGCGAGCGCGTGCTGTTCGGCAAGTGGTCGGGCACCGAGGTCAAGATCGACGGTCAGGATCTCCTGATCATGAAGGAAAGCGACATCATGGGCGTGCTCGAAGAGACCGTCGCCCGCAAGAAGGCCGCGTAAGGCCCGCCTCGTCCTGAGAAGCGCCTGAAAGGCGCGTCTCGAAGGACGGCAACAAGCCCATCACTCTCATCCTTCGAGACGCGGTGTTGCGCACCGCTCCTCAGGATGAGGACTGAGACACAACGGAGCAACATCAATGGCTGCCAAGGACGTCAAATTCTCCGTCGACGCGCGCGATCGCATGCTGCGCGGCGTCGACATTCTCGCCAATGCGGTGAAGGTTACCCTCGGCCCCAAGGGCCGCAACGTCGTGCTCGACAAGTCGTTCGGCGCCCCGCGCATCACCAAGGACGGTGTGACGGTCGCGAAGGAAATCGAGCTCGAGGACAAGTTCGAGAACATGGGCGCGCAGATGGTGCGCGAAGTCGCCTCCAAGACCTCGGATGCGGCCGGTGACGGCACCACCACGGCGACCGTTC
>CAYZMR010000149.1:0-9096 GCA_964479515.1 uncultured Hyphomicrobiales bacterium | reverse complement strand
CTCCGTGGGATACCAATTCCGGTATCGCACACGTAGAATTCGACGACTTGCTTCTTGGCGAACGTTACTACTTGGACGATGCCTCCGATCTGAGACTCCGAGTGATTCAGCACATTGTCAGTGATCTCATTGAGGGACCATTCAAGCGCCTTGAGCCGAGAGCGATCCAATCCGCCAACACTTTGCAGTATGACATTCATACTTCGGTCGACAGCGTCGAATTGTTCTTTCGCGTTCAGATATTGAATCGCCGAAAGATGACTCTTGTTTCTATCGTCACGAGCCTCAAATTTTTCCGGCGTAACAAGATGTGCCCAGTTCGTGTTTTCGAGCAGTCGGGCGGACTTGTCTTCCGTAGGTACCATGATCTCGAAATCGACCTTTTCGGAACGATACGACCTAGCCATCGCCACTAGTGGAATCATGAATTTTGTATCGAGAAATGTTGCTTGAGAAAAATCGAGCGTGAGATCTTTGTAGCCTTGCTTGTGAATGACGTTGTGCAGGGCTGCAGAGACCGGCAGAAAGTCGTCTCCTGTGCTGCCAGCAAAATAGAAGCGATTTCCTTCACTTCGAAACATTCGCTACCCCACCACCACCGCCATCTCGCCCCTTGCCTTGCGCGTCGGCCTGACGGTGATCCGCACGTCCTGCCCAAGCGCGGTGAGAAACTCCATCAGCCGTCCGACCGAGAAATTACCCGCGCGGTTGCGCATCAGCGCGGAAACGTGCGGCTGCTTGATGCCAAGCACCTCCCCCGCCTGCGCCTGCGTCAGCCCGCGTGCCTTGATGATCTTGTAGATTTGCAGCGTGAGCCGCGCCTTGAGCAACTCCTGCTCCGGGTTCGGCAGGCCGAGGTCGGCGAACACGTTGCCGCTACCCTTCTCCACCTTGATCGCCGTCTTGCCGCGCATGTCAGTTCTGCCTTCCTTTGTAGTCGCGCTCGGCCTCGGCGAAGCGCTTCTTGATCAGATCGATGTCCTGCTTCGGCGTCGCAATCCCGGTCTTCGATTTCTTCTGGAAGACGTGCAGCACGTAGATCGACGTCTCGAAATGCGCGGTGTAGACCGCGCGAAACGCGTCGGTCCGGTAACGCTCGACGATCTCCATCACACGCGAGCCGCCGAAGCCTTTCAGCGGCTTCGCGGCCGGATCGGTCATGCCCTGCTGCGCCGTGTAGAGCGCTTGGCCAATATCCTTGCGCACCTGCTGCGGCATGGCGCGCAAATCCCGTCGGCTTGAACCGATCCAGATGACGGACTTCAGCTCCTCTTCCACTATATCAATATACCAATTATTGTATATCCGTCAACCACTCGCCGCGAAAGTGTCAATTGTGCCGCCCGCCCCTTCTGTGACCACGATCACATCGCCGCCGCGCCCGCCTCGCTACCCTCCGCTCCATCGACCACCACGCCGGGCGATCCGGCGAAACGATGGAGACAGCCATGATCACGCGTTCGACGATCCGCGGCTTCGCCGCCGCCCTTGCCACCGCGACCCTGCTCGCCGCCGCGGCGAGCGCCGCCGATGCCGCAGTTCGCGCCCCGACGCACGGCGCGGCGCCGGTGAGCAGCACCACCACGGCCAATCCGCAATGGGGCCGCGGCTACGGACGCGGCTGGTGCTACTGGCACCCCTATGCGTGCTATCGCGTCCAGTCGACCACGAGCCTGTAAGTGGCCCCTACTCGGCGGCGAGCGAGGCCTTGCCGGCAAACCCCGGCATGACCTCGCGCGCGAACCTTCGCAAATTCGCGACCGACCCCGCCGGCCCGTTGAGCAGCACATATTCGATCCCGGCCGAGCGCAGCACATCGAGCTTCCCGCCGATCTCGTCCGGCGTGCCGTAGAGCGCGCTCTCTTCCGCGG
This sequence comes from uncultured Hyphomicrobiales bacterium, assembly GCA_964479515.1. Taxonomy (GTDB): domain Bacteria; phylum Pseudomonadota; class Alphaproteobacteria; order Rhizobiales; family Xanthobacteraceae; genus PALSA-894. Next base: position 7,225 of record CAYZMR010000149.1, on the reverse strand, counting down.
CGTCGAGCGTGTAGTCGAACGACAGCATGCTCGATTTCACCGCGCCCGGCGCGGTCGCGAGCTCGGTCATGCGCCGCTGGTTGGCGAGCCGCGTCTCGACCGCCTTGCGCTTGTCGTCTGCGTCCTTCGCCACATAGAAGGCGCGCGCGACCGCGACATCCACCGGATCGAAGCGGCGCCCTGCGGCCTCGACCTCGGCCTTGTAGAGGTTGAAGCGCTCGATCGTGAGCGGGATCGAGGCGAACTGATCGAGCAGCAGCTTCGCGCCGCGCTGCGCCACTTTAGCGATCGAGTCCGGATGGCCGGCCGCCATCCAGATCGGCGGATGCGGCTTCTGCCGCGTCGGCGGCTCGACCACGATGTTCTCGAAATTCCAGAACGTGCCGTGGTGCGAGAAGCGCTCGGCGGACGTCCACGCCTTCAGGATAACGCCAAGCGACTCCTCGAAGCGCGCGTCGGCCTCGGCGATCGGGATACAGAACCCTGCGAATTCGTTGTGGCGATAGCCTTTGCCGACGCCGAATTCGAGCCGCCCGCCGGAGAGGAGGTCGATGGTCGCGGCCTGTTCGGCGAGCAGCACCGGATTGTGCCAGGGCAGCACGAGCACGGCGGTGCCGAGACGCAAGGTCGAGGTGCGCGCCGCGAGGTATGTGAGCAGGTTGAGGCTCGCCGACACCTGGCCGAAGCCGGTGAAATGATGCTCGACCACGAAGGTCGACGCGTAGCCGAGCGCCTCGGCCTCGACATTGTAGTCGATGAAATCGCGGAAGCCCTGGCCCGAGTCGAGGTCGGGCCCGCCGCGTTGCGCCTGCGCTGAGCCGAACAGTCCGAATTTCATGGCGCGCGCTTCCTCGGTTTTGCCGGCGATTGTAGCCAGTGTAGCCCGGATGAGCGAAGCGATATCCGGGGAGGCAATCCCGCATGTCGCTGCGCTCATGCGGACTACGGCGGAGCGTTGGCTATTTGACGAGCGGGGCCGTCACTCCCCGCATTTCGCGTTGAGCATCGTGGCGATCTTCTTTCCGCCGCCCGTCACCACGATGTCGAGCGGCCCGCAGGCCGCATCCGGCACGAACACCGGCACGAAGGTCCAGCCGTCCTTGCCGATGTAGACCTCGGCGATGCGCTCGCGCTTGATCACCTTGCGCGTCTGCCGGTTCGTCACCACGACATCGGCCTGCGGCCCCTTGGCGAACATCTCGCCCGGCGCGGTGAGGCGCACGCGCACCAGGACCGCGTAGAACCGCTCGCCCTGCGGGATGCCCTCGCCCTCGGGCACGAAGTTCCAGGCCGCGAAATCGGTGCTGACGTCGCGCGAGAGCGTGCCGGACTTGGTCAGGAACACGTGCACCGACACGGCATCGAGCTGCGCGCGGTCGGCCGCGTGCGCGGCGCTCGCGATGAGACAAGCGAGGAGAGCGATAACGAGGCGCATCCGCAACTCCGCCACGGTGCTAATGTGGGAACGCGCTCTTCTCGAGCGCGGCGCATTGTTCGGTCGGCACCTTCTCGACGCGAAAGGCTTTGTCGTCGGTGCCGGGCCGCAGCCACTTGCCCTTCTGTTCGTCGCAGTCGCCCATCAGGATGCCGTCGTTCATCAGCTTGACCATCAGCGCCTCGGAGCCCGCGATCTTCTCCAGCGTCACGCCGCCGCCGTCGCAGTCGCGGATGCACAGGATGTTCGGGTCGTCCGGGCAATAGCCGCTGGCGCTGATCGCCTTCTCGCTGCGCCGCGTCACGCTCATGGCGAACTGATAGTTGAACCTGTCGTATTTGGCCTTGGGATCGAGCACCCATTCGCCGCCCGCATTCGTGTCGACGCCGATAACGCGGATGAAGAATGTCATCGCGGACACGCGCTGCTTGGGATGCGCGGCGAGATGCTTGGCATCGTAGCTGCGCGTATAGCAGGCCTTGGCGCCGACTGTGGCCGGCAGGACGGTCATGAGCTTGGCGTTCGGCGTTGCATCTTCGGCCGCCGCCGGGCCGGCGAGCGCGCAAGCGAGCGCGTGGCAAATCACGAAACGATTGCGTGTCCAGCGCATCCCATGTCTCCGGAACGGACCTCACACGCGAAATACCAGGAGCTTTCGCGCCGCGCCAGCGCTTGCCGGCGGTGCGCGGGCATGCAAGACGGCGGCAGGGGGTATTCGCGGCTTGCGGCTGCCCGCTGCCCACGCCCGCGTGATAACAAGCGCCTTCTATCATCCTGCAGGAGCACCCGTGAGCGCGGACGCCGGCGCAACGCCGCTCGCAGAACCAGCGCCACGCCTTGCCGCGCGGCGCGAGCACATCCCGCTCGCGATCTTCTACATGATCGCCTCGGGCGTGGTGTTCAATTGCGCGAACGCCGCCTCGAAGTGGCTGATCACCACCTACCCGATCGGCGAAGTCCTGTTCGTGCGCACGCTGGTCGCGTTGGTCACGCTTGCGGCTTTCATCCTGCCGACGACGGGGCTTGCGGTCTACCGCACGCTCCGCCTGCGCGCCCACCTGATGCGCGCCTGCTCGCAGGTCGGCTCGCAGACGATGCTGCTGATCGCGTTCAGCCTGATGCCGCTCGCCGGCGCGACCGCGATCATGTTCTCCTCGCCGATCTTCTCGACGCTCGCCTCGGCGTATTTCCTCAACGAGAAGGTCGGCGCGGCGCGCTGGACCGTGCTGCTGATCGGGTTTCTCGGCGTGCTGGTCATCGCAAATCCCGGCGCGGACGCGTTCCAGGTCGGCGCGCTGTTCGCGCTCGGCAATGCGGTGCTGTTCGGCACGGTGGTCGCGGGCGTGCGCGGCATGGCCTCGACCGAGTCCACCAAGACGCTGATCATGTACCAGCTCACGCTGCTGACCTGCGCCTACGCGTTCGCGCTCCCCTTCGGATTCGTGGTGCCGACCGGCTTTGCGGCGCTGATCATGATCTTCAGCGGCATCGGCAATGGCGGCGCCCAGTATCTGTGGACGCGCGCGATCCATCTGGCGCCGACGTCGGCGGTCGTGCCGTTCCAGTATCTGCAGCTCGTGTGGGCGCTCCTGCTCGGCTTCACGATCTGGGGCGACCTGCCGACCGCGGGGCTGCTGCTCGGGTCGGCGATCGTGATCGCGTCCGGATTATTCCTGTTCTGGCACGAGACGCGCCGCGTGCCGGTGGCGGATGCGGACTAGCGATCAAGCTCGGGATAGCGGCGGAAGATGCCCCATTCGTTGAACGCGATCCGCCGCGACGAGCCGAGATAGGCCGCAATGCGCGGCCGCTTCGCCACCCGGTCGTGCAGCGCGATCAGGCGCGGGATACGCTTCTCGAAGCGCTTCATCCGCCTGGGAAACGCGTAGCGCAGTCCGGCGACGATCTGGAACAGACTGAGATCGACGTAGCTGAGCCTGCGGCCGAGCGCATACGGCCCGCCGCTGCGCGTCAGCACCGTCTCGAAGTAACCAAGGAATTTCGGCGCGCGATAGCGCCAGAACTGCTTCGCGTTCGCTTTCGCGGCCTCGATCTGGTCTTCGAAATAAAGCTGCGACGAGATCGGATGATGCGTGTCGTGGATCTCTTTCACGAAGTCCGCGATGGTGAGCTGCAATTGATGCAGCCACAGCCGCTCGCCCTCGCCCTTGGGCGCGAGCTTCAGGCGCGGGCCAAGATAAAGAAGGATGTTCGCGGTCTGCGCGATGACCAGCTTGCCGGCCTTGAGCGCCGGCGGCGCGAACGGCGGATGCTTCTCGGCCTTGCGGTCGAGCAGCGTGGTGATCGCGTCGCGCGCGGCGCGCTTGCGCGCGACGTCGACATAGTCGGCGCCCGCCTCTTCCAGGGCGAGTCGCACGAATTCGCCGCGCCCCTGGATTGTCGGCCAGTAGTAAAGCTCGTAGCGCATCGGACGCCTCGAGAAACGGGCCGGCCGACGGCCGGCCCGCCGCATCAACGCCTTGCGATCCTATCAGTTCGTCGCGAAACAGTAGAGCAGCCCGTCCCCGCCGGTGGAGCGCAAATCGGCCTGGCTGCAGCCGCCGTCCGGCCCGCGCGAGGGATGCGAGGAGTTCCACGACTTCGACGCGTCATCGTCGCGCAGACCCATGCGGTCGGCATGCCCGAGCATGGCCGCGCCCTGCGTGCTGCTCGTCCAGTTCTTGCAGGTACGATCGTCCGTGCCCGTGAAGGCGGTGCCGTCGGCCTGCGTGCCGGTGAGGACGTCGTGCCGGTTCGGCGTATCGCCGCGGCCGTTGTTCACGTCGCCCTTTTCGGTGAGCACGGTCTGCTTCGTCAGATTGTTCGCGCCGTGGAGCTCGGTGACGTCCTTGGCGACGACCACGCCCTTAGAGTTCATCCAAGGACCCTTGCCGATGCGATCCTTCGCGTTCACGGCGTTCGGCCCTTGCGTGCTGAGATAGGCGTGCCAGATCTTGGCGCCCGCGCCCACGGCCTGCGCGAGCTGCTGGCAGTGGCGGTCGGCCCCTTCGAGGCCGCCAAGATCGGCGCCCTTGCCGATCCCGACGCTGGTGATGAAAAAGCTCATCTGCTGCTGCGATTGTGCGCCGCCGACCACACCGAGCGCGAGCAGCGCTACGCCAGCCAACATGATCTTTCTGTTACGAGTCACGGAAGTCCTCCCTCAACTGGAGGCGGTCGTCATATGCCGCCCACGCGGGTTTATAACACCGCGTCGGAGCACTTATTGCATCAAGCCTTCTTGAACAGCGCGCGCAGCGAGCCGCTCGGCATGTGGATGTCGTCGATGCGCCAGCCCTGCTTGAGCTTGACCAGATCGTACGTGACCGTCGTGTCCTTGCCGAAGTTCTTGAACGTCACGGTGCCGGCGGCCTTGTCCGGCGTGCTCTCCTTGACGTCGATCTTCACGTCGGTGATCTCGAAGTCCTGCGCGTCGACGAACGGATCGCCGTCGAGCGCGCCGACTTCCTTGCGCTTCGCCGCCGCCTTCGCGTCCGCGTCCATAATGTGCGCGAGCTCCGGCGTGAAGTATCGCGCGGCCGCCCCCTTGTCGCTGAGCGGAACGCCCTTGGCGTTCTTGCCCTTGTAGTGCGCATAGATGGCGGCGAGGAAATCCTGCGCCGAAGCCTCGGCCGCGAGAACCGGGTGGGCTGCGGCGGTTGCCGCGAGTGCGATGATGAAACTGCGCCGTGTCGGCATGACCTGTCTCCGAAATTCCACCCGCGGCTTGTTCGCACGGCAACGATGGCGGCTTCAAGGCGATCGAGCGGCCGTCCGGCTCGATTGCGCGAGAACCGCAATCGCTTCACAATATTCGCGCAACCACGCATCCCGCCGGGAGATCGTCATGCACCGTCTCGCGATGACCGCGGCCTTGGCTCTGGCAGTCACCGCAGGTTCGTCCGTTGTCACGCCCGCGGACGCCGCGAAGGCAAAAGCGAAAGCGGCGCAGGCGCGCTATTGCGCGCGCTATCTGGGCGGCGCCGAGAGCTGCGGGTTTTCCACGATGCAGCAGTGTCTCCAGGCGCTGAGCGGCAACGGCGGCATGTGCGTAGCCGTGCAGGAGATGCCGCGCCCGAAGAAGCTCGCACCGGTGACGCCGCTCACGCCGCGCGACGAGGACGACACCGAGGACTGAGTCAGGTCTGCTGGATCGCCGAGAGCAGCCAGGTGCCGCCGCGCGCCCGCATGAAGGTCCACACTTCGGTCGCTTCCTGCGGCTGATCGCTGCCGTCGGCAACGCGCCCGGTCGCGCGCTCGACAGTGCGGTCGACCAGCGAATAGCGCATCGCGACGGTCGCGTAATCCTTGTCGCCCTCGCGCCAGGCTTCGGAAAGGTCGCCCTGGAGCAGCTTCACGTCGCGGATCTCGTTGACGATGCCGCGGCTGGCATTCTCGGACAATTCTTCCGCGTAGTACGACAGCATTTCCGGCGTCACCCGCGCGCGCAACGCGGCGAGGTCTTCGCGTCCATACGCGGTCTGGATTTCGCCGAGCAGCCGTTCGAACGTGTCGAAGTCGGCCGGCGCGACCTCGATCGGTTCGCTCGCGGGCGCCGCCGAAGGGCCGCCGAACGCCGCGTTCCCGGGCTGGTCACCCATCTGGCGCGGCAGGCCCGCAAAGGCCGGCTGCGAGCGGCGCTGCCACCACGCCCAGGCGAGCCGCGCGACCATCACGGCGAGCGCAATCTGCACCACGAGCCCGAGGATCGACGCAAGACCGCCAAGCCCGCCGAACAATCCGTTGCCGAACAGCAGCCCGAGTAGTCCGGCGCCGAGGAAGCCGGTCAGCAGGCCACCGAAGAAGCCGAAGCCAGGCCGGTTGAAGAAGCCGGCCGGCCCGCCGAGCGGACGCTGCGCGGCGGTCGGCGCGATCTGTGTATTCGGTGTCATCGAGCGCTCAATCGGACGCGCGGTCGGCGCGGTCGCGGTCGGCGCCGGGGCCGAATACGTGCGCGTGCCGCGCGTGCCGAAGCTGAAACGTGGTCGCGCGTCGGCATCGCCGATCACCAAGGTCAACGTGGCGACGACGGCAAGCAGCGCGAGAAGCGGACGGAGGCGGAACATGGCGTTCTCCCAGCAGGCCCCGGTGGGGCGGCCGCTATATTGGGATCGGATGCGGGATTGGAAAGGGCCGCAGCCTGCGGCGTGACCGCGCGGCCCGAACGCGAAGCGCTCCCCGGACGCGGCCGGACGCGCTATGATCCTGTTACAAAGCGGCCGGAAGGCCGCGAAGAAACACCGGGGAGGCTCATCATGCGGCGCGTTCTCGCGACCCTGTTCTTTGCCCTGCTCGCAGGCTCAACGCCCTCGCTCGCGCAAACGCCGGCCAAGGCCGACACCGGCCCGACCTTCCAGCCCGAGCCGTTCTGGCCGAAACCACTGCCGGAAAACTGGATCCTCGGTCAGGTCGCCGGCATCGCGGTCGACAAGCAGGATCACATCTGGATCATCCATCGTCCGCTGACCCTGCTCGACGACGAGAAGGGCGCGCTGAAGAACCCGCCCGAGTACAAGTGCTGCAAGCCCGCGCCCGCCGTGATGGAGTTCGATACCGACGGAAACCTGCTGCGCCATTGGGGCGGTCCGGGCGAGGGCTACACTTGGCCGAAGAACGAGCACGGCATCCACGTCGATTCACAGGGGAATGTCTGGCTCGGCGGCAACGAGGATGGCGACCAGATTCTCAAATTCACGCCGGACGGAAAATTCCTGATGCAGGTCGGCGCGAACGACGCCAACACCGGCTCGAACTCGCATACGCGGCTCGGACGTCCCGCCCACATGATGA
>CAYZMR010000148.1:0-9534 GCA_964479515.1 uncultured Hyphomicrobiales bacterium | reverse complement strand
TGTCGACGCGCACCGAGACCGAGGCGCTGCTGCTCGAAGCCAATCTGATCAAGCGCCTGCGCCCGCGCTTCAACGTGCTGCTGCGGGACGACAAGTCGTTCCCCTACATCCTGATCACCGCGGGCGAGACGCCGCCGCTGATCGCCAAGCATCGCGGCGCGCGGAGCAAGCCCGGCGACTATTACGGGCCGTTCGCCTCGGCGCAGGCCGTCCACAGAACGATCACCGCGCTGGAGCGCGCGTTCCTGATCCGCTCCTGCTCCGACACGGTCTATGAGAGCCGCACGCGGCCGTGCCTGTTGCACCAGATCAAGCGCTGCTCCGCGCCGTGCACGGGCGAAATCTCGCATACCGACTACGCCGAACTGGTGCGCGAGGCGAAGTCCTTCCTCTCGGGCAAAAGCCGCGCCGTGAAGGACGAACTCGCCGCCGACATGGAGACGGCATCCGAAGCGCTCGATTTCGAGCGCGCCGCAGTCTACCGCGACCGGCTCGCGGCTTTGTCCGCGATTCAGGGGACCCAGGGCATCAACCCGCGCGGCGTGGAAGAAGCCGACGTGTTCGCCGTACACCAGCAGGGCGGCTATTCGTGCGTCGAGGTGTTCTTCTTCCGCACCGGGCAGAACTGGGGCAACCGCGCCTATTTCCCGCGCGCGGATCGCTCGCTCGAAGCCGGCGAGGTGCTCGGTGCGTTTCTCGCGCAGTTCTACGACGACAAGCCGCCGCCGCGCTGCGTTTTCCTGTCGCACGAGATCGAGGACCGCGCGCTCCTTGCCGAGGCGCTCGGGATCAAGAGTGGCCGCAAGATTGACGTGCTGATCCCGCGACGCGGCGAGAAGAAGGAACTGGTCGACCACGCACTCGCCAATGCGCGCGAGGCGCTCGGCCGCAAGCTCGCCGAAACCGCCTCGCAGCACAGGCTGCTCGCCGCGCTCGCCGAGACGTTCGGATTGGCGCGGCCGCCGCGCCGCATCGAGGTCTACGACAACAGCCATATCCAGGGCACCAACGCGGTCGGCGCGATGGTCGTCGCGGGGCCGGAGGGGTTCCGCAAGAACCAGTACCGCAAGTTCAACATCCGCTCGGTCGATCTCACGCCGGGCGACGATTTCGGCATGATGCGCGAGGTGCTGACGCGGCGGTTCAAGCGGCTGCTGGCGGAGGCGCCAAGGGCGAGCCAGGACGGCGGTGCGTTCCCCTCCCCCCTTGAGGGGGAGGGTGCCGAGCCGTCGAAGCGTAGCGAAGACGGTGAGGCGGGAGAGGGGGCTTCTCCGCAAGGATTTCACGAAGAGACCCCCTCTCCCGCCCTCGCTCGGCTATCGCCTCCGCTCGGGCACCCTCTCCCACAAGGGGAGAGGGGAACGGAGCCAGAGGCTCAAGAAGCCGACGAAACTGAACCCGAATCCCCCTGGCCCGACCTCGTCCTGATCGATGGTGGACAGGGCCAGCTCACCGCCGCGCACGAGACGCTGGTGGCGCTGGGCGCCACCGGCGTGCCACTGGTCGCGATCGCGAAAGGGCCCGAGCGCGACGCCGGGCGAGAGACGTTCTTCATGCGGGGACGCGAGCCGTTCCGGCTGCGGCCGCGCGATCCGGTGCTTTATTTCGTTGAGCGGCTGCGCGACGAGGCTCATCGGTTCGCGATCGGGTCACACCGGCAGAAGCGCAAGAAGGATATCCGCGAAGCCGGGTTGCAGGAGATCCCCGGCATCGGCCCGATTCGCAAACGCGCGCTATTGCGCCATTTCGGTACGCTGAAGGCGATCGAGCGCGCCTCCGTGGCCGATCTCGAGCAGGTCGCGGGCGTCAACGCCGAGACCGCGCGCAAGATCTACGACTATTTCCACGAGCAGGGCGCGCGCGCCTGACTTTCCGACGTATTCCCAACCGTCACCACAGAATCGGGCCTGGGGCTGGCGCAACAGCCATCCCCAGAGGATGGTTGCGCCGCGCGGTCGCAAATGCTCTTTTCGGCCCATGACCACGACGACGAATCCAGGCTCGTCGGCGCGGGCTTTTGCGCTGCCGAACATGCTCACCTACGCCCGCATCGTGGCGGTGCCGGTCGTCGTTGCCTGCATGTACTGGCAGTCGATCCTCGGCTACGGGCTGTGGCTGCGCTGGGTCGCGCTGGTCGTCTTCACGCTCGCCGGCATCACCGACGTGCTCGACGGGTATGCGGCGCGCGCGTATGGCCAACAGTCGAGCTTCGGCCGCATGCTCGACCCGATCGCCGACAAGCTGCTCGTCTCGTCCTGCCTGCTGATGCTGGCGGTCGACGGAACCATCAAAGGCCTCGCGCTGTGGGCCGCGATCATCATCCTCTGCCGCGAAATCCTCGTATCCGGCCTGCGCGAGTATCTCGCGGAACTGCGCGTCACCGTGCAGGTGACGTGGCTCGCGAAATGGAAGACGTTTCTACAGCTGCTGGCGGTCGGCTTCTGCATCGCGGGCGAGGCGGGAGACAAGATTCTCCCGATCACGACGCAGATCGGCATCGGGCTGCTGTGGCTCTCGGCGATTCTCACGCTCTACACGGGCTGGGACTATTTCCGCGCCGGCGTGCGCCATCTCATCGACGACTGACGACGCCGCGGCTGTCATGACCCGGGCCACCCGTGGCACCGGGGCGCTCCTTGGCATATGTTGACGAGATGAAGCTCGTCTATTTCGCCTGGGTGCGCGAGCGCGTCGGCAAGCCGGAGGAGGAGGTCGATCCGCCGGCCGGCGTTGCGACCGTGAGCGACCTCGTGACCTGGCTCTCCGGCCGCGGCGAGGAATACGCTTATGCGTTCGAGAACCGGCAGGCGATCCGTGCCGCGATCGACCGCACCCATGTGCGCCCCGAGACCGATATCGCGGGCGCGCGCGAGATCGCATTCTTCCCGCCGATGACGGGGGGGTGATGGCAACCATCCGGCTTCAGCGCGAGGATTTCGACATCGCGGCCGAGGTCGCGGCGCTGACGCGCGGCCGCAGCGATGTCGGCGCGGTCGCGACCTTCACCGGCATCTGCCGCGGCGACGATGCGCTCGCCGCGATGACGCTCGAACATTATCCCGGCATGGCGGAGGGCGAGATCGCGCGCCATGTCGAGGAAGCCGGCAAGCGCTGGCCGCTCTCTGGTGTTACGGTGATTCACCGCTACGGACGGCTCACCCCCGGCGAGAATATCGTGCTCGTCGTCACGGCGGCCGCCCACCGGGGGCCGGCTTTCGCGGCGGCGGAATTTCTGATGGACTACCTCAAGGTCAGCGCGCCGTTCTGGAAAAAGGAGGAGCGCGCCGACGGCACCCGATGGGTCGCCGCCAAGGGGGCAGACAGCGCGGCGGCGGAACGCTGGACCGCGCCGCGCAGACCGGAAGCCGCCGAATAAGGCGGGACCAAGCAAGAGCAAGAGCCGGCGCAAAGCTCGGCCATCGGGGGGAGACGACGATGATCCGCTTTGCCGGCGCGATGCTCGCGGCAATGTGGCTGTGTTCGCCGGCGCTCGCCGACGCGCGCGTCGCCTATTTCGTGGTGCCTTCCGGCGCGCATCCGCATGATGTCGCGGCGGCCCCCGACGGCACGGTCTGGTACACGGCGCAAAATCAGGGCGCGCTCGGCGTGCTCGACCCGAAGACCGGCAAGGTCGAGCAGATCGCGCTCGGCGCGGGAGCCGCGCCACACGGCGTGATCGTCGGTCCGGACGGCGCTGCCTGGATCACCGACGGCGGACAGAATGCGATCGTGCGCTTCGATCCGAAGACCCGCGAGGTGAAGCTGTTCCGGCTGCCGCTCGGCTTCGAGAACGCGAACCTCAACACCGCGACCGTCGACAAGAACGGCCATATCTGGTTCACCGGCCAGAACGGCGTCTACGGCCGTGTCGTTCCGGCGACCGGCAAGGTCGAGGCGTGGAAATCGCCCAGGGGCTTTGGGCCCTACGGCATCACGACCACGCCGACCGGCGAGGTCTGGTACGTGTCGCTCGCCGGCGACTATCTCGCGCGCATCGACACCGCGACCGGCGCCGCGACGGTGGTCGAGCCGCCGAAGCCGAATGCCGGGCCGCGCCGCGTGTGGTCGGATTCCAAGGGGCTGTTGTGGGTGAGTTTCTGGCATGCGGGTGAGCTCGGCCGCTATGACCCCGTCGCCAAAAGGTGGAAAACCTGGGCGCTGCCGAAGAGCAAGAGCGGCTGTTACGCGGTCTATGTCGACGAAAAGGACAAGGTCTGGGTGACGGACTTCATCGCCAATGCGATCCTGCGCTTCGATCCCGTGACCGAGACTTTCGAGAGCTTCCCGAGCGACAAGCGCGGCGCATCGGTGCGCCAGATGCTCGGCCGGCCGGGCGAGGCGTGGGGCGCGGAGTCCGGGACGGATCGGCTGGTGGTGGTGCGGTATTGAATAGCTGTCATCCCGGCCGGGCGCGAAGCGCGAGAGCCGGGATCCATGATTCACAAAGTTGTGGATCGATCGAAGGCTCGTGGCCCATGGGTCCCGGATAGCCGCCTGCGGCGGCTTCCGGGATGACAGCCGGATTGCGGCGATCAGCCGACCTTGCGCACCCAGCCTTCGGTGTCCGGCACATCGCCGCGCTGGATGCCGACGAGCTTGGCCTTGAGCGCAGCGGTGATCGGGCCACCCGTGCCGTCGCCGATGACGATCTCGCCGTTCGCGCTTTTGATCTTGCCGATCGCCGAGACGACCGCGGCCGTGCCGCAGGCGAAAGCTTCGCGCAGCTTGCCGCTGGCGGCGTCAGCGCGCCATTGCTCGATGCTGTAGCGCTCCTCGCGTACCGTGCGGCCTTCCTTGCGGGCGAGCGTGATGATCGAATCGCGCGTGATACCGGGCAGGATCGTTCCGGTCAGCGGCGGTGTGGTCATCGAGCCGTCGTCGAAAACGAAGAAGACGTTCATGCCGCCGAGTTCCTCGACCCAGAGATGCTGAGCGGCGTCGAGGAACACGACCTGATCGCAGCCGTGCTGCATTGCCTCGGCCTGCGCGAGCAGGCTGGCGGCGTAGTTGCCGCCGCATTTGGCCGCGCCGGTGCCACCCTCGGCCGCGCGCGTGTACCGGTCGCTGAGCCAGACGGTGACGGCCTTGGCCCCGCCCTTGAAATAGGAGCCGACGGAACTGGCGATCAGGAGGAAGAGATATTCATGCGACGGGCGGACGCCGAGGAAGGCCTCGGTCGCGAACATGAAGGGGCGCAGGTAGAGGCTGCCTTCGCCGCCGGGAATCCAGGCCGCGTCGATCTTCACCAGTTCATCGACGGCCTGCAGAAATGCGGCTTCCGGCAACTCCGGCATGGCCATGCGCTCGGCCGAGATCCGGAAGCGCCGCGCGTTCTGGTCGGCCCTGAATAACGCGATGCTGCCGTCGCTGCGGGTATAGGCCTTGAGGCCCTCGAAGATTTCCTGCCCGTAGTGCAGGACGGCGGCCGCGGGATCGAGCGAGATCGGCTCGCGGGCGCAAACCTGCGCGTCGTGCCAACCGCGATCCTTCGTCCAGCGGATGGTCACCATGTGATCAGTGAACACACGGCCGAAACCCGGGTCCTTCAGCAACTCCGCCCGCGCGTCGGCTGCGGCCGGTTTGCTCGTCGGTTTGCGGGAAAAGATGATCGTCTCGATCTTCTGGTGGGCGTTCATCCGGCTGGTCCTGTTCCCCCCGGGTGCCGGCATTTTGCTTCGCCGGTCACCTCTAGGGTATGTCTTAGCGCGTTCGGCGCAATTGCACTTGCGGTACCCTCGGTTAAGCCGCCACGGAGGCTCCCGCGCACGATCCTTTCGTCTAGGCGGTTTTGTACGTAACAAACAAACAGAAATATGTCAACATGGCTGACATAATTTTGAACCGCGATTCCACCCGCTCCGCCGGGGCGGAGGCGGACCCGGCGCTGGGCGAGCGCGAGCCGATCTGGGACCTGATCGAGCTTCTGTTCTTCGCCTATCGCGATTTCGTGTCCGATCCCGACCACGTCTTGGAAAAATTCGGTTTCGGCCGCGCGCACCACCGGGTGCTGCATTTCGTCAACCGCAATCCCGGCATGAAGGTCGCCGACCTGCTCGACATTCTGCGCATCACCAAGCAGTCGCTCGCGCGCGTGCTCAAGCAACTCGTCGACGAAGGGTATGTGGTGCAGAAGGAAGGTGCCGACGATCGGCGCCATCGCCTGCTCTACGTGACGCCGAAGGGAGAGCAACTCGCCATGAAGCTCGCGGGACTGCAGACGGTGCGCATCAGCCGCGCGCTTGCCGACCTGGGCCCAACCGCGCACGAGGGGGCACGCGCCTTCCTCGCCGCCATGATCGACGCGGAGAGCCGCGAAGCGGTGTTGCGCTTCATCGCGCGGGCGGACCGCGCGCGCCGGCCGCGCTAAGGCTTGCCATGGCCATACCCGCCGAACCGCTCGCCGACGACGCCCCACATCTCCTCGTGGTCGACGACGACCGCCGCATCCGCGATCTGCTCTCGCGCTATCTCGCGGCGGAGGGCTACCGCGTCACCACCGCCAACAATGCCGGCGAGGCGCGCGCGAAGCTCGAAAGCCTGTCGTTCGATCTGCTCGTGCTCGACGTAATGATGCCGGGCGAGACCGGGTTCGAGCTCGCGAAGTCGCTGCGCAACACCTCCGCGGTGCCGATCCTGATGCTGACCGCGAAGGCCGAGGCCGACAGCCGCATCACCGGACTGGAACTTGGCGCGGACGACTACGTGTCGAAACCGTTCGAGCCGCGCGAGCTGGTCCTGCGCATCGGGAACATCCTGCGTCGGCAAAACCCGGTTGCCACGCCGGCGATGGAATCGGTGCGCTTCGGCGAGTTCGTGTTTCATCTCGCGCGCGGGGAGCTGCGCCGCGGCGAGGATGTGGTCCACCTGACCGATCGCGAGCGCGAGATGCTACGCGTGCTCGCGAGCGCGGCGGGCGACACGGTGCCGCGGCTTGCGCTCGGCGGCAATGGCGGCGGCGCGAACGAGCGCGCGGTCGACGTGCAGGTCAACCGGCTGCGGCGCAAGATCGAGCGCGATCCAGCCAACCCGCTGTTCGTGCAGACCGTGCGCGGCATCGGCTATCGGCTCGTGGTCGCGCCATGACGTCGCTCGATCTCGGCCTCGCGACGCTGCGCTCGGCGGCTGGGCATGTGTCCGCGGCGTGGGATTGGTTTGCGCGCTGGCTCAAGAGCATGATGCCGACCGGCCTCTACGGCCGCGCGCTGATCATCATCATCGCCCCGATGGTGGTGCTGCAGTCGGTGGTCGCCTTCGTGTTCATGGAGCGCCACTGGAATACGGTGACGCGACGCCTGTCGGCCGCGGTGACGCAGGACATCGCGGGGCTGATCGACATCTATGCGAGCTATCCGCAGGACGCCGACCGCGCCACCATCCGCCGCATCGCGCTCGATCGGCTGGGGCTGTCGGTCGACTTCCTTCCCGTGTCCGAGATGCCCCCGCTCGGGCCGCGGCCGTTCTTCTCGCTGCTCGACCAGGCGCTCTCCGAGGAGATGAGCCGGCAGATCCGCCGGCCGTTCTGGATCGACACGGTCGGGCGTTCAAACCTGGTCGAAATCCGCATCCGCCTCGACGACACGGTGATGCGCGTGTTCGCGCTGCGCAGCGCCGCCTATGCGTCGAACTCGGAGATTTTCCTGTTCTGGATGGTCGGCACCTCGCTGGTGCTGCTCACCGTCGCGATCATCTTCTTGCGCAACCAGATCAAGCCGATCCTGCGGCTCGCCGACGCCGCCGAGAGCTTCGGCAAGGGACGCGAGGTGCCGGGCTTCCGGCCGCGCGGCGCGCGCGAGGTGCGGCGCGCGGCGCTCGCATTCATCGAGATGAAGCGGCGCGTCGAGCGCACGATGGAGCAGCGCACCACCATGCTGGCCGGCGTGTCGCATGATCTGCGCACCGTGCTCACGCGCTTCAAGCTGGAGCTCGCGCTGCTCGGCAACGCGCCTGAGACCGACGCGATGAAGAAGGACGTCGACGAGATGGGCCGCATGCTCGAGGCCTATCTGGCGTTCGCGCGCGGCGACATGGGCGAGCAGCCGGCGCCGACCGACATGGCGGCGTTCCTCGAAGAATTGAAGGCCGACGCCGAGCGCGACGGCCACACCACCACGGTCGCGTTCTACGGCCATCCGATCGTCACCGTGCGGCCGGCGGCGTTCCGCCGCTGCCTCGCCAATCTGGTGTCGAACGCCGCGCGCTTCGCGAAGGCGATTTCGATCACCGGCCACCGCGACCATCGCTGGCTCACCTTCACGGTCGACGATGACGGTCCCGGCATTCCGCAGGACATGCGCGAGGAAGTCTTCCGGCCGTTCCTGCGGCTCGACGATGCGCGCAATCAGGACGAGGGCGGGACCGGGCTCGGCCTCGCGATCGCCCGCGACATCGCCCGCTCGCATGGCGGCGACATCACGCTCGGCGAAAGCCCGATGGGCGGATTGCGTGCGACGGTGCGGGTGCCGGTGTAGCTCGGCTGTCATTCCGGAAGCCGCCGAAGGCGGCTATCCGGGACCCATAACCCCGAATCTCTCGATCAGCCGATGGTGCTGCGGTTATGGATCCCGGCTCTCGCTTCGCTTGGCCGGGATGGACCAGCCGGGCGACTACGCCGCCGCCGGCTCTTCGTCCTCGTCGCGTCGACGTCTGCGCCGGCGCGAGAAAAATCCGCGCGGCGAACAGCGCGACAGATCGTCGAGCATGCCGGACCAGCGCTGGCCGCGTCCGAGCGCGCGATCGAGCGCGGCCAGCGTGCGGGCAAGCCCTTCGTCCTCGTCGTCGACCCAGGTGCGTACGACCGAGGCGAACAGCATCGCGAGACCCTGCGCGCGGATCATGCCGCGCGCGCCGGCCGCATCGATGCCCGCGGCGGTCAGCATCCAGGTCTGCGAGCGCACCGCCAGCCCATTGAGCGCGAAAGCGAGGCCGGGATTGCGCGACGCCGAGCGCGCCAGCGAGCGCACCGCTTGCCGGTAGGGCGCCATGATCTCGAAGCGGCGCATCAGCACGTCGAACAGGCGCTCGCGCGGCGGCTCTTCGGCCATGTCGCCTTCGCCGCCGGCCAGCACCTTGCGGTCGACCTGCTTGATGTGCGCGGCAAGGATTGCGAGCGTCGAGCCGAACTCGTCGCGGCAGTCGGCGAGCGACACGCCGGCTTGGGCCGCGATGTCGCCGAAGCCGACCTCTTCGATCCGCTTCTCGGCGAGCAGCGCCATGAAGGCGGCGATGATCTTCTCGCGCGCGGTGCCGCCCGGCGGCGGGAGCGCGGCGGCGGGCGCAGGTGTTCGGGCGGCGCGCGGGGAACGTTGCGATTTTCGGGCCATGACGGGCTCCTGTGCACTCTCCGCTCATGCCCGCGAAAGCGGGCATCCAGCTCGTGGTTCTGGTCCCCGCTTTCGCGGGGACGAGCGGACACAGAATACTCCCACGATCGCGCCTATTGAAAGGCGGCTACCCGGCGAGTTCCCGCGACCGATTTGTCGCGGCGGCCACCGCTTTGCGCAGCAGCGGATCGAGGCCGTCCGCGGCCATCAGCAC
>CAYZMR010000147.1:0-9616 GCA_964479515.1 uncultured Hyphomicrobiales bacterium | reverse complement strand
CATGGTCGAACCGGTCCAGAATTCGCTCCGGACCAAGGTGAATTTCGGCCGGAACAGTCAAGAACTCCTCGACGCAACGGTCGATCGTTTCGGCATCCGACCACGGGACGACGATGAACATCGCGTCGGGCTGCCGCTCGCGCGCCGCATCCACGGCGCGCTTGAGGTCGAGATCGAGGACCGCGCGGCGCGCCGCCGGAGATGCGGTCGCCGACACCGGCGTGAGCGCGAGCGCCGCGACCGCGTGCAGGCCGAAGTTCCACGGCTCGTAGCGGCGCAGGAAGCTGGTGATGTCGTCTTCGCTGCCGATCAGGCAGACGCGCTGCGCGGTCAGGAGCCCGATCTTGCTGCCGAGAACGACGACGCGCACCAGTGCGTAGCGCGTCAGCAGGAGCGCCGGCAGGCCGCCCGCATAGAACAGGATCATGGTGCCGCGCGAATAGACGTCGGTCATCTTGGCGAGGAAGCCGAAGGTGAGCAGACACAGGAAGCTGATGTTCCACAGCGTGAAGACGCGGCGCAGATGCGGCTTGAAGGCGAGATAGCTCGCGAGTCCGTAGTCGCCGTGGATGGCGCCCGGCAACACGAAGACGGTCGCCGTCACCACGCCGACCTCGACCAGACTGAGACTTGGTCCGACGTCGGCATAGATCACCAGGTGGTAGGCGAGGCCCAACAGCACGGCCATCGCGACGATCACGATGGCGTCGGCCGCGATCGCGACGACGCTCACGGCGTTGCGCGTCAGCGTCACCCACCACCGCATCGGGCTCGCGGCGGCGAGCAGATGACCGGTCATGATACTCATGGCAGCACTCGAACTTTCGCCGTCACACGCGCGCGGGAAGCGCCGTCCCGATACGGGACGGGCGGCCCGGCTGCGGGTCTTACGTCGCGAAAAGCGTGCCGCGGGACGCGCGGGCTCGCGGCGAAGGCCGGTGGCTCTGCGGATTGGTTAATCGCGGCCGCTTACAGCAGCGCGCCGCTCGCCGAGACCAGGATGACGCCGCGGATCTTGCCGTCGGGAAAACCCGCCGCGCGCTGGAAGGTCGCGATGTCGCGCGCGCGCGTCGCGCCCGCGGTGACCACGAGCACGGCGAAATCGGCGGTCGCGGCGAGCGCCGGCCCGAGCGGATCGAGGCGATCGGTCGGACCGTCGACGACGATGGTGTAGTTCGCATGCGCGCGTTCGAGAACGCGCAGGATGCCGTCCGGATTGACCGTGTTGCCGGCCGCCGCCGAGCGCCCGGCCTGCAGCACCAGCAGGCCGGTGTGCGGCTCGGCGATCAGCGTCTGCTCGAGCGTGGCGCGGTCTTCCGCGACATCGGTGAGGCCGGCGCCGCTTCCGCCGACGACGCGGCTGGTGAGCTCGCGCCGGCCGAGATCGGCATCGACCAGCATCACGCGCGACTGGTTCGAGGCCGCGGCAAGCGCAAGGTTGAGCGCGACGTCGGCGCGCGCGCCGGGCGCGCCGGCGCTGACGAACAGGATCGTCTGCGGCGTGCCGCCCGGGCCCGCGACGCGAAGCACGTAGCGCAGCCGGTGAATGCCGGTCGCGAAGTCCGATTTCGGCGCATCGAGCAGCGTCGCCATCACTGCCGCGCCGTGACGATAGGCCCTGATCTTCGCGGTGAGCCGGGCCCACAGGCCCTTGCGTCCGGACTCGTCGGGCAATGCGGGGATTTCGGCGAGGATCGGAAGGTCGCATACGGCTTCGAGACTGCGGCGCGTGTGGATGCGGTCGTCGGTCCAGTCGCGCACGAAGCCGATGCCGGCGCCGCCGATCGCGCCGAACGCGAGCGCGGCGATCAGCACGAAGATCGAGCGCGGCGGCCAGGCGCGCTTGTCCGGCAGGTTCGCCGGCGAGAGCACGCGCACGTTGGCGGTATTGACGCGCTCCTGCTCGCTGGTCTCGCGCGAGCGCGTCAGGTAGGCCTGATAGACCGCGCGGCTTGCTTCCACTTCGCGTTCGAGCTCGCGCAGCCGCACCAGCGACTGGCTGGTCGAGACGGCCCCCTTCTTGAGCGTATCGAGCTGCTGCGTGAGCGCCTGGCGGGTCGCGATCGCGCGGTCGTAGTCGCCGCGCACGGCCTGGGAGAGGCGGGCGACCTCGCGGTCGATCTGCTGCTGGATGTCCCGCGCCTGCGCGTTGACGTCGGCGATCGAGGGATGGCGTTCGCCGAGGCGCGCCGTCAGCTCGGCCTTGCGGCGCAACACCTCGGCCTGCTGCGCGCGCAACGCCGCGACGGTCGGCGACTGCACGGCTTCGGAGATCGCGCCGGCGTCGAGCTTGCCCTGGCGCAGCTTGTCGATCTGGTCGAGGCGCGCCTTGGCCTCGTCGGCCTTGGCGCCCGCGAGGGTGAGCTGATTGGTGAGCTCGCTGAGCTGCTGCTCGTTGATGAGCTGGCCGCTGGCGCTGACGATATTGTTCTGCGCCTTATAGGTCTCGCTGCGGTCTTCGGCCTCGCGCACGCGCTCCTTGAGCTCCTGCAGCCGTCCGGACAGCGCATCGGTCGCGCGGCGCGCGGCGGTGGTGCGGGCGCCGGCTTGATCGTCGAGATAGGCCTGCACGATCGCATTGGCGATCATCGCGGATTTTTCGGCGCCACGCGTCGTCACCAGGAGATCGACCACGTAAGACCGCTCCTGCCGGCGGGCGACGACCAGGGGCGCGAGCGTCTGCAACGCGATGATCTGCGGTTCGCTCTGCGGCACGGGCGGCGTGATCCCGATCTGTCCATAGATGGCGTCGCGGACCAGGCTCAGCACCGACGCCGGGCGCACGAATTCCGGGTCCCTGTCGAGGCCTTGCGCCACGATGACGCGGCGCAAGACATTGTCGGAGGTGAGCACGCGAGCTTGGCTTTCCACGTAAGCGGTGTTCGCGTCGGCCGGCGTGTTGTTGGTCGTGACGGCGTTGTCGACGACCCGCAGGTCGTTCGGATCGATCAGGAGCTGCGCGACCGCGGTGTAGCGCGGCGTCGCGAGCGCGAGGAACAGCACGGCGCCGATCAGGCCGGCGAGGATTCCGAGCCCGATCCAGGGCCGGCGCCGCCACAGCACGGCGAAGAGTTCGCCGGGCGCCGCGGGCTCGTCGCCCTGGCGCGCGGTCACCTGCGGGCTTTCGGTTGACACCACCGATGGATAGCGCGGCGCGGCCCTCGACTCCTGGAACATGGTCTTACTCGCTACTCACACGACCACGCGGCAGCCGACACCCGTCCCGGATCAGGACAAGCCGATTGACCGCGACTCGCTCACAACTCGGCTACGCAACCGCCATGCCACGCGCGGCAGGCGCATCAGCGCCGGCGCGGCCGCTCTCCGGCAACGCCGCGGAGGCCTCGATCATCCGCGGCAATGGGCGAGCCAAGCAGGCGCCGCGCCGATGTGCCGATTTGCGCCGCGCCCGTCTCAACCTGATACATCGCGGATGCTCGGCGTCGTCGCGGGGTTGCAAGGCAGGAATGCGCCGCGTTCGCGCCCGCCCCTCATGGAACAGACCGACCGGCGATGCTAAGGAACTTGCGCGCGTCACATGCGCCAGGGACTCGTTTGCGATGCCGACCAACGCCGTCACGGAAAAAATAGTGCCGATCGATCCCGCCGCCGCCGGTTGGGAGGCTTACGGGGACGACGGCTTCATCGGGCTCGTCGGACCGTTCTGGATGCGAAAGCAGCCGGGCAGCGAGATTCCTCAATTCGCCTTTCTTGCCGAACACAAGCATCACAATCGCCGCAACGTCGTTCAGGGCGGGATGCTGATGACGTTTGCGGACCGGTCGTTGGGGACGACCTGCTGGTACGCCAACGGGCAGCGGCCGCAGGCGACCGTGCACCTCGATGTGCATTTCGTCGAGGGAGTCCAGATCGGCGAGTTTGTCGAATTGAAAGCCAAGGTCGTGCGGCGGACGCGCTCGCTGATCTTCATGAGCGGTGAGCTGATGGTCGGCGAGCGCGTCGTCGCCACGGCGAACGGCGTGTGGAAGACGCTTGGCCAGGGGTGATGGGCCTGCGATTTCGGGCTGCCGTCGAAGCCGCGCCGGCAAAAAGAAAGCCCCGCCGAAGCGGGGCCTTCCAAGCGAAGAGTCTCACTGCTGGAGGGCATGAGACAGCCCCTCATGCGCCCGGGGTCCGCGCCTGTCCAGCCGCTAGGGGTAGCGGCAGTGGGCCGAACTCCCACAACGCGGTTCCCGCTGCGGCGGCGCCAATGTCCTGCCCTAACAGTTTGTTTTTGTTTAATATTCAGACGCCGGGAATGACCGCGGTCGCGAACGGCAGGTTGGAAGGTCGACCAGCGAGGGACGTTCGATGGAACCGCAACTCCTGACCGTCGCGGAAGGCGTCCATGCCTGGATCGGCGCCGGCGGCGATTCGAACGCCGGCGCCGTGGAGACGCCGCATGGGCTGCTCGCGATCGACGCGCAGCAGTATCCGCGGCTGGCGCGGGCGTTCCGCGCGGCCATCGAGGCCAAGACCGGCCAGCCGGTCCGCATGTTGATCAATACGCACTGCCATCTCGACCACACCGCCGGCAACATCGTGTTCGCCGATGTGCCGATCCTCGCGCACGAGAAGACCCTCGCGGCGATGCACGCGAACCTCGGCGCGAAGACCGGCGCGCATTGGACGATCTCCGACTACGCCACCAAGATCAAAATGATGTTCGGACAGAACCTGTTCGATCTCGTCCCCGAGACCGACCCGGCGCAGGCGTGGTTTCGCCAGCGCATCGGCCTCCCCGACTACGACACGATGACGGTCGCGCCGCCGACCGAGACATTCGCCGACCATTTTTCCTTCCATCTGCCGCAGGACACGATGCACCTCGACTATTGGGGTCCGGCGCATTGCGACGGCGACATCATCGTCTCGCTTGAACAGAGCAAGGTCGTGTTTCTCGGCGACCTCCTGTTCTTCGGGCGATTTCCCTGGCTCGGCGATTGCGACCTGTCAGGCCTGATCGACCGGCTCGCGCGCGTGCTCACGCTCGACGTATCCGTCGTCATTCCCGGGCATGGCATGCCGACCGATCTGGCGCAGGTCGGCCGCTTCCGCGACATGCTGGTCGCGCTGCGCAGCGCCGTCGACCTCGCGATCAAGGCTGGGGTCACGGAGGACGCCGCCGTGGCCGAGGTGAAGCTGCCGCAATATGCCGACATCCCGCGCTACGTCGACTGGCTGCCGCACGATGTGCGGGCGACCTACCGCTATCTGCGCGGTTGACGGCTAAGCGCGCTCCGTGCCGGTCGGCCGGTGCCGCGCGGTCATCGTGCGCTGCTTCACCATCCATTTGGATCGGCCGGCCACGGCGAAGAAGAGCGCGCGAAGCGCCGGCGGCCAGGTCGTCGGCAGTCCGAGAAAATACGACATGCGCTGCGTGTGATCGGTGAGGGGACGCTCCTGGCGCTCCCAGGCGTCGAGCGCGGCGGTCGCATCCTCGCCGCGATCCATGAACACCGCGAGCGAAAGGGCGTTCATCATCGCGCATCCGCCGCCTTGCCCGATGTTCGGCGGCAGCGCATGCGCGGCGTCGCCGATCACCGCCACGCGGCCGGACGACCAGCGTGTCAGCTTGATCAGCTCGAACCGGTCGTAGCGCCCGTCATCGCCGAGGCGGTCGATCAGGTCGGCGAGATGCGGAAAGGAGGCCTTCCATTCGGATTTTCGCAGCGGCACCGATTTTCCGATCGCATCGCTGTCCAGCATCGTCAGCGCGACGTAGATCTGATCTTCGCTGCACGGGGTGTAGAGAACGCGGCGGCTGCCCGACCAATATTCGATCGTCTTGCCGGGCTCGGCGGAGTTGCGCTCCTCCGGCGTCTTGTCGATCAGCAGGCGGATCGCGCCATCGGCCAGCGGCTTCCTCTTGGCGAGGAGCGAAAGCGAGTCGCGCAGTTTGGAGTTGGTGCCATCCGCCGCCACGATGAGGTCGGCTTGCGTTCGCGCGCCATCGGCGAAGATCAGTTCGCCGGCGGGGGTCGCGGCGAGCGCTTCCGAGCTGGTCATGATCTCCGCGCCATGTCGCCGCGCCGCCGCCGCCAGCGCGTTGATGACCTGCTGGCGCACGATCGAAAACACGCGCGCCGAATTGTCCCAGCGGTGAACCGAGACGACACGATTGCGGTCGTCGCGCACCTCGCGCGTGTTCGCGACCGGCGCGCCCTTGACGGCTTCCGTGTAGGCGCCGAGCGACTCGAGCACGCGCAGGCCGTTCTCGTAGATGTAGATGCCGGCGCCGGTCGTGCGCAGCTCGTCCGCGCGCTCGTGCACCCGCACCGACCAGCCGCGCTGCGCGAACGCGCACGCGGCGGCTAATCCTGCGAAGCCCGCGCCGACGATTTCGGCTGTTCGCCTCTTGGCCATGCGCCCTGGGATATTTCCTTTCGGCGCTGATTGTCTATGCTCCTCGCAACAGCGTCACGGGAGAACACGATGGCACGCCTGCGCCACATCGCCGTCTGCGTCAAAGACCTGGAGAAGGCCGCGAAATTCTACGAAGACGTGTTCGAGATGAAGGAAGTCGGCCGCGAGACCATCGAGATCGGCTCGGCGATCTACATGAGCGACGGCGTGATCAACATGGCGCTCTTGAATTTCGCCGGCGCCAAGGGGAACGACCTGAAGGACCCCAAGAACGCCGTCGGCGCCAATCATTTCGGCTTTCAGGTCGACGATATGGCCGAGACCCAGCGCCGCATCGAGGCGGCGGGCGGCAAGTTCTTCTTCGACCTCGGCGACGAGCGGCACGGGAACTTCGAGCGCAAGTTCAAGGACCCGGACGGAGTCGTGTTCGACATCTCCCAGCACGGCTGGATGGGCACAGATAGCTACAAACGCTAGTCACGCGCCTACTTGATGAACTGGTTGGTATAAAGCTCCTCGACCGGCGTCTTCTTCGGGATGATGCCCTTGGCGAAATAGAAGTCCTGCAGCTTGGTCAGCCGCTCGACATTGATCTCGCCGAGCTTTGTCTGCCCGACATAAACGAGCTTGGCGTAGTAGTTGAACGCCGCCTTGACGGCGCCTTCCTTGCCTTTCCATTCCGGAACGAACGTCACGAAGTCGGCCGCGGCTTTGTCGGGATCGTCGATGATGTCCTTCATGCCGCGCAGCGCGGCGGTGACGAACTTCTGCACCATCTCGGGCCGGTCCTTGATCACCTGATCCGACACCGCGATGGCCTGCGCCATGTGCGGGAAGAATTCATCGGTCGGGATGATCCTCACCTTCACGCCCGCGGCCTGCACCGGCGGAATCCAGTCCGGGACGCCGGCCATGCCGGCCGATTTCCCGGTCGCGACGAATTCCCACACGCCGGTCGGGCCGACCGCCTGGATGTTCACGTCGTCCTGGGTCAGCCCCGCGCTGGCGAGCAGGCCGAGCAGCGCGTAGAACGTCGTGTCCTGGAACGACATCACCGTGATGGTCTTGCCCTTCAGGTCGGCCGGCTTCTCGATCCCTGAATCCTCGCGCACGACAAGCTGCATGAAGCCCTTGCCGCCGAACACCGCGACCATCTTGATCGGGACGCCGTTGCCGCGGACCATGATCGGCGCATCCGCCACGATCCCGCCGATCGGCGCGTTGCCGGCGCCGACCTGCTTGGCGACGTCGACGCCGCCGCGGGCGACCGCGAAATTCACCTCCAGCCCGGCCTCGGCGAAGTAGCCCTTGCCCTTGGCGAGCTGGATCGGACCGAACGCCGGAAGGATCGGCGGCGCCGGGAACAGGTACGTGATGGTCTCGGCCGCGAGCGCTGCGTTCGCCGCCGCCGCGGCTAAAATGAGCGCCAGGAACAGCTGTCGCGTCCATCGCCGAAGTCCATCTGCCACACGATGCGCCATGACGCTTGACCCCGCTTGAACTTCCGGCTGCTTTCCATCCTGTCGCGCGGGCTCTGCGCGCGCAAGTCTCGCGTCCTCTTCCGGCGGCAATTTCTTTCCGCCTATACTCGGCGACATGCTGCGACTTGAATATCGCGACGTCACGATGCGTTTTCCCGACGCTGGCGGCCGCGCGAGCTTCACGGCGATCGAAGGCGTGAGCTTTTCCGTTGCCGACGGCGAGGTCGTCGCGCTGATCGGTCCGAGCGGATGCGGCAAGAGCACGCTGCTCAATATCGGGTCCGGGCTTTACGCGCCTTCGGCTGGGGAGGCTCTGGTCGACGGCGAGCGAGTGCAGGGACCCAACCGTCACGTCGCGTTCATGCTGCAAAAGGACCTGCTGCTGCCGTGGCGCACGATCGCCGGGAACGTCGCGCTCGGCGTCGAAATTCAGGGCCAGGCGAAACGCGAATGCGACAGGCGCGCGAACGAGTTGTTGCGCGGGCTCAACCTCGCCGACTTTGCGGCGCACTATCCGCATCAGCTCTCGGGCGGCATGCGCCAGCGCGTCGCGCTGGCGCGCACGCTCGCGGTCGATCCGTCCGTGCTCCTCCTCGACGAGCCGTTCTCCGCGGTCGACGCGCAGACGCGCATCTCGCTGCAGCAGGATCTCGCGCGGACGCTCAAGCGCGCCGGCAAAACCGCCCTGCTGATCACGCACGATCTGCTTGAAGCCGTCATCCTCTCGGACCGCGTCCTGGTGATGAGCGCCCGGCCGGGCCATATCGTCGACGAGATCGCCATCGAGATCGGCGGCCGCGACGATCCGCTGCGCCGCCGGCGGGACGGCAAGATCGCCGGCTACATGGCGCGGCTGATGGAGCGGCTCGAGATCGTGCGTCCGGCCTCCGCCGACACAGAAGCGTTGCGATCCGCATGACGTCGTCGCGCAGCGCGATCATACGCAGAGGCACGGCCGCGAGCCTTGTGCTGTTCGTGGTCTTCCTCTTCGCATGGGAATGGGGACCGGGCCTGCTCGGCATCCCGTCATTCATCGTGCCCCCGGCCTCCGCGGTCTACACGGAGTTCGTGCGCATGCTGTCGGTCAATCATCTGATGTTCCACACCGGCGTGACGGCCGCCGAGGTCATCGCGGGATTTATTCTCGGCAGCCTGATGGGCGCCGTGTTCGGCTACCTGCTCGGCATGTCGCCGACCGCCGAGTTCGCGCTGTCGCCGTATATCCTTGCGCTGCAGATCGCCCCGAAGGTCGCGTTCGCGCCGCTGTTCATCATGTGGATGGGCTTCACGGTCTATCCGAAGATCCTCGTCGCCATCCTGATCGTGTTCTTTCCCGTGATGGTGAACGTGCTCACCGCGATCCGCGGCATCGATCCCGATCTCATCAATCTCGCGCGCTCGTTCACGGCTTCGCGCGCACAGATTTTCTGGAAGATCGAGTTTCCGTCCTCGATGCCGCCGCTATTCGCGAGCCTGCGCATCGGCGCCACGCTGGCGGTCGTCGGCGTGGTGGTCGGCGAGCTTGTCGGCGGCAACTTCGGCCTCGGCTATCTGCTGACCTTCGGCGAAGGCCAGGCCAATACCCCCATGGTGTTCGTCTGTATCCTGATGCTGACCTTGATCGGTGGCATCGCCTATGTGGCGGTGATCCTGATCGAGCAGCGCGTGCTGCATTACGTGCCGGCGCGGCCGCTCGGGGGACTATGACGGTCTTTCTGCAGTACGATCAGGCCGAGCTCGATCGCCAATACGATCAGCGCGTCTGGGCG
>CAYZMR010000146.1:0-9650 GCA_964479515.1 uncultured Hyphomicrobiales bacterium | reverse complement strand
ACACCGAGCCGTGGGGCACGCAGGTGACGGCGGTCGAGATCAAGGACATCACGCTTCCCGACAACATGCAGCGTGCCATGGCCAGGGAAGCGGAGGCCGAGCGCGAGCGCCGCGCCAAGATCGTCGCTGCCGAAGGAGAGTTCCAAGCCGCGGTCAAGCTCGGCGAGGCCGCCGACATCATCACGCAGCATCCCGTCGCGCTTCAGCTTCGGACGCTGCAGACGATGGCCGAGATCGCGACCGAGAAGAACTCGACCATCATCTTCCCCGCGCAATTCATGACGACGGTGCAGGAAGCCTTCGCGATATTGAATAAGGATTCGGCGTCGAAGTAGCTTTCAGGATCGCTCTTGCTGTCCCCGGTAGGGGAGGGCGGCCACTTCGGAACCGTGCTAATATTGATCCCGATGTCCGGCGCACCGTGGCGAAAACGCTGCCGGACGCAGGGAGGCATCCATGAGTGGCTTATTGAGCGACAAGGAACTCGCCGAGCTCATCCCGTCCGAGCTCGTGCCGTACAACACGCCGATCCCGACGCAGATCGTCGCGAGCGACGAATATTACCCCGATCCGCAGAACGAGAAGCAGCGCGAGGTGGAAGCGCGCGTGCTCGCGATGGCGGACGACCTCGGAGGCAAGCAGGGGCTCGACCGCCGCCGCTTCTTCCAGACGGCGGCCGGCATGGCCGCCTCGTTTGTCGCGATGAACGAGGTCTACGGGCCGATCTTCGAGGTCAGCAAGGCGGAAGCCGCCACGCCCGCCATGGCGCAGGAACGCGCCGACGGCCTCAAAGACCAGTTCATCATGGACATGCACACGCACTTCCTGCGCGACGACACGCGCATCATGAACTTCGTCGCGATGCGCAACGCGGTCGGCAAGGCCGGTTGGAACAAGCAGCTCGCCGAGAAAGAGCAGACGATCGAGGACCTGAAGTACGGCAACTACATCAAGGAGGTCTTCCTCGACAGCGACACCAAGATCGCGCTGATCTCGTCGGCGCCCTCCGACATCGAGCAGGATTGGTTCCTCACCAACGAGCAGATGGCGGAGGCGCGCGACAAGGTGAACAGCCACGCCGAAACGGTGAACCACAAGCGGCTGATGTCGCACATCATCTTCACGCCCGGCCAGCCGGGTTGGCTCGAAAAGCTCGCGGCCGGCCTCGAGCTCAAGCCGGATAGCTGCAAGGGCTACACGGTCGGCGACAACACCCACAAGGACATCAGCCGCTATCCGTGGCGCCTGGACGACGAGAAGGTCGCCTACAAGGGCTACGAGCTGATGGTGAAGGCCGGCATCAAGAACGTCTGCGTGCACAAGGGCCTGTTCCCGCCGTCGGTGGAGAAGCAGTTCCCCAATTTGCGCGGCTATGCCGACGTCGCCGACGTCGGCCAGGCGGCGAAGGATTGGCCCAATCTCAACTTCGTCGTCTACCACTCGGCCTATCGTCACGTCGGCGGCGATCCGGCGGTGGCGCTCGCCGAGTTCGAGCGCACCGGGCGCATCGCCTGGACCTCCGACCTCGCCGACATCCCGGCGCAGTACGGCGTCACCAATGTCTACGGCGACGTCGGGCAGCTCTTCGCCACCACGCTGGTGGCGCAGCCCCGCGTCTGCGCGGCGCTGATGGGCACGCTCATCAAGGGCCTCGGCGTCGACCACGTGAACTGGGGCACCGACGCGGTGTGGACCGGCTCGCCGCAGTGGCAGATCGAGGGCCTGCGCCGCCTCGAAATCCCCGAGGACATGCAGAAGAAGTTCGGCTTCGCGCCGCTTGGTCCGGCGGACGGCGAGATCAAGAACACGATCTTCGGCAAGAACAACGCGCGGCTCTACAACGTCGATCCGCGCAAGGCGATGCTCGACCTCAAGCGCGACAAGCTCGCCGCGCTCAAGGCCGAGTACGACAGGAACGGCGCCGAGCCGAGCCATATGCGTTACGGCTACGTGGCCGGGCCGCTTGATCACGCGGTGTTTGCATAAAGCGCGCGAACCTGTCTTCCGCTCGTCCCCGCGAAAGCGGGGACCCAGGGCCAAGAACTGGATTCCCGCTTTCGCGGGAATGAGCGGAGCAGGTCTCTAAACCACCCGCGCGGTCGCGGCTGGCGACTTGAGTGCCATGGCCAAAATGTCGAGCGCGCGCGCAAGCTGGGCGCGGCTGCGCGCGGCGCCGAGCGCGACGCGGATGGCGTGCGGTGGCGCGCCGCCCGTGCTGAAGGCCTCGCTGGTCACGACCGCAAGCCCTTGGCGCTGCACGTGCGCGGCAAATTCCGGCCGGGTCCAGCCGGGCGGCAGGTCGATCCAGATGTGATGCCCATGAGGGTGCGCGGCGTAGCGGTGGCCGGCGAGCGCGGACGCCGCGAGCTTCTGGCGCGCAGCGGCTTCCGCGCGGATCGCCGCGATGATCGCGTCGGCGCTGCCGTCACCGAGCCAGCGCGTGACGAGCGCCACCATCAGGGCGACCGGCATCTGCACGCTCGCGCGCAGCGCGCCGCCCATCGCGGCGGCGGCGGTTCGCGTCGGGGCGAGCAGGAACGAGATGCGCAAGCCGGGCGCGATGCATTTTGACAAGCTCGCCGCCAGGTAGGTGCGTTCCGGGACCAGCACGGCGAGGGGAGTAGCCTCCGGCGCGAGCGCCCCATAGGCGTCGTCCTCGAACAGCGTCAGATCGTTCGCGCGCAGCACCTCGGCGACCTCCCGGCGCCGCGCGGCCGGCATGGTGACGGCGGTCGGATTGTGGATGGTCGGGGTCAGGTACACGGCCTTCGCGCCATGCTCGCGCGCCGCGTGGGCGAGCGCGTCGGGAAGCACGCCGGCGGCGTCCATCGCGACGCCGGCGACGCGCACGCCCGCGTAAGACGCCGCCGCCATCAGCCCCGGATAGGTGAGGGCCTCGGTCAGCACGGTGCCGCCGGGACCAACCTGCGTCATCAGGAAATTGAGGATCGCGTTCTGCGTGCCGGGCGAGATCACGAGCCGGTCGCCATGCGCGCCCGGTATCCGTCGTGCGAGCCACGCCGCTGCGGCGTCGCGTTCGCCTTCCGTGCCGGCCGGCTCCCGATAGTTGAGGTAGGCGGAAAAACCCGCCGCGCGCTCGATCGCCGCGATGCCGCGCGTGAGCCGGCCCTCGAGGTCGGCTTCGAGCGGCTGCGGCGGCAGGTTCATGGAGAGATCGAATTCCGGGGCGGCGGAGGCGGCGTGGCGCACCGCCATGCTCTCGGCGACGAACGTGCCCTGGCCGACGCGCGCCTCGGTCAGGCCGCGCTGGCGTGCCTCCACGTAGGCTCGCGTCACCGTCGTAAGGTCGAGGCCAAGTCGCTTGGCGAGGGCGCGGTGCGTGGGTAGCTGCTGGCCGCGCCGCAGCCGCCCGCTTGCGATGTCGGCCGACAGCGCCTCGACGATGCGCTGATAGACCGGCCCGGAGCGATCATCGAGTGTAGGGGTCCAATCCATACATTACGCCCGCGCGCTGTTGATTGTATGCATTTACAGGAATACATGAGCCATACAATCAACGCGATGGCAAATTCGGCCACGGAATCCACATAGACATGCGATAGTACCCCGCCATGAGCACGCCCGATCACTCTCTCAAGACCGACCTTTGGAACGGCCTGCGCGGCCGCTGCCCGAACTGTGGCAAGGGGCATATTTTCCGCGCCTTCCTGAAGGTGGCGGACCAGTGCGAGGTCTGCGGCGAGGAACTGCATCATCAGCGCGCGGATGATTTTCCGGCCTATCTGGTGATCATTCTGGTCGGCCACCTGGTCATCCCGCTCATCCTGCATGTCGAGATGACCTACCAGCCGCCCTACTGGGTTCACGCCGTGCTGTGGCTGCCGCTCACGCTCGCGCTGACGCTACTGCTGATCCAGCCGATCAAGGGCGCGGTGATCGCGCTGCAATGGCGCGTCGGGATGCACGGCTTCGAGGAGGCGAAGCGCCTGCGCGATGCCGCGAGCCTCGTGCACGCCACGCAGACGACCCCGAGCATCGCCGCCTGATTGCTGGCCGGCCGCGGAAGGCCCGTGATAAGCACGGGCATCGAATCGGACCCGCTCTCCGCGCGCATGACCTCGTTCTCTCAAAGCGACATCGATGCGCTCGGCGCACGCGCCGAAGCCATGGTCAATTCGCTCGGCACCGTCTCGGCCGAGCCGGACCGGCTCGTGCGCCTGTTTCTGACTCCCGAGCACCGCCGGGCGGCGGACCGCGTCTCCGATTGGATGCGCGACGCGGGGCTGGCGGTCAGCGAGGACGCGCTCGGGACGGTGCGCGGCCGGCTCGAAGGCACCAGCAACAAGCGCCTGCTGATCGGCTCGCACATCGATACGGTGATCAACGCCGGCATGTATGACGGTCCGTTCGGCGTCATCGCCGGCATCCTGGCGGCGGACCATATCGTGCGCAGCGGACGCAAGCTGCGCTACGGTATCGACGTGCTCGCCTTCGGCGACGAGGAGGGCTCGCGCTTTCCCGCGACGCTGTCGTCCTCGTCGGCCTGCGCGGGCATCTTCAAGACGCAGAATCTCGCGCTCGCAGATCGCAACGGCGTGACCTTCCGCGACGCGCTCATCGCCTACGGCAAGGACCCCGCCACGATCTCCGCCGCCGCCTATGCGCGCGACGAGGCCGCCGCCTACGTGGAGGTGCACATCGAGCAGGGACCGGTGCTCGAGACACGCCGCGAACCGCTCGGCGTGGTGACGGCGATCATCGGCCAGACCTACCTGAACATGGAATTCCTGGGTGAAGCCGGCCACGCCGGCACCGTGCCGATGCCGATGCGGCGCGACGCGCTCGCGGGCGCCGCCGAGGCCATGCTGCTCGGCGAGAGCCTTGCGCGCGAGACCAAGGGCGAGGTGGTGGCGACGGTCGGCCGCATCGCGGTCGCGCCCGGCGCCACCAACGTCATCCCGGCCAACGTCGTGGTCATCTTCGACATCCGCTCCGCCTCGGAGACCGCGCGCCACCAGCTCGTGGAGAAGCTGCGCGCCGGGGTGCGGGCGATCGCCGACAAGCGTCATCTCGGCCTCACGATCACGTCGACCCGCGAGGTCGTGACCACGCCGTGTCATCCCGCCGTGCAGGAGGCCTTCGCCGACGCCGTGCGCGCGCTTGGCTTCGAGCCGCCGCGGCTCGGGTCGGGTGCCGGCCATGACGGCCAGGCGATGGCGAAGCTCTGCCCGATCGGCATGCTGTTCGTGCGCTGCCGCGGCGGCATCAGCCACAACCCGATGGAATATGCCGGGCCGCGCGACATCGGGCTCGCGGTCGCGGCCCTGATCGGCTTCATCGAGCGGTTCGATCCGGCGAAGTTGATTTGAACCGTCCGAACAGCTCGGTCACAGCGGACTGACGCGCGGCGACGTGCGCTCGTGCAGTTGCCGCCTGAGCGCGTAGATCTCATCGCTCTGCTCGCGGACCTTGCCCTCAAGGCACGCGAGCCGCTCGTCGACTGAGCCCTTGCACGGCTCGAGGCGGTGCAGGTGCGCCGCGACGCAATACAACTGATCAGGCTCACGCAGGCAGTCCGGCCGAATGAGCGGCGGCGAGGGCGCGGGCGCAGTCGCCTCCGGGAGGTCCTGCGCGGCGCTCGGGCCCGCGAAGCCGAGACACGCCAGCAGAATCACGGAGCGCAATTTCTGCATTGCCGTCACTCCCAATCTGGATTAGCTCAACCCGCCCCGAACCCTCGGGACCCCATTTTCGTGACGGCATTAAGGAGCGCGTGTGACCGACTTCGTCGACCACAACTTTTCGCGTGAAGTCGAATTCCTCAAGGCGCTGGTGCGCGTGCCCTCGGACAATCCGCCGGGCGACTGCGCGCGCCATGCCGAAACCGCCGCCAAGCTCTACGAGGCGCTCGGCTTCACGGTCGAGCGCCATCCGGTGCCGGCCGAGGTTTGCGCGCAGCACGGCATGATCTCGGTCACCAACCTGATCGTGCGCGAACGTTTCGGCGCGGGCAGGGGCCCGACGATCGCCCTCAATGCGCACGGCGACGTGGTGCCGCCCGGCACCGGCTGGACCGTCGATCCCTATGGCGGGATCGAGCAGGACGGCGCGATCTATGGCCGCGGCGCCGCGGTGTCGAAGTCGGACTTCGCGACCTTCGGCTTCGCGCTGCTCGCGCTCAAGGATGCGCCGGCGGGTCTCGACGGCACGGTCGAGCTGCATCTGACCTATGACGAGGAGACCGGCGGTTTCGTCGGGCCGCATTGGCTGCTCGAACAGGGACTGACCAAGCCGGATTACGCGATCTCGGCCGGCTTCTCCTATTCGATCGTCACCGCGCACAATGGCTGCCTGCATATCGAGGTGACGGTGCGCGGCAAACAGGCGCATGCCGCGATGCCCGAGAGCGGCGCCGACGCGCTCGAAGCCGCGACCTCGGTGCTCGCCGCGCTTTATGGCGAGCGCCATCGTATCGCTGCGCGCACATCGGCGGTCGAGGGCATCGGCTCGCCCAAGCTCACCGTCGGGCTGATCCGCGGCGGCATCAACACCAATGTGGTGCCGGGCGAGGTCGTGATGCGCGTCGATCGCCGCATCATCCCTGAGGAGAATGGCGATGAGGTCGAGGCCGGCCTGCGAACGCTGATCGACAAGTCGGTGGCCGGACTGAAGGGCATCACGGTCGAAGCGAAGCGCATCATCCTCGCCGTGCCGATGAAGCCCGCGCCCGGCGTCGATAAGCTCGTATCCGCGCTGAGGGCGAACGCCGAGCGCGAATTGAAGACCGACATCGAGGTCAAGGGCGTGCCGCTCTACACCGACGCGCGGCTCTATTCGGAAAAAGGCATTCCGACCGTCCTCTATGGCGCCGGGCCACGCACGCTGCTCGAAGCCAAAGGCCATGCGGCGGACGAGCACGTCCAACTCTCCGACCTCAAGGCCGCGACGCGCGTCATCGCGGCGACGCTCAGGGATCTGCTGAAGGGGTAGGCATCTCGCCGCAATGCGTTCGCGGGCGTGGGATCAGACCGCATCCGACAAGAGAATTGAGCTCCCGATGAAAAATCTGTTCGAGGCGGCGAAACTGCTGCTCCTCGACATGGCGTCGACCTTCTTCTTCCTGGTGGTCTTTCTCCTGACCAAGAACCTCCTCCTGTCGGTGGGGCTCGGCATGCTGCTGGGCGTCGCGCAGATCGGCTGGCAGTTCGTGCGCAAGAATCCGATCGACACGATGCAGTGGATGAGCCTCTTCCTGGTGCTGGGGGCAGGCGCCGCCACACTGCTCACCGACGATCCGCGCTTCGTGATGCTGAAGCCGAGCGTGATCTACGTCATCGTCGGCGTGGTCATGCTGAAGCCCGGATGGATGAACCGGTATCTGCCGCCCGTCGCCATGGCGGTCGTGCCCGACATCGCGGTGATCTTCGGCTTTGTCTGGGCGGGCCTGATGTTTTTCTCCGCCGCGTTGAATCTGGTCGTCGCGCTCAATTTCAGCGTCGTCGCGTGGTCCGCATTCATGTCGGTCTACGCCATCATCAGCAAGGTCGCGCTGTTTCTGATCGGATACGCCACCATGCGCATGATCGGGGTCCGCCGCCGTGCCCAGTTGGCAGCGGCCCGACCTTGACCGACGCCCTTGATCAAAGGAGCCGGCGTTCGATCATCGCAAGTCGTCGCGCTTCTGCAGTCCGGTGGCTGCGCAGATCGCGTCGA
The DNA here is from genome assembly GCA_964479515.1 of uncultured Hyphomicrobiales bacterium. Lineage (GTDB taxonomy): Bacteria > Pseudomonadota > Alphaproteobacteria > Rhizobiales > Xanthobacteraceae > PALSA-894. The sequence goes on along the minus strand of CAYZMR010000146.1, from coordinate 1,976 downwards.
TCGACTTGTCGCAGGCGGCGAAGCCGTCCTGCGTGCGCGCAAAACTCCAAAGCGGCGCAAGCAGCACCTTTGCGCCGTTCTTGAGCGCAATCACCGGGATGAGATCGTCCTCGTCGCTCTTCGACCAGACGATCCCGACGCCGGCGACCTCGGTAAACTCATAGCTGCGCGCGCGAAGGGACCAGCGATTGAGAACGGTCTCGCTGCGGCGAACCCGTCGTGAGCCGAGGTCGAAAATCGTCGTCACCGACCGCGGCAGCATCAATGAAATTCCGCCGATGACGAAAAGCGACGCGAGCAGAAATCCGGACGCATAGGCGAGGTCGCCTCCGGCGTCGTGTCTGCTCCATCCCGTGAGCCACCACAGCGAAAATCCCGCAAACACTGCTCCAAACAACTTCGGCGCAATTGCGACGCGCGCCGCGCTGACGACCAATTCGTCGCCCTTGCGTTCGAGATGCAGGCCAGCGCTCGGATGCATGCCGGCAGTGTCGCGATCGCACCGCGAATATCAAGACGCCATGCCGGGGAACGGCGGGCTTTCTCCCGTCGCGTCGAGTGCCTTGAGCCAACGCGCGATCCGGGCGCGATTGACGCCAAAATCCTTCCGGCCGAGCAGGCTGCGCGAATAGATCGCAAGCGTGGCGTTCTCGCCGAGGGGAAGCACCGCAACATCGATCGTATCGGGAAAGCGCATCAGTCGCGTGTGCTGCAGAAAGCGCGCGGCCTGCTCGCCGTTCGAAGCGGTGGAGAGTTCGCAGGTGTCCGGCTCGGCGAGCGCGATTGTCGTCAAGCGCGCGAGCAGCGCACCCGGCGCCATCCGGTAATCCTTGGGCTCCCAGTCAGGCTTCGCATGCGGACAATACGCGGCCGGGCAGACGAGCGCGTCGTTTGCGGTCGCGTGGCGCGTCAGTGTCGTCCAATCGACCGGGCCGATGTCGAGGCGCGATCCGGTGAGCTTCGCCAAGCCGTAATAAGCGCCGTAGCCGGGGCGCTTTTCCAGCAGCGCGTAACCGACAGCGGCGGCGCCAATCAACAACGCAACGATGACGGCGAAGGCGGCCATCAAAAGCCGACCGCGGACCCATGCAAATCGTAGTCGTCCGCGCGCTCGATCTTCACCGTCGCGATCTCGCCGACGCGCAGCGGGCGGCGGCTCGACACATAGACGGCGCCGTCGATCTCGGGCGCGTCGCCCTTCGAGCGGCCCTTCGCGACGGTCGCGCCGACCTCGTCGATGATGATCTGCTGGCGGGTGCCGACTTTCGCCTTCAGCCGCCGCGCCGAGATCGCCTGCTGGCGTGCCATGAAGCGATGCCAGCGCTCTTCCTTCACGTCGTCGGGCACGGCGGCTGCCAGTTCGTTCGCCGCCGCACCTTTGACCGGCTCGTACTTGAAGCAGCCGACGCGATCGAGCTGAGCCTCATCGAGCCAGTCGAGCAGCAATTCGAAGTCCGCGTCGGTCTCGCCCGGAAAGCCGACGATGAAGGTCGAGCGCAGCGTGAGCGCGGGGCACGCCTCGCGCCAGGCGCGGATGCGATCGAGCGTCTTTGCCTGCGCGGCCGGGCGCTTCATGCGCTTGAGCACGTCGGGTGCCGCGTGCTGGAACGGTATGTCGAGATAGGGGAGGACCTGGCCGTCCGCCATCAGCGCGATCACGTCATCGACGTGGGGATAGGGGTAGACATAGTGCAGCCGCACCCACGCGCCGAGCGTTCCGAGCTCGCGCGCGAGATCGAGGAATTTCGCGCGAACATCGCGCTTGTTCCACGTGCTCGCGGCGTATTTCAGGTCTGTTCCATATGCCGACGTATCCTGCGAGATGACGAGCAATTCCTTCACGCCGGCCGCCACCAGCCGCTCCGCCTCGCGCAGCACCTCGGCCGCCGGGCGCGACACGAGATCGCCGCGCAGTTTCGGGATGATGCAGAATGTGCAGCGATTGTTGCAGCCCTCGGAAATCTTCAGATAGGCGT
>CAYZMR010000145.1:0-9716 GCA_964479515.1 uncultured Hyphomicrobiales bacterium | reverse complement strand
CCGCGCATCCGGCCAAGTTCCCGGACGCCGTGAAGGCCGCCTGCGGCATCACGCCCGAACTGCCCGACTGGCTCGCCGACCTCGGCACGCGCCGCGAGCGCGTGACCGTGCTTGCGAACGACCAGGGCGCGGTCGAACGTTTCATACTGGCGGCAAGCGTGGCCGCGCGCGAAGGAGCTGCGGCATGACCATGAACGTAACCCGTCTTCCCTCGGGATTGACGGTCGTCACCGACGCGATGCCGCACCTGCAAAGCGCTTCGCTCGGTGTATGGGTCGGCGCGGGCAGCCGCGACGAGCGCGCCGACGAGCACGGCATTTCGCATTTGCTCGAGCACATGGCGTTCAAGGGAACCTCGCGCCGCAACGCGCGCCAGATCGTCGAAGAAATCGAGGCGGTCGGCGGCGACCTAAACGCCGCGACCTCGGCCGAGACCACGGCCTACTACGCGCGCGTGCTGCGCGCAGACGTGCCGCTCGCGCTCGACGTGCTGTCCGACATCCTCGCCGATCCGACCTTCGAGCCGGAGGAGCTTGCGCGCGAGAAGAACGTGATCGTGCAGGAGATCGGCGCGGTCGAGGATACGCCCGACGACCTGATCTTCGAATATCTGCAGCAGATCGCGTTTCCCGGCCAGCCGGTAGGCCGCTCGATCCTCGGCACCCCCGAAACCGTGCGTTCGTTCGATTCGCGCCGCCTGCGCGGCTATCTCGGGCGCAACTATCGCGCACCCGACATGGTGGTCGCGGCGGCGGGCTCGGTCGATCATGAGTCCGTAGTGGCGGAGGTCGAGCGCCGCTTCGGTGCTTTTGCCGGAGACAAGGCGCCGCTTCCGGAGCCCGCGCGGTTCTCCGGCGGCTCGCGCGTGGAGAGCCGCGACCTCGAACAGGTGCACGTCGCCTTCGCGCTGGAAGGCCTGCCGCAGCGCGACCCGGCGATCTACAGCCTGCAGGTGTTCACCAACGTTCTCGGCGGCGGCATGTCCTCGCGCCTGTTCCAGGAAGTGCGCGAGATTCGCGGCCTGTGCTACTCGATCTACGCGTTCCACGCGGCCTATGCGGACACCGGCATGCTCGGCGTCTATGCCGGCACCGACGCGTCCGATCTCGCCGACCTGATGCGCGTCGTGGTTGACGAGATCGCCGCCACGGCCGAGACGCTGAGCGAGAAGGAGATCGCGCGCTCCAAGGCGCAGATGAAGGCCGGCCTGCTGATGGCGCTCGAAAGCTCGGGCGCGCGCGCCGAACAGCTTGCGCGCCAGCTCATGATCTACGGCCGTCCGATCCCGCTCGAGGAGATCGTCGAGCGGGTCGAGGCGGTGACGGTCGAGAGCGCACGCGCGGCCGGGCGCGCGCTGATCGAGCGCAACCGGCCGGCGGTCGCCGTGATCGGACCCGGGCGTGGGCTTGAACGGGCCGCCGCGATTGCCGAAAGTCTCGGTCGCCGAGCCGCCTGAAATGATCCGTCCATGGCTTTCTTCCGCACTGTCAGCTTCTCCGAACCGGTTCCCGCCGTCGAAGGGGACGGCGTGTTTCTGCGCGCGCCACAGATGTCCGATTATTCCGACTGGGCGGCATTGCGCGAAGCAAGCCGCGCGTTTCTCACCCCATGGGAGCCGACCTGGCCGGCCGATGATCTGAGCCGCAGCGCGTTCAGGCGGCGGCTGCGCCGCTACACCGAGGACCAGCGCTCGGACGCATCCTATGCGTTCTTCCTGTTCCGCAAGACCGATCAGGCGCTGCTCGGGGGGCTGACGCTCGCCAATATTCGTCGCGGTGTCGCTCAGGCCGGAAGCCTCGGCTACTGGATCGGTGAGCCCTATGCGCGGCGTGGGCAGATGAGCGCCGCGGTCCGCGCGCTCGTGCCGTTCGCCTTCGCGACGCTGCGGCTGCATCGGCTCGAGGCCGCCTGCATTCCGTCGAACGCCGCCTCCATCCGGCTCCTGGAGAACACCGGGTTTGCCCGCGAGGGCTATGCGCGCGAATACCTGTGCATCAACGGGCTGTGGCAGGACCATTTGCTGTTCGCGCGGCTCGCCGGCGACCCGGTGCCGTGACGGCGCGTTGTGCCCGGCTGGCGCCTTGGGGGCGCCAAGGTTCGCCTGCTATAACGCGCGGGGCTTTGCGAAAGGCGTTTCCGTGATGAAGGCTCGTGCGGCATTCGGCGCGATGGCGATGTGCGGCCTGGTGCTCGGCATCGCCGTCGGCGGCGGTCGGCTGATCTCGTCCGCACAGGCGGAGGAGAGTATCTCCGATAAGCTCAATTCTTGGTTCTTTGGCCCTCCCGCGAAACAGGACCCCAAGCCCGACGACCCGGCCGAGCTCGAATGCCCCAGTGTCGACGTGCGCGCCGGCGCCTCGACCATGTCGGTGTCGACACCGGGCGCTGAAGCCGGCCCGATGACCACGCGTTACCAGGCGACCATCGGGCAGACCGCGCGCGAGTGCAACGTGGTCGGCGGCATGTTGACCATCAAGGTCGGCGTGCAGGGCCGCATCCTGCTCGGACCCGCCGGTGGCCCGGGCCAACTCGATGTGCCGCTGCGACTTGCGGTCGTGCGCGAGGGCACCACGCCGAAGACGATCTGGACCAAGTTCTACAAGATCACGGTGCCGATCCCAGTGGGACAGCCGACCGTGCCGTTCGTCCACATCGATCCGGACGTGACCTTCCCGCTGCCGAGCCCAAGCGAGCTCGAGGCCTACGTGGTCTATGTCGGCTTCGATCCGAACGGTTTGTCGGTGAAGCCGGAACCGCGCAAGAAGGCCAAGAAGAAGTAGGTCGCTTGATGCCGAAGAAAAGCAAGGCGCGCGCGAAGCCGAAGGCGCGCCGCGCGCGCATGTCGCGTCCATCCGCCCGCCTGCCGCTCACCGGAATCCGCGTGGTCGAGTTCACCCACATGGTGATGGGACCGACCTGCGGCATGATTCTCGGCGATCTCGGTGCCGAGGTGATCAAGGTCGAGCCTCCGGGCGGCGACAAGACGCGCAAATTGATCGGTTCCGGCGCGGGATTCTTTACGCTGTTCAATCGCAACAAGAAGAGCGTCACCGCCGATCTCGCCAATCCGAAGGATCGCGCGCGCATCGAGAGGCTGATCGCGACGGCGGACATCGTCAGCGAGAATTTCCGCGCCGGCGCGCTTGCCAAGCATGGCTTCGACTACGCCTCGCTGAAGAAGAAGCACAAGCGGCTGATCTATGTCTCGCACAAGGGCTTTCTGCCCGGCCCTTACGATCATCGCGTCGCGCTGGATGAAGTGGTGCAGATGATGGCGGGGCTCGCCTACATGACCGGCCCGCCCGGGCGGCCGTTGCGCGCCGGCTCATCGGTCAATGACATCATGGGCGGCATGTTCGGCGTGATCGGCGCGCTCGCGGCGCTGGCCGAGCGACAGCACACCGGCAAAGGCCAGGAGGTTCAGGTCGGTCTGTTCGAGAATTGCGTGCTGCTCTCCGCGCAGCACATGCTGCAATACCGCCTCACCGGCGTCGCATCGCCACCGATGCCGGATCGCATCAACGCCTGGGGCGTGTTCGACCTGTTCGACACCTCCGATGGCGAGCAGGTGTTCCTCGGCGTGGTCACCGACACGCAATGGGCGGTGTTCGGGCGCGCCTTCGATCTCGGCGGACTTGCGGCGGACCCGCGCCTTGCCACCAACAATCTGCGCGTTCAGGCGCGCTCATGGATGCTGCCGGCGCTGCGCGACATCGTGAAGCGCTATTCCGCAAAGGATTTGCAGGCGGTGTTCGAGCGCGAGGGGCTGCCCTACGCGCCGATCGTCAAGCCCGAGCAGCTGTTCGACGATCCGCATCTTTTGGCGAGCGGCGGGCTTGCCGACCTGACGCTCGAGTCAGGCGAAACGATGCCTGTGCCGCTGCTGCCGATATTATTGGGCGGCCGACACCTCAAGCCCCGGATGCCGATCGCGAAGCTGGGGGAGCATGACGGCGAGGTGTAGGGCGGGCAGAGCGCAGCAAAGCCCGCGCGACTTTATCGACCGCGCTGCGTGGCACGGCAACGCGGCCGTTGCCAACCCTGCGGTGCTAGATGGCGCCGAACGGAGTGGCTCACATCATGCCCTCCGGCTCCCGGGATGTTTCCGCCATCCGGCCCGAAGGCCGCTGGCGTTTGCGCCATAATACCGCTTCAGCGCATCCTCGATTTGAGATGAATCGTCGGGCCATCCACGACGAACGTGCCATAGCCGTGGTGGTGGATGGTCTTCGGATTCTTCTGCGCGGGATCGATCCAGGCCTTGAGCACCTCAAGAACGAAGAGATTGTATTTCTTCACCATCCGTGCATCGACGACGCGGCATTCGAGGTTGGCGTAGCATTCCTCGATGAGCGGCGCCGCCACGCATGTCGCCGGCTTCTCCGTCAGACCGAAAGCCTTGAACTTGTCGATGTCGCGGCCCGAGGTGTTGCCGACCTTGACCACCTTGGCGGCGAGCTTGCGCGTCGGCACCGCGATGACGCATTCCCCGGTCGCGTTCAACGCCGCGAAGCTGTAGTCGCCGCTGCTCATCACGCAGGCGACGAGCGGGGGCTCGAAGTCGAGCATCATGTGCCACGACATCGTCATGACGTTGGCGCGGCCGCCGCGTGCCGTCGTCACCAACACCACGGGTCCTGGCTCCAGCACCTGATAGGCCTTGGCGAGGGGCAGGGCTTTCATCGTCATGGCACGGGCACCATAGCCGCGCCGCGGCAGCCAGTCTTGATCCCGGTCAACCGGGGGCACGCGCGGCGTCGCCGCGCTACGCCTTCGCGGCAGCCGGCGCCGGCGTGGCCGCCGCCACGGCGCCCGGCCTGACGATCACCAGCACCAGCGCCGCCGCGATCAGGCAGAGCGCGCCGGCGACGAAGAACGCCGGCAGATAGGTCAACAGCACCGTGCGCGATAGGCCGGCCGAGAACGCCGCGGTCGCGGCGCCGATCTGATGGCCAGCGAAGACCCAGCCGAACACCAGGTTCGTGCGCTCGCGCCCGAAATTGGCCGCCGTGAGCTTCACGGTCGGCGGCACGGTCGCGATCCAGTCGAGCCCGTAGAACATCGCGAACAGCGACAGCCCGTAGAAGGTGAAGTCGGTGAACGGCAGGAACAGAAGTGAAAGCCCACGCAGCCCGTAATACCAGAACAGGAGCCAGCGGTTGTCGTAGCGGTCCGACAACCAGCCCGAGCCGACCGTGCCGACGAAGTCGAAGATGCCCATCATGGCGAGCACGCTCGCGGCGCCGACCGCCGGCAGCCCGAAATCGGCGCAGAGCGGGATGAAATGCGTCTGGATCAGGCCGTTGGTGCTCGCGCCGCAGATGAAGAACGTCGCGAACAGGATCCAGAACACGCGTGTCTTGGCGGCGTCGCGCAGCGCCGCGATCGGCGACAGCGCCGCGGCGGTCGCAGGCGCGGCCGGCGCCGGCTCGGTCTCGCCGAAGGGCGCAAGTCCGACGTCGGAGGGCTTGTCGCGCATCAGCGCGAAGATCGCCACGACCGCGAGCGTCATCGCGCCGCACATCACGAGGATCGAGACGCGCCAGCCGAACCGGTCGGTCAGCGCGGCGAGCATCGGCAGGAACACGAGCTGCCCGGTCGCCGAGCTTGCGGTGAGCAGGCCGACCACAAGGCCGCGCCGTGCCGTGAACCAGCGCGTCGCGACGGTCGCGCCGAGGACGAGTGCGGTCAGCCCGGTGCCGAGCCCGAGCACGACGCCCCAGAGCGCGATGAGCTGCCACACCTGCGTCATGCCGAGCGAGAGCAGCAGCCCGGTCGCGATCAGCGCGAGCGCGGTGAGCGCCATGCGGCGCACGCCGTAGCGGTTCATCAAGGCGGCCGCGAACGGACCCATCAGCCCGAACAGCAGCAGCCGGATCGCCAGCGCCGAGGAGATATCCGCGGTCGCCCAGCCGAACTCGCGCTGCAGCGGCAGGATGAACACGCCGGGCGCGCCGACGGCGCCGGCCGTCACCAGCATGGTGAGAAACGTGACCGCCGCGACGACCCAGCCGTAATGGATGTTGCGGCGCGCAAGCGCGGCGGCGAGGTGGGATGACAGCATAAGGTGGCCTTCCTGCTTGCCGGCAGCCGGCGTCGGTTTATATGATGGACATCATGATTGCATATTGATGATGACCATCATATAATTTGTCAAGCCGCGCCGAACCGGGAGACGGACACATGAAAGTGAGCAGGGAGCAGGCGGCCGAGAACCGCGCGCGCGTGCTGCAGGCGGCGGGCGCTTTGTTCCGCGAGAAGGGCTTCGACGGCGTCGCCGTTGCCGACATCATGAAGGCCGCGGGCCTGACCCATGGCGGCTTCTACGGCCAGTTCGCCTCCAAGGACGATCTCGCGGCCGAGGCCTGCGCCGACGTGATGGCGCGCGCGGCTGGGCGCTGGAGCGAGCTCTCAACGCACAAGGACCCGTTGGCGGCACTGGTCGGCTCGTACCTCTCGACCCGGCATCGCGACACGCCGGGCCGCGCCTGCGCGCTGCCTTCGCTCGCCGCCGAAGCCGCGCGCGGACCCGCCCGCGTGCGTAGCGCGTTCACGCAAGGCCTGCGCAATTTCATCGGCATCTTGGCGACATATGTGCCGGGCCGCTCGGCGTCGGCGCGGCGCAGCCAAGCGCTCGTGACGATGTCGGGGCTCGTCGGCGCGATGATCCTGGCGCGCGCCGTGGATGATGCGGCGTTCTCGGACGAGATTTTGCGGACAGCGGCCGAGGCGTTCGGCAAGCAGGCCGCGTAGCGTCTCGTCGGGACATTCGGTTGACTTGCCCCGGCGCATGTCTACGATCCGCCCGCTATCGTGATTTCAAACGACCCCTGCGGGAGAGACCGGCGTCGCACCGCTCGCGATCCGGCGCCGAAGGCGCAACCGCCCCGGAAACGCTCAGGCAAAAGGACCGCAGGGCGATGAAACTCTGGAAAGCAGCCTTGCCGTGAGGCTTGGCTCACCGACGGAGTAAGCCGCCCCACCCGGTCGCGATCGGCGACCACCCTCCCCACAGGCGGGGAGGGAAGAAGAGGGCGCGGCGAAATCTCTCAGGTTCCGCGACAGAGGGGGCTTGGTCGGGCTAGGTTGCCCGCGCCGAGTCCTCATGCCGGAACCGTTCATGACCCAGGCGTCCGACACCACCGAGCCGCAACTCGTCGAGCCGCAGGCCGTCGCGCCCGAAACCGCGCCGTCCGTCGCGGCGCCGCCGGACGCCCCTTCGGCCGCGAGCGGCGACGCCGCCCCACAAGCTGCGCCCGAATCGCTGCGCAAGACGCCGCTGCATGCGCTGCACGTCGCGCGCGGTGCCCGCATGGTGGCGTTCGCCGGTTACGACATGCCGGTGCAGTATGCCGGCGGCATCATCGCGGAGCATACCCACGTCCGCACGCAGGCCGGCCTGTTCGACGTCTCGCATATGGGCCAGGCCTTCCTGGTCGGGGCCGATCACGAGACCGTCGCGCGCGCGCTCGAGGCGCTCGTGCCCGGCGACATCGTGGGCCTCGCGCCCGGCCGCCAACGCTACACCCAGCTTCTCGACGAGAGCGGCGGCATCCTCGACGATCTGATGGTCACGCGTTCGGACGACCCGCAGGAGGACGGCGTGCTGATGCTGGTCGTCAACGCGGCGACCAAGGAGGCGGACTATGCGCATCTCGCCGCGCGCCTGTCCGGCAACATCAAGCTGATCCGGGCGGAGCATCGCGCGCTCATCGCCGTGCAGGGACCGATGGCGGTCCAGGTCGTCGGGCGCCATTGCCCGGACGCGGTGCCGCTGCGTTTCATGAGCGCGCTCTCGACGCGCTTCGACGGCATCGATTGCCACATCAGCCGCTCCGGCTATACCGGCGAGGACGGCTACGAGATCTCCTGCCGGGCGACGCGCGTGCGCGCGATCGCCGAGCGGCTCTTGTCCGAGCCGGCCGTCAAGCTGATCGGGCTCGGCGCGCGCGACTCGCTGCGCCTCGAAGCCGGGCTCTGCCTTTACGGGCACGACATCGACACGACCACGTCGCCGGTCGAGGCGGCGCTCACCTGGTCGATCGGCAAGCGCCGGCGCGAGCAGGGCGGCTTCCCCGGCGCCGAGCGCGTGCAGCGGGAGCTGCGCGACGGGCCGCCGCGGACGCGCGTCGGCATCAAGCCGGAAGGGCGTGCGCCCGCGCGCGAGGGGACCGAGATCAAGTCGGCCGACGGCAGGACGATCGGCAAGGTCACGTCCGGCGGCTTCGGGCCGACGGTGAACGGACCCGTTTCGATGGGCTATGTGGAGCACGGTTTCACCGCGCCGGGCACGCCGCTGCTGCTCATCGTGCGCGACAAGCCGTTGCCGGCAAGCATCGTCGCGCTGCCGTTCGTGCCGCATCGCTATGCCCGCGGATAAGGAGGGAATCAGTCGATGGCGAACACGCGCTACACCAAGGACCATGAATGGATCCGCCTCGATGGCGAGGTCGCGACCGTCGGCATCACCGAGCATGCGCAGCAGCAGCTCGGCGACATCGTCTATGTCGAATTGCCGGAGCTCGGCCGCAAGGTCGACAAGGGCACCGAAGCGGCCGTGGTCGAGTCCGTGAAGGCCGCGAGCGACGTCTACGCGCCGGCGAGCGGCGAGGTCGTCGCCGTCAACCAGTCGCTCGATGGCGCGCCGGGCGCCGTCAACGAGGAAGCCGAGGGCAAGGGCTGGTTCTTCCGGCTCAAGCTCACCAACGCGCGCGAACTCGACGAGCTGATGACCGACGACCAGTACAAGGACTATCTCGCGACCTTGTCGTGAACGCGAAAAGGGCAGCGCCATGGCGCATGAATACCGCGCGACGGTGAAGTGGAAGCGCGACGGCGGCGTGAAGTTCACCGACCAGCGCTACAGCCGCGCGCATCGCTGGAGCTTCGACGGCGGCATCGAAGTGCCGGCCTCGTCCTCGCCGCTCAGCGTGCGCCTGCCCTATTCGGTCGCCGAGGCGGTCGATCCCGAGGAGGCGCTGGTGGCGGCGCTCTCGAGCTGCCACATGCTGACGTTTCTTTATGTCGCGGCGAAGCAGGGCTTCGTGATCGACACCTATGCGGATGAGGCGGTCGGCGAAATGACCAAGAACGATGCCGGCCAAATGTGGGTCTCCAAGATCACCCTCAATCCGGCGATTGCGTTTTCCGGCGACAAGCGGCCGACACCCGAGCAACTCGACACGCTGCATCATCTCGCGCACGAGGAATGCTACATCGCGAATTCCATCAAAAGCGAAGTCGTGGTCAACGGCGCGACGTCGTTCGCCTCGGCCGAAGGCGCCTGACCCGCATGCGTTATCTGCCGCTCACGCCGCAAGACCGAACCGAGATGCTGGCGCGCATCGGCGTGAGCGGCATCGACGATCTGTTCGCCGACGTGCCAGCGGACAAGCGTCTCAAGGCGCTTCCCGACCTGCCGCACACCAAAGGCGAGATCGAGGTCGAGCGCGTCCTGGGACGAATGGCGGCGCGCAACGTCGCGGCCGGCTCGGTGCCGTTCTTCGTCGGCTGCGGCGCCTACAAGCATCACGTTCCCGCAAGCGTCGATCATCTCATTCAGCGCTCTGAGTTCCTGACCTCCTATACGCCCTACCAGCCCGAGATCGCGCAGGGCACGCTGCACTATCTCTTTGAATTCCAGACCCAGGTGGCGCTGCTGACCGGCATGGAGGTCGCCAACGCCTCGATGTATGACGGCTCGACCGCGACCGCCG
>CAYZMR010000144.1:0-9770 GCA_964479515.1 uncultured Hyphomicrobiales bacterium | reverse complement strand
TGTTGAAGATCGAATTCTTGCCGTGATAGCACCAGATGAAGAAGTACTCGGGATAGTCGAGCCAGCCCGAGAACACGTTGATGTAGAGCGGCAGCACCTTCTTGTTCAGCTCGGTGCGGAAGTTCGAGCCGGGGATCTTGTTGATCGTGGTCTTGATGCCGATCTGCCCGAGGCTTTCCTGGATCAGCACCGCGGTCGGCTCGTTGACGGTGGCAAAGCCGAGGTCGAACGACAGCGTGGTCTCGAAGCCGTTCGGATAGCCGGCCTCGGCCATCAGCTTCTTGGCCTTCTCGATGTCGATGTTGAACTTGGTGGGCTGCGGCCAGGCGACCTCGGTCGGCTTGTCGGCCGGCGCGCCGAACATCGGCTTTGCAAGCCCGTACTGCACGGCGTCCATGATCTTCTGGTAGGGCACCGCGTAGGCGACCGCCTGGCGCACCTTCGGATTATCGAAGGGCGGGTTCTTCACGTTCATGCCGAGATAGAGGATGCCGTTGGAGAACGGCGTCGACACGATGTTGAGCTTGCCGGCTTCCTTCAGCTCGACGAAATCCTTGTTCGGCAGCTCGTAGGAGATGTCGGCATCGCCGCGCTCGAGCAGCGCGCGCCGGTTGCCGGCCGACGGCACCATGCGCCACACGATGCGCTTCACCTTCGGGAGCGGCCCGCCGGTCCATTTGTCGTTGCGCTCGAGGATCACTTCGGTGCCGGCGGTCCATTGGACCACGCGATAGGCGCCCGAGCCGGCGGTGTTCTGCTTGGTATATTCCATGCCCCACGGGTCCTTCTCCGTGGCTTTCGACTTCACGAGTTCCGAATTGATGATGCAGGGCACGATCACGGCGAGGTCGGGGATCGTCAGCCGGTCTTTCTTCGCAAAGTCGACGCGGAACGTGTTGTCGTCGACGATGACGAACTGCTCGGGCTTGGTGAGGGAGCCGGCGCCCATCTGGAAGGTCGGGAAGCCGCCGACCGAGACCGCGCGGTCGAGCGACCATTTCACGTCCTTGGCGGTGACCGGCGTGCCGTCCTGGAACACCGCGTTCTTCTTCAGTTTGAACGTGGCCGACATGTCGCCGACATTCATGTCGTCGGCGAGCTCCATCTTGAACTTGTCCTTGTCGTAATAGGCCGTGCCGTTGACCTCTTTCATCTCGTGGCTGATGAGCCGGTCGTAGCAATTCCACGACACCTCGTAGCCCGGCACGTTGGTGCCGACGCCGTGGATGTCGACATTGTTCGGTCCGCTCTCCGATATGACGAGCAGCGTCTCCTGGCGCCCTTGCGCCTTCGCGGGCGAGAAGATCGCGGGCGCGGGGAGCGCGGCGCTGGCAGCGACCGCGGACGCGGTTTTGAGGAAATCACGACGCTTCATCGACAAGTCTCCCGATCGGGCCGCTGAGGGTTCGATCAGGCTTTCCGCAAGCGTCGTGCCACCCTCGCGCGGCGCTCGGTCGCACCCGTTAAGCCTTTGATTCTGGTCGGGGACTGGGCCGCATCCTCGCGCCGAAGCAAAATGCCGCCGGGAGCGACGCCGCACCGCCGCTGCATACAATCGTGCGGTGACTGACCAATAGTTAGGCAGACGGTGAGCGCGCGCAGGCTGCGGGCGAGAGCGCCGGAAGTGGGGGCGCGTGCGCGCAAGCGCCGCGTTAGGTCCGCCTGCGGCACCTATTGCAACTCATAATTGCCTGTCCCATGATCGTCGGAGAAGGTCGAGACGCGCGCAACGCCACGTCGGAGCCCCGAGGACGCGGCGGTGCTCGTCGTTTTGTCGCGTCAAGCGGGAGGGGCATCGTGGCTGTGTCGATCTCCGATCGGGCGCTCGGCCTCTTCGCGCGCCTGACCAACCGGTTCGCGGTCTGGTACCGCTGGCCGTTCCTGATCGCGATGCCGACGCTCGTCGGCCATCGCGTCAACATGCGCGAGAACAATCTCTCCAACACCGAGCGCGATCCCGCGCTGCTGCATCCCAAGGGCGATCTCAACCGCCGCGACCAGCGCGAGGCCGACGGCAGCTACAACGATCTCGGCTGCCCCTGGATGGGGATGGCGGGCGCGCGCTTCGGCCGCAACATGCCGATCGCCGAGACCTACGGCGAGGCGCCGGCCGAGCTGTACGAGCCCAATCCCCGGCTCATCAGCCGCAAGCTGTTGCAGCGCCAGGAGTTCGCGCCGGTGCCGTATTTGAGCGTGCTGGTACCGGCGTGGCTTCAGTTCATGGTGCATGACTGGCTGAGCCACGGCCCGAGCGACACCACGCAGCCGCCGCATCGCCTGCCGCTCCCGCAGGGCGACGACTGGCCCGCCAGCGAGATGACGATCCTGCACTCGATGCCGGACCAGCTGCGCACGGCCGCCGACGACGGCCAGCCCGCGACCTACCGCAACACCGAGACGCACTGGTGGGACGGCTCGCAGATCTATGGCTCCAGCCTGGAAAAGCAGCGGCGCGTGCGCGGCGCGAACGGGCCGAACGACGCGATGCTTCCCGACGGCAAGATCGCGCTCGATCCGAACGGATTGCTGCCGATCGACAAGCTCGAGGACGACATCGCCGACCTCGAGCTTGCCGGCGTGAACGGAAGCTGGTGGACCGGCCTGTCGGTGATGCACACCATCTTCGCGCGCGAGCACAATGCGATCGTCGACATGCTGCGCGTCCAATATCCGCAGGCCGACGGCGAGTGGCTGTTCCAGAAGGCGCGGCTCGTCAACGTCGCGCTGATCGCCAAGATCCACACCACCGAGTGGACGCCGGCGCTGTTGAACTCGCCCGAAGGGCGCTTTGCGATGCGCGGCAACTTCTGGGGCCTGCTCGGCGAGCATTATTGGCGCGCCTATGGCCGTCTCGGCGATGGCGAGCTCCTCTCCGGCATTCCGGGGTCGCCCGCCGATCAGCACAACGCCCCCTATGCGATGACGGAGGAATTCACCGCGGTCTATCGCATGCATTCGCTCATCCCGGACGACTTCTCGCTCCGCCGCTGCGCGGACGACGGCGAAGTCGCAAAACACACCTTCACCGACCTCACCGCGACCGGCGCGCACCGGCTCTATTCGGCGCTGCCGTTCGAGGACGTGCTCTATTCGCTCGCGACCAGCAATTGCGGCGCCCTCGTGCTGCACAACTATCCGGCCGGCCTGCGCCGGCTGGTGAAGGAGGACTCGCCCGACAATCTGATCGTCATCGATCTCGCCTCTGTCGACATCCTGCGCGACCGCGAGCGCGGCGTGCCGCGCTATTGCGATTTCCGCCGCAATCTCGGCATGCACGTGCCGAAGAGCTTCGAGGACCTCACCACCAACAAGACCTGGCAGGCCGAGCTCAAGGAGGTCTACGGCGCGGTCGAGAAGGTCGATCTCCTGGTCGGCCTGCTGTGTGAGACCGCCCCGCCCGGCTTCGGCTTCTCCGATACCGCGTTCCGCATCTTCATCCTGATGGCCTCGCGGCGCCTGAAGAGCGATCGCTTCTTCACCGACGACTTCAGGCCGGAGGTCTACACGCCGCAGGGCTTCGCCTGGGTGGCCGACAACAATTTCCGCAGCGTGCTGGAGCGGCATTTCCCGAAGCTGCGGCCGCGCTTTGCCGACCTGCGCAACGTGTTCTTCCCCTGGGACCGGCCGGGGCACTGACATGGGCAGTTCGATCCGCATCCCCGGTCTCGTCGACATCAAGACGATCGACGACAAGGCGGAGATTGCGACGCTCTCGCTCGACACCCGGCTCGACCGCGACTTCGAGCCCAAGGGCCCGCTCGTCAACCGGCTGCTGACGCAGCGCGTGCGCAACGCGCTGCGGCTCGACGGCAAGCCGCTGCCCTCGGTCGCGCCGCGCGGCGATGTCGAGCGCGCGAGCCACCAGGCGGCGCTGCGGCGACGGCTCGACCCTGCGACGGGCACGCTCTGGGACGACGCGACGATCGCGCGTCTGGTCGCGGCGGTGCACGGCGAAACCGAGACGTCCGACATCGGCCCCGCCGCGCAGCAGGCTGTCGGGCGGCTGTTCGTTCCCGATTACGTCGGCGATGCCGACAGCTTCAAGGCCGCGAAAGACCTCGACGACGCGGTGCATTCGAAGAATCCGCTGCGCACGCTTCAGCTCCACATCACCGGCAGCCTGCGCCGCGCCCGCAAGCTGCTCGCAAAGCGCGTCGGCGGCGATCTCGCGGGCGTGCACGCGACCGGGATCGCGGTGCATAACCTCGTGCGCGGCTTTACGGCGATGCGCGACCTCTACGCCAAGGGCGCGCCGTTCCCATCGGCCGATGAGGTGGTCGGCCGCTGCCTGTTCGCGCCCGAGACCGTGTTGCGCCAGGCGACCGTGCATGGCGGCACGCTCGCGGGCGAAGTGCGGCCGGGCACGCTGCTGCTCTATCAGCTCGACAGCGTGCGCGCGCATGCGCCGGGCGCCGACGCGGTGTTCATGGCCGGCACCTGGGCGGAATGCCCGGCGGTCGCGTTCGTGCCGGCGCTGTTGCGCGTCGTGTGGGAGCGCGCGGTCGCGGCCGAGCCTGCGGGGCCGGCGTCATGAGCCCCGATCCCATCTTCACGCCGCTCAAGTTCCGCTCGCTGACGGTGAAGAACCGCATCTTCCGCTCCAGCATCTCCGGACGCTTCGACAACGAGGACGGCTCGCTCACCCAGACCCGCGTCAACTGGGAGAGCAAGTTCGCCAAGGGCGGCACTGGCGCGATCATCTCGTCCTTCGTGCCGGTGCTGATCGAGGGCCGCATCGCCGCCGGCTACGGCACGGTGCATCGCGACGATTTCATTCCGCTGTGGGAGCGCGTCGGCGCGGCCGTGCATCAGTGGGACTGCAAGTTCATCATGCAGTTGTCCCACTCCGGACGGCAGATGGACCTTCCCGGCGTGCACAATTCCGGCCGCCCGGTGCTCTCCTCCACGAGCCGCAAGGAGACGCTGCACGGCTTCCTCTGCCAGGCCGCCAGCAAGGCCGAGATCGATCATCTGATCCAGGCCTTCGCGGACGGCACCTGGCGCGCGCGCGAAGCCGGCCTCGACGGCGTCGAGTTGCACGCCGCGAACGGCTATCTGTTCACGCAGTTTCTCTCCTCCGGGATCAATGACCGCACCGACGAATATGGCGGCTCGCTTGCAAACCGCGCGCGCTTCCTGCTCGAGGTGATCCGCGCCATTCGCGCGCGCGTCGGGCGCGACTACCACCTGCAGGTCAAGCTCTCCGCGATCGACCGCAACAACGTCATCCCGTGGGAGAAGAAGGGCAACGTGCTCGCCGATACGATCGAGGTCGCGAAATGGTGCGAGGCCGAGGGCGTCGACGCGATCCACGTGTCGAGCGGCTCGCTGTTTCCCCATCCGCTCAACCCGCCGGGCGATTTTTCCTTCGAGACGATCGCCACGACCTATGACGGCATGATCGCGTCGGGCGTCGATACGTTCCGCAACTTCCTGCTCTTCCGCTACCGCGTGCTGCGCCCGATCTTCCAGTGGATCTGGTTCCGCATGAAGAAGGGCATGCCGATCGAGGGCGTGAGCATCGAGGAGGCGCGCGCCATCAAGGCGGCCGTGAAGGTGCCGGTGCTCAACACCGGCGGCTACCAGACCGCGTCCTTCATCCGCGCCGGCATAGCCTCCGGCGCGTTCGATGGCGTCGCGATCGCGCGCTCGCTGATCGCCAACAACGATCTGCCGCAGCAATGGGCCGCCGGCGCCGACCAGCCCAAGGTGCCCTGCACCTATTGCAACAAGTGCCTGCTCAACGCGCCGAAGAATCCGCTCGGCTGCTACGAACTGCCGCGTTTCGCGAGCCGCGACGCGATGATCGACGAGGTGATGTCGGTCTACCGCACGCGCGCGACCTTGAACCTGCCGCCGGTGTGACCATGGCCGATCAGTCCGTCCACAAGCACGAGCCGCCGGTCACCTATGTGGAGGCGCAGTCGCGCCCGCGCCGCCGCTTTGGGCTCGTGGTCGTGATCCTGCTGGTGCTGCTGATGCTGCTCGGCCTGTTCCTCGCCGGTCTCGGCGTCTATTTCGCGATCCGTCTGCAACGCAATAGTGCCGCGACCTTCCCCGACATCGTGACGCATTTCGAGCACGGCTCGATCGGCGCGGACGAAGGCTCGGGCATGCCGTACTGGGTGTGGCAGGCCTTGCCGCTCTTGTTCGCCAAGGAGTTCGAGGCGCAACGCGATTACCGTGCCTTCGGCTTCCTCTACCGCAAGCGCCCGGACGGCGCGCAGGAGGATCTGCCGATCGGCATCTCCAAGCGCGACTACCAGGGCGTCGACCTCGTCTGGTTCAATTGCGCGGTCTGTCACACCGGGACCTGGCGCCCAAGCGCGGATGCGCCGCCGACGATCGTCCCCGGCATGCCGGCGAATAACCTCAATCTCTACCGCTTCATCCAGTTCGTGCTCGATGCCGGCGTCGACGAGCGGCTCAAGGCCGAAACGCTGATGCCGGCCATGCAGCAGGCCGGCGCGCGCTTCGGCCTGCTCGAACGGCTGGTGTGGACCTATTACGTCATCCCGCGCGTGCGCGAAGGCTTCATCCAGCGCCGCTCGCGGCTCGCGGCCTTCATCGCCGAGCAGAAGCCGTGGGGGCCGGGTCGCGTCGATACGTTCAACCCCTATAAGCTGGTGCAGTTCGAGGAGATGCTGGGCGCGCTCTCGCCGGGCGAACGCTACGGCGCCGCGGACTTTCCCTCGATCTTCAATCAGCAGCCGCGTGAGGGTATGCGGCTGCACTGGGACGGCAACAACGACTCGCTGATGGAGCGCAATCTCTCCGCTGCGCTCGGCGCGGGCGTGACGGTTCAATCCGTCCAGATCGATGCCATCAAGCGCGTCGCCGACTGGCTCCTCACGTTGAAGCCGCCTGCGAGCCCGCATCGGCCGGACCCGGGAGCCGTCGCGGACGGCAAGACGATCTTCATGCGCGAATGCGCGGCCTGCCATGGTTATCAGGACGGCGGCGATTATGTTTTCAAGGGCGAGAAGCTCGGCACGGTGCTGCCGAATGCCAATCTCGGCGCCGATCCGGGCCGGCTCGACTCCTATACGGAGGCCTTCCGCCAGCGCCAGATCAACGAGCTGTTCGCCGGCACGCCCTACCAGTTCAAACATTTCGTCAAGACGAACGGCTACGCCAACATGCCGCTCGACGCGCTCTGGCTGCGCGGGCCCTATCTGCACAACGGCTCGGTGCCGACCTTGCGCGATCTCCTGAAGCCGCAATCGGAACGGCCGGCGGCCTATGTGCGCGGCCTCGACGTGATCGACGGCAAGAACGGCGGCTTCCTCGCGCCGCCCTGCGATCCCGCCAAGCCGCCGTCGAGCGGCCATTGCTATGACACCCGCCTGCCCGGAAACGGCAATGGCGGTCACGTCTACGGCACTGCCTTGTCCGCGGCCGAGAAGGAGAACCTTCTCGCCTACCTGCTGACGTTCTGACGGGGCGCGCGCATGGCCGAGCCGAAACCCGATTGCGCGATGGAGGACGGTCCGGGCGCCTCCGCGCTCGTCTGGTACCAGCGCATCGTCTGGGCCGGCATCTTCGCGAATATCGTCATCACGCTGACCAGCATCATCTTCACCGCGCAGGTGATCGCGCTGCTCGATCTCGATCCCGCGACGCCGCTGGTGTGGCCGCGCTTCGGCGCGTTCGGCATCCTGCTGCTGACGGGTTTCTATATCCCGGCTGGCATCGATCCATGCCGCAGTTGCTTCGCGACGGTGTTCACGATTGTTTGCCGGTTCGCGGGCTTCTGCTTCTTCGCGGTGGTCGGCGGGCGCTATCTCGCGTTCGGCCTGTTCGACCTGTTCTTCGGCGCGCCGCAAGCGGTCTGCCTCTATCTCGCCTGGCAGCGCACCAAGGACGCCGCCGCCGGCAAGCCTCCGGGCGGCGGCCGCGCCGTCGCGTTCCTGCTCGCGCTGATCTTCCTTGCGGCTTTCGTGTGGGGCGCGGCGCAAGTCCTGCTCGCGCCGATCCTGCCGAAATACGCCTCCGACGAGGACCATTTCAAATACGGCTCGATCGGCAATGACGGCGCGGCCGGCGTACCTTACGCGATCTGGGTCGCGCTGCCGGACATCTGCGCGAAACATCTGCCGGCGGGGACGACCGGCTATGCGGGCTTCGGCTTTCTCTGGGAGCAGGGGCGCGATGCCGCGCGCGACACGCCGGTCGGCTTCTCGCGCGCGAAGGCCGGCGTCGAGCGCATGTCGATCAACTGCGCGATCTGCCACACGGTGCGGGCGCGCAGTACGCCCGACGCCGAGCCGCGGCTTTATTTCGGCGGCGCCGCCAACACGATCGACATCCAGGCCTATCAGCGCTTCCTGTCGAACTGCGCCAACGACGATGCCTTCACGGGCGCGACATTGATCCCCGCGATCGCCGCGAAGGTGAAACTCACCCTCGCCGAAGAGCTGCTCTATCGCGCCGTGCTCATTCCGTATGTGCGCGATCAGCTCAAGAAGCAGGGCGAGGCCTATGCGTGGACCGACAAGCGGCCGACCTGGGGGCCGGGGCGCATCGATCCGTTCAACCCGGTCAAGTTCGGCATGCTCGGGCTGAACGACGACGGCACACTCGGCAACAGCGACATGCTGGCGGTATGGAATCTCCGGGCGCGCGCGGCCATCCGCACGCCGACGCCGTATCATTGGGACGGGCTGAGCACGTCGCTGCACGAGGTTGCGGTCTCTTCGGCGCTCGGCGACGGCGCGGTCGCCAAGGAATTCAACGACGCGTCCATCGCCCGCATCGAGACCTATCTGCGCGACCTCAAGCCGCCGCCATCGCCGCACCGGCCGGACCCCGCCGCGGTCGAGCGCGGCAAGGCCTTGTTCGGCGCGCATTGCGGCGAATGCCACGCCGAAGATGGCGCGCGCACGCTCACGGTGATTTCGGGCGAGATCGGCACCGATATCCAGCGCAACCTGATGTGGACGCAAGCGGCCGCCGACGCCTACAACGCCTATCGCAAGGGCCGCGACTGGGGCTTCAAATCGTTCCGCAAGGTCGACGGCTACATCACCGAGCCACTCTACGGGCTCTGGCTCTCGGGACCCTATTTGCACAACGGCTCGGTGCCGACGCTGCGCGACCTCCTCAACACGCCGGAACAGCGCCCGCGCGCCTTCGTGCGCGGCCTCGACGTGCTCGATGGCGCGAATGGCGGCTTTACGTCGCCGTCCTGCGATCCGGTGAATCCGCCGGCGCAGGGCTTCTGCTACGACACCGCGCTGATCGGCAACAGCAACGCGGGGCATGTCTACGGCACGGCGCTGTCCGCGTCCGAGAAGAACGATCTGTTGGCCTACCTTCTCACTCTATGACGTGAGGCGCTTCACCATGACCGATGCTGACGCCCTGAGGATTGGTTGGACGCAATCGGAAGCCGCAAGCCGGAGCCGCACCTATCGCGGCCTGCTGCTGGTCGTGCTGATCGTGCAGGCGCTCGCCGGCCTTGGCGCGCTCATCTGGCCGGGCCATCTGTCGGAATGGCTGGCCCTGCCGGCGCCCACACCGGACGGCTGGCTGCGCGCCGTCGGCGTGATGCTGCTCGCGACGGCGGTGCTTTATGTGCCGGGCTATATCGAGCCGCGCTACCAGCGCGTCCCGAACGTTGTCGGCATCCTGGCGCGGCTCGGCCTCGCGGTCCTCTATCTCTGCCTCGGCGGCAACTTCCGCTGGCTCGCGCTATATGAGGTCGTGGTCGCGCTGCTGCTCGCCTGGACCTATTGGGGCCTGATCCGGTCCGAGCTGATGAGCCGGCC
>CAYZMR010000143.1:0-9861 GCA_964479515.1 uncultured Hyphomicrobiales bacterium | reverse complement strand
TTGATCTCGTCGTAGCCGAGCGGCTCGAAGAAGAAGTGACCGGCCTGGCGCGACGTCATCGAGACGAGCCAGCCGATCAGTCCGGCGACGCCCGGATCGAAGAACACCATGACGTAGGCGATCAGGAAGCTGATCGCACTGACCAAATGCAGGGACTGGTTGATCCGGCTGTGATGATAGTAACGATGATCGTCCCATCGCTGGACGCGTAACGTCTCAAGAAAATGATGCATGATGAGCCCCGTTCCTTGTCATTCGGGTGTCGTTATTACGATTCGGCGAAACGGATGTGACAGTTGGGTATCGCCGGGCGGCGCGCGGCATGACGCCGCGCCGGATCAGCCGGCTTTCGCCTGAAGGCTCGCGGGCTCGGTCGAGCCTTCTGCAATCTTGGTGAAGCGGATCAGGTTGAAATGCCCCAAAGGCGGCATCGCGCGCCGCTCGACCAGGCGCACGTCCTTCGCACCGGCCGCCCAGCGCGCATAGCGCTCGAACGAGAATTCGGTGCGCCAGCCGAGCTTGCGCGCGACCGGCTGGACCCAGTGCTCGATCGAGCGCCGCAGGCCCGCCTCCGCGCCGATGCGGCTGACGATGATGATCTCGCCGCCCGGCTTGAGCACGCGGGCGAACTCGTCGAGCGCGGCTTCGGGATTCGGCACCGCCGTGATGACGTATTGCGCGACGATCACATCGAACGAATCGTCCGGGAAGTCGAGATGCTCGGCGTCCATCACGGCGAGGCCTTCGACGTGCGTGAGGCCGAGCTCGGTGACGCGCTCCTGCGCCTTGCGCAGCATCTCTTCCGAGATATCGACGCCGTAGATCCGGTTCTTGCGCGAGTAGTCGGGGAGCGAGATTCCGGTGCCGACGCCGACCTCGAGAATGCGCCCGCCGATGCGTTCAGCCGCGTCGATCGAGGCCCGCCGGCCACGTTCGAACACCGCGCCGAACACGAGATCATAGGCCGGCGCCCAGCGGTCATAAGCGGCCGAGACCGCATGTGTGTCGAGGTCCGTCGTCATCGTCACTTCCGTTCTCCCGATTTTGTCCGTCACCGGCCTCAGCCGCTGACGGACGCCTCCACCAGGGCGGTGCGCGGCTTGCTGGCCTTGCTGACCACCACCTTGTTGACGTGTCCGATGAACTGACGCGCGCTTGCCTCCCAGGATCGTGTCAGCGCGAAGGCGCGGCACGCTTCGCGCGAAACCTGCAGGGCGCCGAGACAGGCGGCGCGCAGGTCGTGGTCCAGAACGCCGGTCCGGTTGTTGGCGATCACATCCTGCGGCCCCGTGACCGGAAACGCCGCGACCGGCACGCCGCACGCCAACGCTTCAAGCTGCACGACGCCGAACGTGTCGGTCTTGCTCGGAAACACGAAGACGTCAGCCGCCGCGACATGCGCCGCCAGCGTCCTGTCATGCAGCACCCCGAGGAACCGCACCTGCGGGAAGCGCTGGCGCAGCTCGGCTTCCTGCGGTCCTTCGCCGATGACGACTTTCGTGCCCGGCAGATCGAGCGCGAGGAACGCTTCGAGGTTCTTCTCCACCGCGATGCGCCCGATGCTCAAGAAAATCGGCCGCGGCAGGCCGAGGTCCACCGCGGGCTCGGGCTGGAACACGTCCGTATCGACGCCGCGCGTCCACATTCCGAGGTGCTCGAAGCCGCGGCCGTCGAGCTCGGCCATCAGCGAGGGCGTCGATACCATCGTCACGGTCGCGCCGGCATGGAACCGGCGCAAGACCGCGTAGCTCAACGATTCCGGGATCGGCCAGCGCCTCGAAATGTATTCGGGGAAGCGCGTCGTGTAGCTAGTGGTGAAGGGTATGCGATGGAGCGCGCAATAGCGGCGCACCATGACGCCGACCGGCCCCTCGGTCGCGATATGGATCGCGTCCGGGGCTGCGGCCTCGATGCGGCGCGCGATGCCGCGCGGGCTCGGCAGCGCGAGACGCAGGCCCGGATAGCTCGGCAGGCCGACCGAGAAGAAGCCTTCGGGCGTGAGCGGCGTGATCGTGACGCCGAGCCCTTGCGCGGCGCGCGTGAGCGAGGTCAGCGTCCGGACCACCCCGTTGACTTGAGGATGCCAGGCATCCGTCGCGACCAGCACGCGCATCGGGCTAGACCTCCCTGCTAGCGCGACGCTGACTCGATCGGTGCCTGTATGTCGGCCGCGGCGATGTTTCGAGAAAGCGCGCTTGCATCCGCGCAGATGTGACGGATTCGCATTTCATTTCGATGACGTCGCGCCGCTGTAATGCGCGGGCGCTGTTATACGATCGTTGCAAAGCAATGCGATGTTGCCGCCTGAGTCGATTCCGGCGTGGCAAAGCGCGTGACCGACAGACGATGTTGAACGCGACGCGCGCCGCCGGGCGAACCGTCTCGGCGAGACTTGGATGGCGCTCGCTCGGCATCGCGATCAGCCTGACGATCATCGCCTTTGCGATCGTCACGCTCGGCCGCCTGCTCCGCGATATCGAGCCGCAGCGGATCCTCGCCGCGTTGGAAGCGATGTCGTGGCGAGCCGTGCTCATGGCGGCGGGCTTCGTCGCCGCCGGCTACATGACCTACAGTCTCTACGACCTCTTCGCGCTGCGCACGATCGGGCGCCACGATGTGCCCTACCGCATGGCGCTGCTCGGAAGCTTCACGAGCTATTCGATCGGGCACAATCTCGGCGCCACCGTCTTCACCGCCGCGGCGGTACGGTTCCGCGTCTATTCGGCGTGGGGCCTGACGCTGATCGACATCGCCAAGATCGCGTTCATCACCGGGCTGACCTTCTGGCTCGGCAACGCCGTGATGCTCGGCCTCGGCGTCGCCTACGCGCCGGACGCGGCGAGCCGCGTCACCGAGCTGCCGGCGTGGCTCGCGCGCAGTATCGCGATCGCCGGGCTCGCCGCAATCGCGGCCTATCTCGCGTGGCTGCTGCCGCGACCGCGCACGATCGGCCGCGAGAGTTGGCGGATCGCGCTGCCTGATGCCCGCATGACGCTGGCGCAGATCGGCATCGGCATCCTCGACCTCTCCTGCGGCGCACTCGCCGTCTGGGCGCTGATGCCGGCGTCACCGCCGATCGATGCCGTCACAGTGGCGGTGACTTTCGTCGTCGCGATCCTGCTCGGGTTCTTGAGCCACGCACCCGGCGGCCTCGGCGTGCTCGAAGCCGCGATGCTGCTCGGCCTGCCGCAATTCCAGAAAGAGGAACTGCTCGCCTCGCTGCTGATCTTCCGCCTGCTCTATTTCATCCTGCCGCTGTGCGGCGCGCTGATCGCGTTCGCGCTGCTCGAATGGCAACGGCTGCGCCGCGCGGACGGCGCTTAGGGCATGATCCCGAAAAGTGGGCACCGGTTTTCGGAAAAGATCATGCCCAAAGAAGAAAAAGCGACGGGTCTGATTCAACGCAGTTGAATCAGACCCTAGCGCTCACATCGTCGGGTTGGCGTAAGGCCCGCCGAGCGCGTGCAGCCCGAAGGCGGCGCCCGCGATGTCGAAATTGAACGAGAAATGCTGGTTCATCGCGATGACGTCGCGCAGATAGCGCTGCAGCGGATCGCGCGTGTAGATGCCCTGCGCGCCATAGCAAGACCAGAGCGTCTCGACCGCCTCGCGCGCCTGGTTGACGGCGAAGGCCGACTGGGCGCGCCAGCGCAGCTTGGTCGCGATGTCGGGGATTTCGCCGCGCGACGACATCTCCTGCAGCGCGATCGAGGCGTTGCGCGAGAGCGCGCGGCCGGAATCGATCAGCACGCGCGCACGCGCGAGCTTGATCTGCACCGCCTGGAAGTCGGCGACCTTGGCACCCGTATAGGTGCCCATCCGCTTGCCCATCGCGGCGATGAAATGTTCGTAGGCGCCCTCCGCGGCGCCGACCGAAGCGGGCGAGAGCGGAATGCCGGCGGCGCCGATGATCGGGATGCCGAACAGCGCGCCGCGATGGATCGCCGCGCCCAGATGATCGTAGCCGCCGCGCGTGCGCGCGAGTTCAAGCGCGCGCCGCTCGGGGACGAACAGCTCCTTCACGGCGATGTCCTTGCTGCCCGTCCCCGCCATACCCATCGCGAACCAGGTGTCGATGATCTCGTAGTCGGACTTCGGCACCATGCAGAGCCGCCAGTCGACCGCCTTGTCGCCGTCATAGACCGTGACGGCGAGCATGTTCCAATCGGCGTTGTCGACGCCGGAGGAGAACGGCCAGCGGCCGCTGACGACGTACCCGCCGTCGACCTTGCGGGCGCGCCCGGCCGCGAGCGCGATCGATGAGGCGATCAGCGCGTCCGGATTTTCGTCCCACACCTCGTGCTGGGTCGCCGGATCGTAGTAGCCGAGCATCCAGTGATGGGTCGCGAGATTGCCGACGTTCCAGGCGGTCGACGGGCAGCCGCGCGCAATCTCCGCCGGAATGTCGAAGATCGCGACGAACGGGAGTTCCATGCCGCCGAAGGCCTTCGGCTGGTGGAAGCGGAACAGCCCAGTCTCATGCAGGAGCTGTTCGTTCTCGCGCAGCAGCGTGCGCGCGTCTTCGGTGCGCTGCGCGCGCTCGCGCAGGACGGGTACGATCTCGCGCGCGCGCCGCAACGCCTCGTCATAGCCGATGCTGGAAAAGTCGCGCCGCTCCCCCTGCGGCAAAGTTCCAACAAAATTCTTCGGCGTGTCCGGCGCGTTCATGACGATCTCCCACGAAGGTCTTATATCGCTGTTCCGTCTTGCGCTCGACAATCATGTTGGTCTGTCGATGCTGCGGGCGTACGATCGGCGCACGGCTTGAAAATCCGACGAAGGAGAAATCGATGCTAGTCTCTGCCCGGATCGTTCTCGGCGCGGCGGCGTTCGGCGCGCTGATGTTTGCGACGTCTCATGGCGCTCAGGCGCTGACCTCCGGCGCGAAATCAGCGCCGCGCAGCGAGGCCACGATCCTCGTACGGCGCGAGTGCATCGCGTGGCGCCGCCGCCCGGACGGCACCACGGTGTGCACGAACTGGGGCGAGTGCACCAACAACGTCTGCTGATCTGGCGCGCGGGCGCTTCGCCGCCGCTCAGTGCCCCGCCATGTGTCGGCCGATCGTGGTGCGATCGGTCTCGCCGATCGGCGCGACGTAGTTGATCGTGCCGCCGGACATCACGGCGACGCGGTCGGCAAGCTCGAGGATCTCGTCGAGGTCTTCGGAGACCAGCAGCACCGCGGCGCCGCGATTGCGCTGCTCCATGATCTGCGCGCGGATTTCGGCGACCGAGGCGAAATCAAGCCCAAAGCACGGATTGGCGACGATCAGCACGTCGACGTCGCCGGAGAGCTCGCGCGCCAGCACCGCGCGCTGCACGTTGCCGCCCGAGAGGTCGGCGATCGGGGATTCCGGCGATGACGTCTTCACCCGATAGCGCGCGATCAGTTCGCGCGCCTTGGTGCGCATCGGGCCGGGCGAGAGCCACCAGCCGAGCTTCGCGGTCGGCGGCTTGTCGAAGGTGCGGAACGCCATGTTCTCGGCGACGGTCATCTTCGGCACCGTCGCGTTCTTCAATGGCTCCTCGGGCAGCCCGAAGATTTTCAGCCGATAGAACGAGTCGCGGTTCGGCTCGAACGGCTTCTGCTTGATGATGATGCGCCCGTCGGTGAGCGGACGCTGGCCGGAGAGCACCTCCACCAGCTCCGACTGCCCGTTGCCCGAGACGCCCGCGATGCCGACGATCTCGCCGGCGTGGACCTTCAGGTTGAGCTGCTCCAGCGCCGGCAAGCCTTCGTCATCTTCGGCAAAGAGCGCCGCAAGCTCCAGCACGGTGTCGCCGGGGGCGCGTGCCGCGCGCACCGCGCGCTCGCGGATCTGCGTGTCGCCGATCATCATGCGCGCCATCTGCTCGGTGGAGAGCTCCGAGACCTTGCCGCCGCCGACCTTGCGGCCGCGGCGCAGCACCGTCACGCTGTCGCAGAAGCTCGTCACCTCGCGGAACTTGTGCGTGATCATGATCACGGTGATGTCCTTGCGCTGCGCCATGCCGCGCAACAGGCCGAGCATCTCGTCGGCCTCGTCGGGGGTGAGCACCGAGGTCGGCTCGTCGAGGATGAGCAGGCGCTGGTCGAGATAGAGGAGCTTCAGAATCTCGAGCTTCTGCTTCTCACCCGCCGCCATCGCGGAGACCGGCACGTCGAGCGGCACGCGGAACGGCATGCGCTGGAGAAAGGCTTCGAGCGAGGCCATCTCCTTCTTCCAGTCGATGATCGCGGGCGCGTCGGCGCGGCTGATGACAAGGTTCTCGGCCCCGGTGAGCGAGGGCACCAGCGTGAAGTGCTGGTAGACCATTCCGATGCCGTATGCGCGCGCGTCGCGCGGATTGTGGATCGGCACCTCCTGGCCGTTGAGCAGCACGGTGCCCTTGTCGGCCGAGTAGAAGCCCATGATGCATTTGACCAGCGTCGACTTGCCGGCGCCGTTCTCGCCGAGCAGCGCGTGGAACGTGCCAGGCTCGACATTGATCGAGACGTCCTCCAGCGCGGCCAGCGATCCGAAGATTTTCGTCATCCCGATCGTCTCGATCGAGATCGCGCGCATGGGCGCGACGGCGGGCGCGGGAATGGCTTCGGCGACGCTCACGGCAAATTCTCCACGAAGGATTTTGAATCCGACACCGAGCCGAACACGCCGCCCTGCATCTTGACCATCTTGATCGCCGCCTGATGGTTGCCGCGATCGGTCGCCGCGCAACAGTCCTCCAGCAGCAGGCATTCGAAGCCGCGATCGTTCGCCTCGCGCATCGTCGTATGCACGCAGACGTCGGTCGTCACGCCCGAGAGCACGATGTTGCGCCAGCCCTTGGTGCGTAAGAGCAGCTCGAGGTCGGTCGCGCAGAACGAGCCTTTGCCGGGCTTGTCGATGATCGGCTCCCCGGGCGCCGGCGCAAGCTCCGGGATGATCTCCCAGCCGGGCTCGCCGCGGATCAGGATCTTGCCGCACGGCCCCGGATCGCCGATGCCGGCGCCCATCTGGCGCGAGCGCCAACGCTTGTTGGCCGGAAGATCCGCGAGATCGGGCCGGTGCCCTTCGCGCGTGTGGATCACGCCGTAGCCCTTCGCGCGCATCGCGTCGAGCACGGTGCTGATCGGTCCGATCGGCCCGCGGGTCAGCGACAGGTCGTAGCCCATCTTGTCGACATAGCCGCCGGGCGCGCAGAAATCGGTCTGCATGTCGATGATGATGAGCGCGGTGTTTTCCGGCTTGAGATCGCCGTCGAACGGCCAAGCGTAAGGATCGCCGGGGATCGTGGACATGTCAGTCACTCCGCTGCGCGGTCGAGCCGCTCGCCGAAGCGCCGCGTCGGCGCCGGGAAGCCGCACGACGTGCCGTCGGTGTGGACGACCTCGGCCTCCCACGGCAGCCGGTAACGGCCGGCGACCAGGTCCCGCATGTAGGTGTAGGGGCAATCCTGCGCGCCGCCGGCGACGGCCGTGAAGCCGCGATGGCCAAACTGGTAGATGTTGTTCTCGACCGACCAATGACGGCGCGCCTCGCGCACGAGGTCGGGACGCACTTCCGCCGTGATGATCTCGTCGGCGCGGCCGGACGTGCCGTGCGCGATGATCGTGCCGTCGAAATTGACGATCATCCCCTCACCCATCGAGTCGAACGTGCCGTCCGACCCGCACATGCATACATTCGCCGTGACCATGAGATTGCAGAAGGCGTTCGACTGGTTGGTGAAGCGCCAGGAGTCGCGGATGGGCGCCGTGTAGCCGGCGGTCCGGATCATGATTTCGGCGCCCTTGTAGGCGCACTCGCGCGCCATCTCGGGGAACATGCCGTCATGGCAGATGATGAGCGCGATCTTGGCGCCCTTCGGCCCCTCGATCACCGGGATGCCGATGTCGCCCGGCTCCCACGGCTCGACCGGCACCCACGGGTGCATCTTGCGGTAATAGAGCTTGAGCGCGCCGGTGTCGTCGATGATGAGGCCGGAGTTGAACGGATAGGCGCCGGGGTTGCTTTCCATGATCGAGAAGCAGCCCCAGATCTTGTTATCGCGGCAGGCCTGTTTGAAGGCCGCGACCTCCGGCCCGTCGAGCGCGCACATGATCGCCGGATTGGTATCCATCGAGAGGCCGTGCAGCGCGTATTCGGGAAACACGACGAGGTCCATCGTCGGCATGTTGCGGCGCGCCTTGCCGACCATCGCGACGATGCGCTGCGTCTGGGTCGCGAGGTCGTCCGGCGTCTTCACGACCGGAAGCTGAAGCTGGATCAGCCCGATCACCACGCCGTTCGGAGTCTTGTTCAGTCCACCGAGCGCGCTCATCGTGACGCCTCGCTCACTTGGTGATGCTGAGCTCGCCCGGCACGTCGCGCATCGCCCGCTTCGAGCCGGCGGACGCGATCATGATGCCAAGCGTCAGGATGTAGGGCGCGGCGTTGAAGAAGTAGTAGCCCTGCGTGATGCCGATCGACTGCAAGGCCGGGCCTATCGCACCCGCCGCGCCGAACAGCAGCGCCGCGATGACGCAGCGGATCGGGCTCCAGCGCGCGAAGATCACGAGCGCGACCGCCATCAGGCCCTGGCCCGACGAGAGGCCTTGATTCCACGATCCGGGATAGAACAGCGACAGAAACGCGCCGCCGACGCCGGCGAGAAATCCGCCGATCGTGGTCGCGAGGAAGCGGACAAGATCGACCGATACGCCCATCGCTTTCGCCGACGGCGCCGAGTCGCCGGTCATGCGCACGATCAGGCCCCATTTGGTGTTGGCGAAGGCCCACGCCATGATGATGGCAACGGCGATGCCGACGAGCAGCAGCGGATTGATCTGCAGCGCGGTCGCGATCTGCTGGTTGCCGGTCCATGCGCCGAGCGAGAACGAGCCGAGCCGCGGCGCGGACGGCTGAATGTAGGCCTTGCCGAAGAAGAACGCGACGCCGGTGCCGAACAGCATCATGGCGATGCCGACCGCGATGTCGTTCACCTTCGGCAGCTTGCAGATGTAGCCGTGCATCGCCCCGAGCACGGAACCGGCGCAACCGGCCGCGAACACGCCCAGCCAGGGCGAACCGGAATGAAACGAGATCGCGTAGGCCGTCATGGCGCCGAGCACGAGCGTGCCCTCGAGCCCGAGATTCACGCGGCCGGATTTTTCCGTGAGGCATTCGCCGAGCGCGACGAACATGAACGGCGTCGAGACGCGCAACGCCCCACCCACGATCGCAAACAGCACAATGGCAAGCGCGCCGTCGTTCATGTGCGCTCCGCTGAGCCGCCGACCTGGAAGATCTTGAAGCGGCCATAGAGTGTCTCGGATGCGAGCAGCACCACGAAGGTGAGCCCCTGCAGCACGAGCACCGTCGCGTCCGGGAGATCCATGCGGCGCTGCACCAGACCGCCGGAGGCGACGATGCCGCCGAACATGATCGCAACCGGGATGATGGCGATCGGGTTATGGCGCGCCAGGAACGCGACCAGGATGCCGGTGAAGCCGTAACCCGCCGCGAGCGAGGCGTTGGCGCGGCCTTGGATCGCCGCGACCTCGAAGAAGCCGGCAAGCCCGGCGCAGGCGCCCGCGATCATGCAGCAGATCACGATCAGCTTGCCGACCGGCAGCCCTTGCGCCAGCGCGGCGCGCGGATTGCCGCCGGAGACGCGCACCGCGAAACCGAATGTGGTGCGGGTCATCAGGATGTGCAGCACGATCGCCAGCACGATGCCGGCCGCGAGCCCCCAATGCACCTCGGTGCCGGGAATCTTGCCGACCATGTAGTTGTCGCCGATCGGCATGGTCGAGGGCTTGTTCGGATTCGTCAGGTCGCGCAGCGAGCCTTCGACGAAGAAGTTCATGATGGCGATGCCGATATAGGTCATCAGCAGCGACGAGATCGTCTCGTTGAC